>NZ_JAYKZZ010000018.1:0-183641 GCF_035818675.1 Parapedobacter flavus
GTAAGGAATTACCGTGATGTAATAGGCGGTGTTTTCAGCAAAGCCGTCCGGCAGGCTGAACGCCGTACCACCGACCTCCTGCCCATCAACCACGTCCGTACCGCCCGGTTCCGTACCGATAGTGATCCGGTAACCTGTAGCATCATCAACGGCTTCCCAAGTAATCTCCGCATCCAGCGGCACATCCGTGGCACCGTCCACCGGACCGGTAATCGTGGTACAAACAGGCGGCACTACCAGCGTCTCCGTCGTGAAGCTGATCTCCGCGCAGTCCGTTGCCTCACCTGCGGAATTATACGGCACCACCGTAACGTAGTACGTGGCGTTTTCCAAAAAACCATCCGGCAATACGAATGCCGTATTGCTGACATCCTCCCCATCAACCACGTCCGTACCGCCCACCGAGGTGCCAATGGAAATCCGGTAACCCGTAGCATCATTAACGGCTTCCCAGGTAATCTCCGCATCCAGCGGCACATCCGTGGCACCGTCCACCGGACCGGTAATCGTGGTGCACCCGGGAGGCACCGGTAACGTCTCCGTGGTGAAACTGACCCCGGTACAGTCTGAAGCTTCACCTGCGGAGTTATAAGGAACCACCGTAACGTAGTAGGCAGTGTTTTCAGCAAAGCCGTCAGGCAATCCGAATACCGTACCGCTGACCTCCTGTCCGTCCACCACGTCCGTGCCGCCAGCCGAAGTGCCAATGAAAATCCGGTAACCCGTAGCATCATCAACAGCCTCCCACGTAATTTCCGCATCGAGTGGCACATCCATGGCGCCGTCCATCGGACCGGTAATCGTCGCGCAAACTGGCGGCACCGGTAAGGTCTCCGTCGTGAAGCTGATCCCGGCACAGTCCGATGCCTCACCTGCGGAATTATACGGCACCACCGTAACGTAATAGGCGATGTTTTCAGCAAAGCCGTCCGGCAATACGAATGCCGTGCCGCTGACCTCCTGCCCATCGATCACGTCCGTACCGCCAGCTTCCGTACCGATGGTGACCCGGTAACCCGTAGCATCATCAACAGCTTCCCACCTAATCTCCGCATCAAGCGGCACATCCACGGCACCGTCAACAGGCGTATTAACTGTTGTACATTCCGGAATGTCAGGCGGCTCCGCCTCGTAAGCCCCCATATCAATATTCGCACCTTGCACCCGCGGATTCCCCTCCAAATCTGTGGATGCTCCCGCATTGGTAGCCGATACGCCGTTGAACAACATCGCGCGGCCCGCGTCAATAGCCGGGCTTGCTGGCAGAAAACGGAAATCGGCATTAAGCGGGTCGACAAACACCGGGTCGGCAGCTACCAGGTTCCCGCCCACCGTATACAGGGGATGCGGATCGACCTGCAATATATTCCTTCTCAATTCAACGTCAACCGAAGTGTACGAGTCGATCAAGGGAGAAATATCAGGAGACGTACCTTCCGGAGAAGTGTTACCATAAAAAATACTATTGTATATATAGGTGAAGCAATCATCATCTCCCGAAAATGACCGAAAAACGATAGCTTGATGTTGGTTATTAACGAAGGTCGTATTTGTAACCTTCAGGCCGGCCGTGTTATAGATGGCACCGGCCTGATCCCCAGCAGTGTTTGCGTCAAACAGACTATTGATAATAGTGGCCTCCGCCGATGAGCCTACGCAAATAGCCCCACCGTCCTCGTTGGCATGGTTATTTGAAAAAACCACATTACGGATAACCGCAGTTGACGATGTGTGAATCCTTATCGCTCCCCCTGTCTTTTCGGCCTGATTACCTTCAAAAACACAATCGCTCAATGCCATGCTATCCCATGAATAAATCGCTCCGCCATCGTTGTGCGATGCGTTATTGCGGAAAACCGTATGGCTGATCACCATATCAGAAGCCCAACTGAAGATCGCCCCGCCCCCGTTGGCATCCCCCGGATAGGTTTGTGTTCGGTTGTTTTCAAACAGGCAATGATCGATCAGAAGGCCGTTACCATTGCGGTAATAGATTGCTCCCGACCCACGCCCACCCGCTCCGATATTCTCGCGGAACGTGCAATGCTGTATCGTAGTGCCCGATGCACTAATGTAGATTGCCCCTCCGCCGTCGTTGTCACCTTCAACGAAACCATTACGGTAGGTAAGGCCATCTAGCATAATGTCATTTGCACCGATTCGCAAAATACGCCGTTCACCAAGGCCATCCCATATCGTTTCATTACTTTCAACGTTCCGTTGGTCGAGGTTTGTTTCGGTACCATCAAACCCCCCGTACACATGGATGCCCGAATGGCTATAGGAAAATTCGACCGTTTGGTCGATCTCGTAAATCCCCGCCTTCAACCAAAGCTGATCGTTCGATGACGCATTGGTTACCGCATCTGCCAAGCTGCTGGACTGGGCCCATGTTGAGCCGTCACCTACCCCATCTGGTGAGACATAACGGGTGGTCTGCGCCTGTAGCACGGAGGGCGGGCACCCAAGTAACAGCAGGCCCCTAAACATCAAACCACTAAACCAAATGAAACGTTGCATCTTCCCGGTATCGCTGCTCGTAACAGCGACCCGGCAAAGTTACCGGGACAACCATGCGCAATCCAGTTTTACACCCATACACAGTGTCTACGAAACACGTGTGCAGTATCTACAAATCATCTACAAATGGCTTAAAAAGAATTCCAAGTCCACCGATTTATCCAATCCGAACTTCTGCTTCAGCCGGTATTTGGACATCCGCACGCTTTGGGGTTCGATATGCAGCACTTGGGCAATTTGCTTGGTATTCATCTGCAGGTAGATGTATGCACAGTATCGCAGATCGAGAGGGGTGAGTTTCTGGGTGGCTTTTTTATGCAGTCGATTGAAGAAATCGGGATGCAGCTGTTGCATCTGCAGTTTGATATCGTCAAAGTCCGCGCGCATCAGCATTTCTTCCTTCAGCAATTTCTGTACGTTTCCCGCATCGCCCTCCCGGATTTTATGTTGAATTTGCTTCAACGTATCGTTCTTATGTTCGATGATCAGCGTGTTGGCCAGCGCTTCCTTTTCCAATTGCTGACGCTTCAGGTCGAGTAGTTCCTGCTCGGCTTTCAACCGGGCATGTTCCTCTTTTTCCAGCTGAATCCGTATAGCCGACCGTTGTTCTGCCTCTTCCTTTTCGCGCTGAAGTTTCCTTTCCCGTTCCCTGGAATACCGCAGCCGGAAACGATAGGACGAAAACATGAAAACAAGTGCGAAAATCGAGGCGATGGCAATACCGCCATACAAGTAGTTCTGGCGTTTCCGAAGTTCGGCACGTTCTTTCAGCAACGTTAGTTCCCGGTCCTTCTTTTCCGTTTCGTATTGTATTTCCAGCTTCTGGGCATTCAGCGCCTGCTGGTGATCAAACATCTTTTTCAAAAGCCCTTCGGCGCTTTCTTGATAAGAGATGGCCGATTGCAGATCGTCCTTCGTTCGCGCAATATCCGCCAGCTCCTTGTTCACCATGTATTCGAGATCAAAATTATCCACACCGGCCCCCGTTAGCCGGGTAAGTCCCTCCAACAGGTACTGTTCGGCCAGCGCAATGTTTCCCATTGCTTTGGCAAAACCGCTGCGGATGCCGAATACATTGACCCATTTCTCGGCAGAAGCCGTTCCACGCCGGAGTTTATCTTCGGCCAGGTCGAGGTATCGAAACGCCTTTTGCATCCGCTCGGACGTCGTTTCGGCAGAAAACTCCAAGTAATAGTTGGCAAGGTTAATACAGGTAATAACGAAGGTATTACCGTTCACCTTCCCAGGATATTCATCATCGAGGGCAAATGCGCGGTTCAGATAGGTGTATACGCTGTCGAGCATTCCCGCCGTTTGGGTCTTTCGGTACCGGGCCACGTACATGCTCGAAATGCCGTTAATAGCATTGGCCTGCAGGTTTGGATCAGCGGCCTGCACGGCGTACTCGTGGCATGTCCGGATGTATTTTTCCATGCGTTGTCCATCGTCCCACTTGCTGTATACGCTGTATAGTAGGTAATTGAAGTGATACTTAGTGGTCAGCTCATCCTCATTCCCTTCAAGAAGTGCCAAGCCTTCCAGCGCGTCTTTCACCGCTTCATCCGGGCTATTCAGCCTGTTGTTCAGGTAAGCTTTCGCACGATAGGCTGCCGCTTTGGATGCACTCCTGCCAGACTTCTCCGCATTTTCCAAGCTTAAATCCAGCAGTCGTTTTCCGACCAATAGGCTATCCATCGAGGCATACAATCCGCTCTGGTTTGCATATAGATAGGCGAGATCCGCGGGAAGGTCGGTCGCCGCGATGGCGTTTTCAAGCAGATGCAACGCCTCCGGTAGCTTATTTTTCAACAGTAGTTTGTCCATTTTGCTAATAGTGGCCTGGGTTTCGCTTAGCACGGGCTGGGCCTGTATGGATAAGCCATCTAAAAGGAAAAAAAGTAACGGGATAATGAGATTTGTTTTCATCGCTGCTGTAAATGCTCCGTCCGGCAAAATAAAAAAAATCTGGCTAAAGCCATTCATATCCCCTCGACCACTGCCATAAACCGGGTATTGACGACCTGTGGTCAAGTGTGATCGAAATACTCAAAAAAGTAATCAGATAGCGTATCATGGAAGCCCCACCCTATATCGCTCGTATCTGTCAACACCTTACGTAATCTTTTCTCAAATTTTGGCAGCAAGCCTTCCTTTTTAAGCAGTTTCAAGGTTTGATGATAAACGCTTTCCAAGCTATTGTAAAACGTCTCATTAATATCACCGAATTGATTGGTAAACTCAACCCCGGTTTCCACATAGACCAGCATCAAACCTGCGAGCTGTTGCGGTGACGGCTCCAATTTCCTGAAATCGGAAATGGCCTGCTTACCTTTTCGCAAATCATAATCCCATCCCCTTAATGGGAAAAAGGCCCCGATGACCTGCTCTTTGTACTTTTCAAACAATCCCTTCTCATCCGGACTGGCGAAATGGTCGAGGTACTCCTGCACGTTCTTGTGCTTCTTATACAGATCGCCGATCAGCGCAATGAGCTTGGCCTTATCAAGCCGGTTCAATTCTTTCTTTACGGTGGTAAAAGACATTGGCAAACATTCTTAGATTTCAAAGCTGTAACTGCACTTTTCGGAAACACACGGATCCATAAGCCTCATGGATGGTGCATCTTAGTGCATAATAATTGCGTCCAATTGCTCCAGCAAGTCCACGTCCACTTCCCACTTGGCTAACGCGTTTTCATATGCTTCTTGTGTTTTCGTGAGCCTCAGCGTATGTGGTGACCCTTTGCGGATCGTCTCGGTCTTGATGTCAATGCGCACGTTGGCCAAGGCGGTTTCCACCAACGAGCGCTCGGATTGGTTGGCCCGATAATCGAAGAGCTGTTCCGTGGGCGATTGGAGGAAGCCCACCAACAATGCCCATACACGTCCGTATCGATCGGCTGTCGGGACGTCACGTGACCAATCCGCCGGGGGTTGTGGTTTGTCGGCCACCCGCGCGGCCAAGTCTCGGTGTCCGACCTTGGCCAAACGGTCTACCAGTGGATTCCCCGGATCGGTTTCCACGATGAGTGGCATCAACACGTTGTTGACATAACCACGGGTGAGCGGAGTGACCAAGGCTTCGACCAATCGTCCCATCCAATCCTCGTCGCTTGCTTTCGGGCGGACTAGCCCGCTCAGGTGCCTAAGCAGGCCCAGCACGGTAGCATGATTTTCTTTCAGCGTGAGCTGTGCCTGACTCAAGTATTCGGGCAACCGAGCCAATTGCTCGTCAATGAACCGGCTATGGGTATCACCCGATGACCTCAACCTATCCAAAAGCGCCAGTAGCTGCGCTAAATCGGCGATGCGGCCGCTTTCCAGCACGGCGACGCATACGTCGGAGAATGGATAGGCCGGATAGGCCTCAATCAACCGCATTAAGCTCCCAACCCCGACGGCAGCAAAATGATCCACAAGATGGCGGCCGCCTGTAGCATGTAGGAAGTCGACATCACCAAGCAGCATCAGGGAATCGACCAGCGGGCTGTAGTCGGGGCGCTTGTAACTGGCGCTGCCCAAACCTTCCGCCAAAAGCTTCCTTATCCCGGCAATCTCAGCATCCGTCAATGTATCCCACCGCTGGTTCCAATAGGCGAGCCACTCCAGCTGGTTGACTGCACCTTCCTGCACCAGCAACTCGATATGGTGTTTTTTTGGCCACAGGAATACGGCACCGTAATGGTACCAATACACCATCTCCATCCCTGCATTGCCGGTATAGCCTTCGGCATCCTTCTCGATTGGCTCGCCTTCGTTCAGCTGGAATGCAGCAATCAGGTCGTCGTACTCGAATTGCAAGCCGCGCAACGGCGGTATCCCACCCTCCATCCACCCGCCGGGCTGTACATATTCGTTATAGACCTCGCCCATGGTGCCATACTCCTCCAGCTCTTCGTCCGAATAATGATCATCGCCGTAATAACTCCGGCGTCGGCCGCGCCGTGCCGGAGGGGTATCGATTTCGAGTTCACCAGCCTGATACGAGGTGACCAACCCCAGTTTGGCATAAAACGCAGCAGTTTCCGCCGCGGCCAACAGCGCCTCAGCCCTAGGCCGGTCGGCCAGCTTGAGTGTATCCATCGTGAAGTTGGACGGCGTGTATTGATGGCCTAAAAGCACGATCTTCGGGATGTCGGTATCCTCCGTCGCACTCTCCAATACCTTAGCGATCTGGTGGACGATTGCCGCA
Source organism: Parapedobacter flavus (assembly GCF_035818675.1). Lineage (NCBI taxonomy): Bacteria > Pseudomonadati > Bacteroidota > Sphingobacteriia > Sphingobacteriales > Sphingobacteriaceae > Parapedobacter > Parapedobacter flavus. The sequence continues at coordinate 6,712 of NZ_JAYKZZ010000018.1, forward strand.
TTGCTTTCGGGTTGCTGGACGGCGGCACTTTTGCCGTGCACCAAATTGTACACCAGGCATACGCGGTAACCGGAGGTGATGGGTAGGATTTCGTGGGTGCAATCGGCGTAGAACGCGGCATACGGTATCCGGTAAGCGGCCACCGAATCCGAAAAATCAATCGGCACCACCTTGCCACCTAAACTCACCTGGAGCTCGCCGCCGGTGTGCTCACTGGGCAAGCCTACGATCAGTGTACCAAACATACCCGGTTCCTTTTCCGAGTCTTTATGCGCCACGAAGAAATCGCCCGTTTCATAAACCAGCAGCTTGTACAGGTGGGAGTGTACATCGTGTCCTTCCAGCCCCAGGTCTGACTTCACCTGGGATAGGATACGCACCAGTTGCTTATCCCATGTCTCGCCGACGAAGGTTAACGCTTCGGCGTCGATTTCCCACGCGCTACGCACATTCGCGTCAACTAACGTCTGACTCCCCTTACCAAATGGAGCTTTGTGTGCCAAGGCAATGAGATCAGCACAGACCCTTTCGTGGATGGGGAAACCTATTTCGCCATACCCCCGAAGATGCAGACCGGGAAAGGTGAAGGGCTCTGAGCCGCTGCTCACGAATGAACCGCTTCCCTTGATTTCGTCTAACGCAGCTAATAATCCCTGTTCAAAATCACCCATGGAGCTCTATTCAGTTGCTAATTATCGTCCTTGATTCAAAGTGCCAAAAGTAAGGATATACTCCGCAATATATGCGGATATAAAACCACTTATTCTCCGCATCGAATTGTGAACGCAGTGCGTTCGCAATCGGGAATACATTTCCTCCAATTGAGGTTCCTGTCCGTCTTTTCCCACTATCCAAAAAAACAGCTGTATGCGTCATTTTTAATTTCGGTCAACAATTTATACAGATCAATACTTTCCGGTTGTGGCTCGTAGGCTTCCCACTTACCTGATCCCCGCATCCAATACAATTTCCATATTTTGGAAGATTTAACAAAACGGAGCTTAGCAAACGGTAACTCTAAAATATTCGTTGGATCATCCCATTGATGCCTAATTTCAAACAATAAAGCACTTTGTCCATCCCAGGAATAACCAAAATCCAACTGCTTGCGAATTTCTTCATCTGTTGGCCGTAACGATTCAATAAAGCTTCTTAATTGAACTTCAATCATTGAAATGGGTGGTTTCTGCATGTTCGCAACGTTTTAATCCTTATTAATCTCTTCCGCCATCCGCCTTCCCAACGCCGTCAATACATAACGCTGCTTGCTGCTTTTGGGCTTATCGGGTATGGTCATTTCCAGCAATCCTTTATCAACCGCTGGTTGTAAATAATTGTATAAAAAAGTAGGACGGTGCTTTATGCCGACCAATGCCATCAATTCTGCGCTTGTACGTCCGGTTTGGTCTGCCACTGCCAATAAATTCAACACTTGTTCGGTGACTTGTTCGGTGACTTGTTCGGTGACTTGTTCGGTGACTTGTTCGGTGACTTGTTCGGTGACTTGCGGGGTGATCACTTCTGAAGCCGGAAACGTCATCCGTATAAAATTGTCCATAAAGCGGAAGCATTCCCTGCCGTAGCTTTCCAAAATCCGCGGCACGCCTGAACCAAGCTGTTCCACCAATTCCAAATCGCGGTACACCCGCATTAATTCCCTGTTCCTTGGAATGGATACGCCATCAAAGAAATCTTCCTCACTCAATCCCTCTGGCAATATACCTGCAGAAGTGATCTCGATGCGGTCGGCAAAAATCTCAAACTTGGGTGGCACCTCACGGGTAAAGTCGTTATGTACAATCGAGTTAATAATGGCTTCGCGGATGGCCACCGGATTCCAAAGCCTGCGGTCTATCCGCTCTTTGGACGTGATTTGCGTTGCTGTCCGGTTTTCCAGCTCGATTTTATCCAATATGCTTTTCGTCGATTTTACGAGCGAGCAATAGCCGTACTCGTTATTTTCGATAAGGTCTACTCGGTTCGTGCCGCTATACTTTGCCACCTTCATCGATACACCGTTTTCATCAGCCAACAGGTATGCTGCATAATTGAGCGTACCCTCCTCAGTAAGTAACTCCAGGCTTTTCCTAAATTGACTATTAAGCGGCTTGCGCTTTTCCTCGTAATAAATACGAAGCTGCTCAAAGGTCAAATCCTGACGGTGAGATCGGATTTTGCCAATGGAATTACGGGTGCGGGTGGCAAACAATCTATCAATCATCCCCTGCAGCATCGGCTCAGCTGCCGTTCCTATGCGGATGAAACAGCCTTTTTCCGTCATCCCGTATTTCTTTTTGAAGTACGGTTTTTCGCTGCCACTGGCCACAGTGATTTTAATGATTTCCTTGCCCTCCCGTTCCTCTACCACCACGTCAAATAAGCCCATGGCCGATGGGGATATATTGTTTTTGATTCGGTCTTTGATTTTGAGTGCATCACCGTCCGCATCAGATACGCCCACGACTTTACCGGTTTTGTCGATGCCGATATAGATAACACCCCCTTCGTGGTAATTCAAAAACGCAATCACCTCCTTTTCAATATCCACATCGGTATGGAGTTCGCGTTTGTATTCTATGCGGTTGGTTTCGGGCATGGTACCATCTATTTACACTATTGATCACTTTGCTTTTTTCAACTTATTGATATTGGGACGAAAAACAGATTCAAATTTCGACAACCGCAATATCAGGTAAACATTCATCGCTTCCCAATCATTTTCGTTATACAAGCTTACACCTTGTAATTCAGCTTTAATACGGCTCATCTTGCCGTCCGGCAATTCCTCCCATACCAACTCCTCACCAAATGCATTCTCGATTTCACTTTTATTCTTATACAATTGGTAAAAATATCGCTTGTTAGCCTCCTTACTTGACGTTGAAATGGCCAACTCAATTCTTGCATAAGATTTGGTCACCACCAAAGTAAAGCCTAAACCACTTATCCCGGCTCCCGCAGTCAGCCAGTGGTCTTTAGTTGGATTCACATTGGCAAACAGGCGAGTATCTTTGATTTGCGGCAAGAGTTGCTTCCAAAATTCTTTTCTTATTCTGTGTCGAGAGGCTTCGCTCGCTGAGATACTTGAGTCGGCAGCATATTGGATCAGCAATTCGTCTTCCATTCCAAACAACGTTAGCAATTTCTTTAACACGGAAAACTTTGTGTCGCTATCAATATTCGATTCTACGTACCATCCGTTTGCAATCTCCTGCGGAGATCGAAAATCAGAGAGCTCACGAGTAACTTTGAACACATCCTGATGTTCCACCAACAGTTGCGGGTTTCGCTCATACAGCTGCTTGATCACATAGAAATACATTTGGGCAACGGTCTCTTCCTCAACCTTCGTATCTTCGAATATAAAATATTCCAATTTCTTATACCTTGGGCTTTCCGCATCAAAGATGGTCTGCTCTTCAAACGATGCTTCTGTGATTTGCACTTCGACATCCGGATGTGGCCAAATGTTTAAAAATCGCAGATAAATCTGCTCAAACCGATTTTCAAAACTGGATACACCCCAACTGTCTATCGAATTCAGGTAGGTATTCAACCACAATCGGCTGTACCGATAACCCTGCTCCTTACCATCGATATTCATGTCCTTTTTATCGAGGAACGACTTATTGCCTAATGAACCATTATTCCCTGACAATGTCAGATTCGCTATGGTATTGAGATATTTCTCCGAGAATAAAAAAAAGTCCTCTTCAGCAAGGGCAGATTTCCAACTTTTTCCGGGGGTTTGCGGAAAAATATGCTCCACAGTAATTCGTTCGTTTGAAGTATCTACCCATTCCCTGTTGTTGTGGTTCTCCAGCAATTCGAAGAGGTAACTCCGATTTTTCGCTTTGATGTTATATAGATCCTTGTCTTTCAACGCCGCCTTCACTTCTTCATCGGTCGGGAATTTACCGCTGCCCTTTTTCCTTAACAATGCTTTTGCGACCGACTCATAGTATTCGTCAGCATCCACTTCCGAATATAGGGTCATGAATATCTTATTGAGCGCATTGGTAGGATACCCTGCTACAAACCTACGCCATGCATAGCTTTGAATCAATTGTAACACGTTGATTAGCTCCAATCTGGAAAGCACGCCATTTTCGGCATCCTCAAACACCTGGAGTAGGAACGGATAGGCGACATTGATTTCCAGTCTGTTGATATATTCCAGTTCTTTACGGACATCCGTTTCAGCTACCGTTGACGGATTGATGAATTTTTTATAATGTACCGAAAAAGACTTGATGAGTTCCAGTTCCTGGCCAAAAGATTCACTATTTTTATCAAAGTGCAAAAGCTTAAACTCTTCGTATACCTTACTCTTGTTCGGTATCTTCTTATTACGCAAGGTTAAGTAATCCCGGATGAAATCGGAAACCAATGAAGTTTGCTTTTGTACATCCCGGATATTCTCCTCAATGGGATTCCAGATTGTTTCAAACACCTCACGCTGCCGTTTAGGCGCTAAATCCATCAAAATGTAATTCCTAATCAGATCAGATTGCGAAAGCTCCAAGCCGGTGGAATTTAAACTTTCAAAAATACGCTGCGGGTCGTCCTTGCCCCGCTCCAGCGAAATCTCTACAAATATGAGTCGATTCAGGCCGCGTAATATGGTCTCAAAATTATCCGAGTTGATGACCGACCGGAAATAGTTATAGTTTTCGATGACGTTCGAGTAGCCATCATAGTGTCTCTCAGTCCCATTCAGTATGGCCTTAAAAGCTTTTGAGTTTTCGTCCGTCTGTTTGAGCTTCAGTTTACTCTTTTCGTCCTGCACATATTGGTTAATCAAAAACATATTATACAACCGATCAGCCTCGTACGCCTGGTCGTTCTCTTTTGCAAATCTATAGAGCGCAACGTAAAGAATATTAATCGTTGTCAGCCGCTGCTGTCCGTCAATGATGACTAATTCCTGAAGATTATCTGTGGTATAAACGCCCTCATGGATAAACACAATGCTACCGATGAAGTGCGTACCACGATCTTCCTTTTCAACGGCCTTAACATCTTTAAATAGCTGCTTACATTCCGTTTCCGTCCAATCGTAATTCCTTTGATACACAGGTATCACAAATTGGACGTTTGGTTTCTGTAAGAAACTGATGACTTGTAGTTCGTTTGCTTTCATTGCTTATATTGATGATGAAAAAAAAGTAAGAACACACTTTCGTTAAATAGCTCAATTTGGGTGTATTTTTGCGCATAGTATTTGATATATGCAATAAAGCATATACCTTTGTATTGTTCTTTACCCTTGGTAGGGAATCAACAAAGGTCTTAAACGTTGAACCAGCAAATCAACGTTTTTTTATGTCTTAAAATCAGGCCCATCCATTATCTTCTGTAAATTATCATCATCTTTAACGTTTATTCAGTTCATTGCTTAGCATGTTCAGTTGTCTCGCAAGGTAAACATAAATCCACTTTCGTCATCGTTATCTAGCGACAAATTTAGGTTAAAACCAGTCTCTCCCTATGGTTTCCCATCAACCCCCCTATCTTCATCACACCAATTTACCGTATTGAAAAACATCCACCATGCCAAGGAACGTGCATCGGAAACCTACCGCCAGCCCGTTGTGGGGTTCTCGTTCAGGTGGTTGGCCATCGCGCTGGCTACCGCGTGTTTGTTGTTAATGGTACGGGCTTATTATAACAGACGGAAGAGGTGATTTTTGGATGACCCACGCAACAAGTTTGGTTTTCGATGCGTCTTTCATTTCCCGATGCAAAATTTCCCGAAGATAGTTCCCAAAATATCGCGGTCGACATCGATATCTCCGGTGATGCTCGAAATATGCCGTAGCGCATCCCGAACATGATGGGCCAACAAATCGCCCGGAAGCTGCATACCTAGCCCCTGCTCAACCTGGCTGAGTGAGTCGAGGGCGTCATGTAGCGCTTCCAGGTGACGGGTGTTGGTGATAACCTGTTGGTCGTCTACGGCCAAGTCGCGGATTTTCCCGACCAATTCATTTTTCAACCCTTCCACCGTACGACTATCTTTGGCCGATATTGCCACCAGTGAATCGCCGTAATCGCTAAATAGGGCCTCTTTAATCGCTGCATCCATTTCATTGGGTTGATAACCGCCCTCCATATCTATTTTGTTGCGGACGAGGATGACAATGAGCCCGGGGTAATGGAGTTCCCTTACCTGGTGGATTACCTCGTCGGCCGTGCTGGCCATTCCGTCGTAGAGGTAAAGCAATACCTTGGCTTGCCTTACTTTTTCCTTGGCCTTGGTTACGCCGATGGCTTCAATGGCATCGGCTGTTTCACGCAGTCCCGCCGTGTCGATGAAGCGGAACGTGATGCCATCGAGGTTAACCATCTCCTCGATCGTATCGCGCGTGGTACCGGCAATATCGCTCACAATGGCACGCTCCTCATCAATCAACGTGTTCAGCAAAGTCGACTTACCCGCATTGGGCTTCCCGATAATGGCTACCGGCACGCCATGCTTAATGGCATTGCCGTAGGCAAATGAACTGATGAGTTTGGCGATGTGCGACTGGAGTTCAACGATAAGCGTAATGAATTGTTCCCGATCGGCAAACTCTACATCCTCTTCTCCGAAGTCAAGCTCCAATTCCAACAATGCCGCGAAATCGATTAGCTGCCCGCGCATCTGTTGCAGCTTATTGCTGATACCTCCGCGCATTTGGTTCATCGCCACCTGATGGGATGCAGCCGAATGGGATGCAATCAGGTCAGCGACGGCCTCGGCTTCCGAAAGGTCCATCTTGCCATTGAGGAAGGCGCGTAACGTAAACTCGCCCGGCTGGGCGGCACGGGCACCTATCTTGATCAGCAGTTGGATAACCCGTTCGATGATGTACCTTGAGTTGTGTGTGGAGAGTTCAACGCTATTTTCACCCGTGTAGGAGTTCGGGCCAATGAACAGCGATACCAGCACCTCATCCAATACCTCTTCACCATCGCGGATGGTTCCGAAATGAATGGTATGCGAGGGCTGCTGCGACAGGTCTTTGCCCTTGAAAACCCGGTTAACGATGGCTATCGCATCCGCACCCGATACCCGGATAACGGCAATGGCCCCGTTTCCGGTGGCCGTTGCCAGCGCTACAATCGTGTCTTGATTTGCCATGGCGGCAAAGATACGGAATCGCTATCCAATCACCGTGCCGCTTGGCAATACGGCCCGCTTCTTTACCACCACAACGCCGTCTTGCACGGCATGGGTTTCAAAGTCGCCATCTTCCAGATGCGAGCCACCCGTAATGCGGACATTGTTGCCGATGCAGCAGTTCTTATCGAGAATAGCGTTCTCGATATAACAATGCTCTCCCACGCCGGCCAGCGGCACGCCCTGTTCATGGGCTGCATCGATTTCATCCAGCGTCTGGTAAAAATCGCATCCCATCATGTAGGTGGTTTTGATTACCGTTCCTGTACCGATACGCGACCGCACACCGATGACGGATTGTTCAATCCGTTCTGCCGCTACGATGCAACCATCTGCAATCACGACCTTGTCTAACGTGGTTCCGGACACCTTCGACGGCGGTAACATACGCCCGCGTGTAAAAATCGTGTTCTTATCAAAGAGGTTAAACTTGGGGATATCATCCGTAAGACCGATGTTGGCTTCGAAAAATGAATCGATGGTACCGATATCCGTCCAATACCCGCGGTATTCATAGCTATGCACCTTATAGGTACCAATGGAATCTGGAATAAGCTCTTTGCCGAAGTCCATCCCTTGATGCTCGCTAAGCAATTTGGTCATCGCCGCTTTGTTAAACACATAGATGCCCATCGAGGCAAGATACACCCTGCCGGCTTCTTCCATGTCGGCACTGACATCGGATTCCCATCCCGCCAGCTTGTCCGTGCTCGGCTTCTCGATAAAGGAGGTGATATTACCCTCGTCGTCCGATTTCAAAATACCGAACGAGGTGGCGTCTTTGGCATTTACCGGAATGGTAGCCACAGATATTTCTGCGCCCGCCTCGATGTGGTGTTCGATCATTTCCTGGAAGTCAATCTGATACAGCTGATCGCCCGAAAGGATAAGGATATGTTCATAATCGTGATGGGCCAGGTACCGCTGGAGATGCCGAACGGCATCGGCCGTGCCCTGGTACCACCGGTCGCCTTCGTGTGTTTGTTCAGCGGCCAATATATCCACAAAACCTTTGCTAAATACACTGAAGTTATACGTGTTTTTAATGTGGGAGTTGAGAGACGCTGAATTGTACTGCGTAAGTACGAAAATGCGGTTATACCCCGAGTTGAGGCAATTGGAAATCGGGATATCCACCAACCGGTATTTGCCCGCAATCGGTACAGCGGGCTTCGAGCGCTTATGTGTAAGCGGATAAAGGCGGGTGCCCTTGCCTCCGCCCAATACGACAGAAATTACATTGTGTTTGATCATAATCTATTTGGTTATATGCTTGTAAAGTTCCATATATGCAACGGCCGATTTATCCCACGAGAAATCGAGTGCCATCAGTTGTTTCTGCAATTGCTGCAACTGCTTCCGGTTGGCGTACAATGCCAACGCCCTGTCTACAGCTGCTGCGGCATCGGCAGCATTAGCATCGACAAACGTGATGCCATATCCATCCGCCTCATGGATATCCCGCACCGTATCTTTTAATCCACCGGTACTCCGCACTATCGGCACCGTACCGTAGCGCATGGCATAAAGCTGGTTAAGCCCGCAGGGTTCTACCCTTGAGGGCATGATGAGGAAATCGGCCGCAGCGTAGATCCGATGCGACAGCTCCTCCTGATAGCCGATGTACGCCCCCAGCTTGCCGGGATACTGTTCGGCCAAGTGAGCAATAGCTGCCTGCACTTGCGGATTGCCCGACCCCAGCACCATGATGGAGAGCTCGGCACCCTCGCGGCCCAACAGGCGCTCGATGATATCCGGCAGAAGGTCTGCACCTTTCTCACCGGCGAAACGGCCGATATAAGCCACGAGTGGCTTCTCCGGGTCCAATCCATAAGCATCGCACAGGAAGGCCTTGTTTTTACTTTTGCCCGACTGCATCCGGCCCCGCGTGTAATGGTGCGGCAGCGCCGCATCGCTCGCCGGGTCCCAAACGGCGGTATCTATACCATTGACAATACCGATGCCTTTGGCACGTTCCATGGCAAAAAGATGTTCCAAGCCATTGGCCTGCGTCATCAGCTCACCGAGGTAACCTTCGGAAACGGTGGTAAATGCGGTGCAGCATTTAATCAACGCCGCCAATGGGTTAATGGTTTTATCCCAATCCAGCAAGCCCCATTTCCAGGTATCGAACGGGGGCAATAGGATGGCCTTATTCCACTCCATCCAGCCCTGGTACTGGCCATTGTGCACCGTGCCTACCGTGGGCACCTTCTTCAGTGCGGCAAACCGTTCGCAGTAATACATCAAGAATGGGATGAGGCCCGTATGGTGGTCGTGGCAGTGCACCACGTCGGGTACAAGGCCTACTTCCGTGATCCAATGCAGAAACCCGTGTTGAAAGGCCATAAACTGTTCGCTCTCATCAGCGTACCCATAGGGTTCGTCGCGGTCAAGCAAACCGGGCATCTTAATGAGATAGAGCTCGAAACCCAACACGTCGCTTTGCTCTTTGAGTACTGTCATCTCCAACAGCCGCGACCCCTGGTGGAAGGAACCGGTGTACACCACATCAAACGTGTGCTGCTGTACAAACGGCTTGTTGTACCAAGGCAACACCACCCAGGTGCGTAGGCCGGCTTGCCGCAAATACTTGGGCAGGGCGCCCACCACATCTCCCAGGCCACCTACCTTAGCCACCGGATAACATTCTGCACTCAAATGGATAACGTGCTTATCCGCCCGACGTGTTGTTCGTTTCCCCATCGTATCTGTTATTTTCCTTATTTTTTTGCCTGTCTTTTCTTTGACTCAACCTTCGGCTCATCCACCTTTCCGGTATGGATAAACGGCCTCTTTTTGCTTTGCTGCACCTGCTTATGGGCAGGCTGATGCTCCGCATTACGTTTGAGTACAAGCCCGGTCAACGGCGGCAGGGTAAACATGGCCGACCAGTCTTTGTTCATCCAGCGGACGGGCTCGGCCTTCACCGTGGGCTGGTCGACACCACTGCCGTAGTACCGGCGATCATCCGAATTGAGGACAACCGTCCACTCGCCCTCAGTGGGCAGGCCACAGCGGTACGCGTACCGTACCACCGGTGTGAGGTTTAGGATGATGAGCAGATCGTCTTCGGGCCTGATTCCTTTACGCACATAGGCCAACACGGAATTGGACGAATCGCCCGCTTCTATCCATTCGAAACCCTCCGGACTGAAACTGTGTTCATACAGCGCGGGCTCGCCCCGGTACAGGTAATTAAGCGACTTCACCAACTCGAACATGCCCCGGTGGGGTTCGTATTGCATCAGGTGCCAATCGAGCGACTGATTATGGTTCCACTCGGTGGTTTGCCCAAACTCGCATCCCATGAACAGCAGTTTGGTGCCCGGATGGGTGTACATGTAAAGATAGAGCGTGCGGAGGTTGGCAAACTGCTGCCACTCGTCGCCCGGCATCTTCTGCATCATGGAGCCTTTGCCATGCACTACTTCATCGTGCGATAAGGGCAGCATGAAGTTTTCATGAAAGGCATACAGCATACTGAATGTAATTTGGCCATGGTGGTGCTGGCGGTATAGCGGATCGCGGCCGAAATATTCCAGTGTGTCGTGCATCCACCCCATCATCCATTTCATACCGAAGCCGAGACCACTGCTATACACCGGGCGGGTCACGCCCGGCCAGGAGGTGGATTCTTCCGCGATGGTCTGCACATCGGGAAAATAGCCATACACGGCTTCATTAAGCTCTTTCAGGAACCCGATGGCTTGCAGGTTTTCGCGCCCACCGTGTTCGTTGGGTATCCACTCGCCTTCTTTGCGCGAATAGTCGAGATAGAGCATGGAAGCCACTGCATCTACACGCAGTCCGTCAATGTGGTACCTATCCAACCAGAATACCGCATTGCTGATGAGGAACGAACGGACCTCATTGCGCCCGTAGTTGAAGATGTACGAACCCCAGTCGGGGTGGAAGCCCTGGCGCGGGTCCTGGTGCTCATACAGGTGCGTGCCGTCAAACCGGTGCAGTCCGTGCGCGTCGCCAGGGAAATGGGAGGGCACCCAGTCCAACAGCACACCGATACCGTTTCGGTGCAGTTCTTCAATAAGGTACATGAGGTCTTGCGGAGCCCCATAACGCGATGCGGCGGCGAAGTAGCCTGTAATCTGATAGCCCCACGACGGGTAATAGGGATGCTCCATGACGGGCATCAGCTCCACATGGGTAAAGCCCGCCTCTACAACATAGGGCACCAGCTTCGTCGCGATATCGCGGTAGCCAAGCAGCTGGGCAGGGTCGTCCGGACTACGCATCCAAGACCCGAGGTGCAGCTCATAAACGGCAATGGGTTTATTGAGCCCATTGCGTTCATGGCGGGTTTGCATCCAGTCGGCATCGCCCCATTCGTACCACGTGGTAGTGACCACCGAGGCTGTCTTCGGCGGCACTTCGCAATTCAATGCGAAGGGATCGCTTTTTTCCAACGTCTCACCCTGGTACGACCGGATGTGGTATTTGTACAACTCGCCCACGCCCACCGCAGGTATAAACCCTTCCCAAATGCCCGATCCATCCCAACGTACAAGCAACGTATGCGCATGCGGGTTCCACCCGTTGAAATTGCCGACTACCGATACCGATTCGGCATTGGGTGCCCATACGGCAAAATAGGTTCCCTTCGTTCCATTCCGCAGCAGGGCATGGGCGCCAAACTTCTCATATAGCTTGTGATGTTTGCCGGCCTGGAAGAGGTTTACATCAAAATCCGTAAATAACGAATGTACTTCTACCGAATGCTGCATAACGTTTGGGTTAAATGGTTTTAAGCAATAGCTATATTCCTGAAATCCTTCGGCACGTTGACGACATAACGGCCTTCATCATCCTTTTCAAATGCTGTTGTCTTGTCGTCTACCACCACCTGCTTCACCTCAAACGGCATGGCCACCAAATGCAGGTCGTACGTGTCATATTTCTCTGAATACAGTCCGTCGATGTGCTGCGCAATGGTCAAGCCCTTGGACGTACCTTTTACCACGAACTTTTTCTCCAAATAGATATGCTGCTCGTAAGCAAACGTATCGCCGTGGTCTTCATAAAGGTATGAATTTGTTTTCTTATCCGTGTGGTATACTAATAACTTCAATGATTCGATGCGCTTTTCATGCACATATTGCATCACCGGATATTCGGGCAAGACGGTCCCGGCCTTGACGAATATAGGCATCTTGTCGATTGGCGTTTCCACCTCGTGCTCCTTGCCGCCTTCGAAGCGGGCATCTTCCCAATAGTCATACCACGTGCCTTCGGGCAGGTACACTTTTTTGCGCTGCTGCCCGGGGTTCAGCACCGGCGATACCAGCAGCTTGTCGCCGAAGCAAAACTCTTCTTCGCGCTGGATGTTGCTGTCCAGGTGCTGTTCAACCATCGTTACCGGCCGCAGAATGGGAAAACCATATTTGGTGTGTTCCCAAAACACGGAGTAGATATACGCCAGTAGCTTATATCGCAATTCGATGAACTTCCTATTCAGCGCTTCACTTTCGGGACCAAAGCTCCACGGCTCGCGCTCGGAAGTATCACCGGCGGAATGGGCGCGCATAAATGGCGAGAACACGCCGAACTGTATCCATCGGGTGAAGAGCTCAGCATCCGGCTCGCCACTGAAACCACCGATATCTGTTCCGCAGAACGGCAAACCGGACACCGACAGCCGCTGCAACTGCAGTACGCCCAACCGGAGGTGCTCCCACGTAGCAACATTGTCGCCCGTCCACACCGATGCATAGCGCTGCGTGCCGGCATAGGCGGCCCGGGTAATGGTGAATGGCCGCTTTTTTTGGAAAAGCTTCTTCAGGCCATCGTAGGTAGCACGCACCATCTGCATGCCGTATACGTTGTGTGCCTTGCGGTGCGAGCCCCGGTGGCCATCGAAATTGTGGCGTACATCATTGGGGAAGGTACCCCTACCGAACACCGCCGGCTCATTCATATCGTTCCATACGCCAGCAACGCCGGCCTCTACCAGTTCCTCGAACAATCCGCCCCACCATTCGCGCACTTCTTTGTTGGTGAAGTCGGGAAACTGGCAACGGCCGGGCCATACGTAGCCCTCCATGAAATAATCGTCGCCGCGGCGACAGAAGTAGCGGTTTTTCTTGCCTTCTTTGAACACCCAGTAGTTTTCGTCTACTTTGATACCCGGGTCGATGATCACCACCGTGCGGAAGCCATCATCGGCCAGCTCCTTGATCATCTTTTTGGGATCGGGGAAATAGTGTTTGTTCCATGTAAAGCACCGGTAGCCGTCCATGTAGTCGATATCGAGATAAATCGCATCGCAAGGAATTTTACGGTCGCGGAAGTTCTTGGCGAGGTCGCGCACCTTGCTTTCCGGATAGTAGCTCCAACGGCACTGGTGGAACCCGAGGGCCCACAGCGGCGGCAGGTAATGGGTACCGGTGATGCTGTGGTAGCGTTTCACCACGTCCATCATGTGTGGCCCATGGATGTAGTAATACTGCAGCTCGCCACCTTCCGACCAGAAGCTCGTTTGATCTTGTGCTTCGGCAGCGAAGTCGAAATAGGTTTTGAACGTGTTGTCGAAGAAGATACCATACGCATTCCCTTCGTGCAAGCCGATATAAAAAGGAATGCTGCGATATAGCGGATCTTGGTTGAACTGGAACGAATAGGTATCCGAATTCCAGTTGGTAAAGCGCCCTCCACGGAGGTTGAGGTGAGTGGGTTTGTCGCCCAGTCCATAAAACGCTTCATTGGCCATGGCATCCTTGGTGCTATACACATAATATCCACCGAACTCGGGGTTTTCCTCCCAGTGCATGGGCGAATGGTCCTTATTATACACCTTCCCTTCCCGATCCTCGAAGGAAATCAGGAAATCGGCCTTGTTGATTACGCAGGTCACCGTATTGGTTTTTACGCGGTACACGTGCTGGTCTTCGTCGAAGTTGTACACGGTTACATGTTGGTCGGTTTTCGGAACGGCATACGAAAAGTCCTCCAAAAACTGGCCACTCGGGGCAAGCCGCACGCGGATGATCTCGTCGCTCACCACCTTCACCTCCACCGTGGCATTGCCGTCATTGAAATAATAATTGTTATTTTCCTGATGGTACCCCGCTACAGGCCCCAAATAATTCTTCACAATCTCCGGCAGATCCAATACCGGGTTATTCACGTGGTGTACGCCTTCCTCCAATACCGGGGTAGCACCGTTTCCGTCTGTTTCTGGTTGTTTAATAGAATCCTTCGCCATAAATAATCACCTCATATTTTTAGCCAAAGTACATGTTTTGAGAAATTAAAACAATTTATCGGTTTATAAAATGAGGGCGGTGAACCAACCTGCTAGTTATCAATTGTTTGTTTATTTATGCATATCTGTGCGGTGGTTGTCACTGGCCGCAAGATGGTTCTGTTCTTCCCTCCGCTTTCTAGCCATGGTGATTTTTTCTTTTCCGCGCTATGCCGCGGGGTATGGTTCTGTTCTTTGGCTTGCCCCAAAGAACCAAAGCGCAAGGCCTTGCCTCCGAACGAACGCTACTGCATATGGCCAAATGGAGCTACCACAGACTTATCAATGCTTCAACACCATCGTCATACCTATGGCGAGCATGCGTAAGGCTAGATGCGTTGGGGCGAAGCCATCCGGAGGTATTATCCGAACGCAGACGGCCTAGCCTGCGGAGGCAGCAACCGGCAGCCAGGCATGCCCGATAGCGAACCGACGAACGAAGGGAGGGGTTGGTTTGTGGGGGTGGCTTCGGTTTGCTGCGGCGCATGCGGCAACGGGTTGCAACAGAGCAGGCAAGCCGAAGCACCTTGGGCACTTGGGTGCATTCCAAGTGCCATGCCTCCGCGGCACAGAGCGGGAAAGAATAAGCCCCGCGGCATAGAGCGGGAAAAAAGAAAAGACGTCGCCTCGTGGTGAGAAAGCGTAAAACAATAAAAATTTGCACACCCCACATTTACATCCTATATTTGCCCACCAACTTCATGGATTATTAATGGAAAACATGCAGCTTGCTTTCATCCATCCGTTCATACACCACCATCGCCATTGCGGCGATATGTAATTTGTATGTTTCTACGTGAAGCAATTTGAAACCCAATGTTTTTTATCTCCTCGAATTAATAAGTAAAAACGCATGAAACCAGCATGGAATTACCCGTAAACTCCGCTGGCGTTTAAAAAAATATCATCAACGCATGAACAATTTGAAAATAGCGATACAGAAATCCGGCAGGCTCAACGAAAAATCAGTTCAACTCCTGAAAAACTGCGGCTTGACCTTCGAAAACTACAAAAGCTCACTGATCACCACGGTGGCGAATTTCCCATTGGAAATCCTCTTCCTCCGCGATGACGATATCCCCGAGTATGTGCAAGACGGGATTGCCGACCTCGGCATCGTGGGCGAAAATATTATCGTCGAAACCGAGGCCAACGTGCGCTACCTCCAACGCTTGGGATTCGGCAAGTGTACCCTCAAGATTGCCGTTCCAACACACAGCGAATTCAAGGAACTGGCCGACCTCAACGGCAAGGCTATTGCCACTTCCTACCCCACTTCCCTCAAAAAATTCCTCGATGGAAACAATATATCCGCCGATATCCGCACCATTTCCGGATCGGTAGAGATTTCACCGGCATTGGAGCTGAGTGATGCCATATTCGATATCGTTTCTACCGGTGGCACACTGCGCAGCAATGGACTCAAACCTTTTGCCGACGTCATGACATCGGAGGCCGTCCTCATCAGCAAAAACGGCATCGACGGCAACCCTGTGGTGCGCGAGCTGATCCAGCGTATCCAGTCGGTATTACGGGCGGCGGAAACAAAATACGTGGTGCTCAACGTGGAGCGCAGTAGCCTCGACGAGATCATCGCCCTGCTCCCCGGCGTGAAAAGCCCCACCATCGTGCCGTTGGCCGAGGAAAATTGGGTGGCGGTACATACTGTGATCTCCGAACAGGACTTCTGGGACAAAATCAACAAGCTGAAAGCTGCCGGTGCCCAAGGCATCGTGGTGATGCCCGTAGAGAAAGTCATCATGTAATTACGCCATGTTGAAAACATTCCGATACCAATCGCTCCAAGAGCAGGATATCCAACAGCTGCTTGCCCGTAATACGGACCCATCGAACGAGATACAGCAGTCGGTCACCGCCATTATCGACAGCGTACGCACGAACGGTGATGCTGCCCTCCGAAACTACGCGGCTGAGTTCGACGGCGTGCAACTGGAACGCCTGTATCTGGACGCCGACGAGATTGCTGCGCTAGCCACCTCCATCGGGCGCGAGCAGCAGCGGGCGCTGGAAATTGCCTTTGCCAACATTCACCGTTTCCACGAAACGCAGCAACGCAAAGAGCGGACAGTGGAAACCATGCCCGGTGTAAAATGCTGGCGGGAGCCGCGGCCCATCGAGAAGGTGGGGCTCTACATCCCCGGTGGTTCGGCGGTACTGCCCAGTACGCTGCTCATGCTCGGCGTGCCCGCCCGTATTGCGGGTTGCAAAGAGATCGTGGTTTGCTCGCCACCCCAGGCCGACGGCCGCATCAACGGTTATGTGGCGTACTGCCTTCAACTGCTCCAGATCAACCGGGTTTACCTCGTAGGGGGTGCACAAGCCGTGGCTGCCATGGCGTATGGTACGGCCAGCGTACCGCAGGTAGACAAGGTATTCGGACCCGGCAACCAATACGTCACTAAGGCCAAGGGGCTTATACAGGGGCTCACCCAAGTGAGCATCGACATGCCCGCGGGCCCTTCTGAAGTACTGGTCATTGCCGACCATACGGCCAACCCAGCATACGTTGCCGCTGACCTGCTGGCACAAGCCGAACACGGGGCCGATAGCCAGGCCGTGCTGGTATCTACCGATCAGCAACTGATTGACCATGTGCAGGCCGCCCTCGCCGCGCAGCTTGCCGACTTGCCACGCGCCGCGATTGCGGCGAAAGCCATCGCCAACTCGTATGCGATTTGGTGCGACACACTAGATGAAGCCATCACATTCAGCAACCGGTATGCCCCCGAGCACCTGATCATCGAAACCGACGACTGGCAACCGCTATTGCGGAAGGTGGTGAATGCAGGCTCTGTATTCGTGGGGCACAACACACCCGAGAGCGCGGGCGACTACGCCTCCGGCACCAACCACACATTGCCCACAAGCGGCTTTGCCCGTTCTTATTCCGGCGTATCGGTCGACTCCTTTGTCAAAAAAATCACCTTCCAGCACATTACGGCAGAAGGGCTGCAACACCTCGGCCCCACGGTAGAGGTGTTGGCGGAGCTGGAGGGATTGCAAGCGCATAAAAACGCTGTCTCGATCAGGCTACGCTAAGCAACCTGTCGGCAAACATCCACAAAGTTATATTTATAACGTACGGGAATGCGCCTCATCGAACAGCAGTCAACCGATGACTAAATAACTGATATGCAGCAATAAACAAAACAACATACAACTATACGGAATAAACACTTTGTAGGCTGTAGCCATAATCCTACAGTTGGTCGAAGGGGAAAAATTCACTTTTGTGACGTTTTATTTTAAATCGAAATAAGAAGATTGAATGTTATGAAATTGAAAACCCTGATTATTGCCCTGGTATCGATCCCGGCGCTAAATTTTGCAGCGGGTAGCGCGAACGGAGCAGTTATTCGTCCCGCCAAACAGACCGTAGAGGCGGCCAAAGCGACAGACAAGCTCATTCTCGTCATCAGCCAGTCTCACGAGGGCATGGCCGCCCATATACTCGAGAACCAGCACACTTCCCGATTCCTAGATGCTCACTTCATCATCGAACAGCAGACAAACCCAAGCGAGCAGGACCTGTACTTGATTTACAATCAGCAGCAGGAATTGGTCCACCGGGTGGCCAATGAGCCCTACCCGTACGAATTGGCGGTTAAAATCAAATGTGCCCTTAATCCCGACAAGCAATATTACACGCTGCTTGCCCGGTTCGACAATGGCGATCGCTCGGCTGCATTGTTGGAAAACCTCATCATGGGCTCGGCCGATGCGGGGGACCGGGAAAATGCACCCCGTTTGATGCAAGCATACCTACACACCCAAGCGTCGCCGATGACCCCAGCAGCGATCCGGTTGTTGGCCAAGCACACCAACACCAGTAACGACCCCGGTTTTGCCGTTTTGCTTAACGATATGGCTACGGCAGACCAGGTATTAGGCGCCGGAAAAACCGCGGAAAAAGTAGCTTCTATCATTTTCGATGAAGCATTCGCTCCGTACCTTAACGAGAAAAACGTTGATTTGGAGGCCCTCTCTGCCCAGGTTAAATTAACATACCCCCACGATAAACTCGCTCACCTCATTGATGGAATGGCTATCCAACTCATGGAAATACGCGAAGATTGGGACGGCCTCAAAGCGGCGATACCCACCTACCTCCGTACACACGGCCATCAATTGAGTAAAGCGATGCGCGATTACTACATATGGCTGAGCGAAAACAGCTAGCCATTTTATTCCAATAAATTCCGTATCTTTGCCCTTAGTTTCATAACAAGGGTCCGACCGGAATTGACAGGATGGAGACGGTTATGTAAGCATGCAGCGCGTTGTGAGTATGGCGCTTTAATCTCAACTTTCAACTTTGTAAATGGCGAAAATAACTACGCCTTAGCTGCCTAATTTAGAATTAGCACAGCTTTTGTCCCGCTTGCGCTTGGTTCCGTAGCGTAGCATCAGGGGCACCGAATTACGGAGCTGGTTGGCCTGTTGTTGTGGCAGGCCGATGAGATAAAGCAACTACGGAAAACGGTACAGGCAAGCATCCGGCCTTCCCTTTCCCGACAATTAAACGGAAGCTAAGCATGTAGAAAGCGTACGCTGTACCATGGCTGGACGAGAGTTCGAATCTCTCCGGATCCACTTTACAAAAACAAAACCCCTTGCCTAACGCGAGGGGTTTTGTTTTTTTGTATGAAGACCGATTTTGTAAAACAATTGCACAGCTTGTCGGTTTGTCCTTGCAGAACAATGAATAACACAAAAAAATAGCGAAATCTTTATGAGAAAGTTACTCTTCAGTGGGGTCAGTATCGCGTTGCTTGTTTTTTCATCGTGCTTGAAAAATGAAGGCTCCCAGCAAATGGTTACGGTATATTCCGATTTCTCCGAAGGTCAAGATGGCTGGCAGGCGGATTTTTCAGAATATAGCGGGGATAACGCCGAAACCTATGAGTTGGAGGAAGGAATAGCTCCGCTACCTGCGCCGTTGGATGAGGCACAATCGGCATACCGTATTTCGGGGATGAACCGCAGTGACGACCTTTTCATGTTCCTTACCAAACGCGTGCAGGGGTTAAAGCCGGGTGTACGGTACCACGGACGGTTCAAGATCCGGCTGGCATCCAACGCGCCGACTGGCGGCGTGGGTGCCGGTGGCGCTCCCGGCGAATCGGTAGGTTTGGGCGTTGGACTGACGGCCGACAAGCCCGTATCATCAGCCGATGAAGAGAATTTTTACCGCATGAACATCGGCAAAATACAACAATGCTGCACGGACGGCACCGATATGGTGGTTATAGGCGACGTCGCAAACGGCACAGACGGCGATGTATATACATCCATTGAGCGAACCGGTGGGTTTTCTGCCGAAACCGATCACCAGGGGGTCCTCTGGTTGGTGGTGGGTACCGATTCGGGTTTCGAGGGCAGAACCACCCTATATTACACCAGTATCGAGGTGGCACTCGAAGAAATATAAGCATTGCGGGGTTCGGGGCATACTTTTTTACCGAACCCCTTGATAATCAAAAATAATCTATCTACCTTTGCCGTCCTTAAAATAGTTTTAGGATAAAAGCAATAAATTAAAAAAAGGTAAATGCCTACTATTCAACAATTAGTTAGAAAAGGTAGAGTAGCTCTGGAAGACAAGAGTAAGTCCCCAGCGTTGGACAGCTGTCCACAGCGAAGAGGCGTATGCACACGCGTGTATACCACTACCCCTAAAAAACCAAACTCAGCAATGCGTAAAGTGGCGCGTGTACGTCTTACCAATGGTAAAGAGGTGAACGCCTACATTCCTGGTGAAGGCCACAACCTACAGGAACACTCTATCGTGTTGATCCGCGGCGGGCGGGTGAAAGACTTGCCTGGTGTGCGCTATCACATTATCCGTGGTGCGTTGGATACCTCGGGCGTTGCAGGACGTAACCAACGGCGCTCGAAATATGGCACAAAGCGTCCGAAACCAGGACAGGCTAAATAATTAAACGGAGGACAAGAAGATGAGAAAGTCAAAACCAAAAAAACGGATTATCCTGCCTGACCCGAAGTTTAATGAAACACAGGTAACCCGCTTTGTCAACAACATGATGGTTGACGGCAAGAAATCACTTGCTTACAGCATATTTTACAAGTCGATGGATTTGGTCGAAAAGAAGACCAGCGAAAACGGCTTGGAAACTTGGAAAAAAGCATTGAACAACGTCATGCCTGCAGTAGAAGTGAAGTCGCGCCGCGTAGGTGGAGCTAACTTCCAGGTTCCTACAGAGGTACGCCCGGAGCGTAAGATTGCTTTGGGCATGAAATGGTTGATCAGCTTCGCCCGCAAACGTGGCGAAAAGACCATGTACGAAAAACTGGCCGCTGAGATCATCTCTGCATCCAAAGGCGAAGGTGCTGCCGTTAAGAAAAAGGAAGACACCCACCGGATGGCCGAAGCCAATAAAGCATTCTCGCATTTCCGGTTTTAAGCATTAATAACACAGCACAAATGAACTTACACCGATTTTTAGAGGAAAGCAATCTTATCCACTAAAGTCGGTGTATTTTTTATGACGCAATTTGATCACATCCGCATACAGCGGATTATCTCAGAACATTATGTCAAGGGATTTAAAATACACAAGAAACATCGGTATTGCCGCGCACATTGATGCCGGTAAAACCACCACCACCGAGCGTATCCTGTTTTACTCCGGGGTAAACCACAAACTCGGCGAAACGCACGAAGGGTCGGCCACGACCGACTGGATGGCTCAGGAACAAGAACGCGGCATTACGATCACGTCGGCCGCCGTGACGGTAGACTGGAATTACCGGGGCCAAAAGTACCACATGAACATCATTGACACGCCTGGACACGTTGACTTTACCGTTGAGGTGAATCGTTCGTTGCGGGTGTTGGATGGGTTGGTATTTCTGTTTTCGGCTGTTGACGGCGTGGAGCCGCAATCCGAAACCAACTGGCGGTTGGCCAACAACTATAACGTAGCCCGGATAGGGTTTGTCAATAAAATGGACCGCTCGGGCGCAGATTTCCTGAACGTGGTTAAGCAAGTGAAGGAGATGCTCGGCTCAGAAGCTGTGCCTTTGCAATTGCCTATCGGTGCCGAAGATAACTTCAGAGGCGTAGTCGACCTGATCAACAACCGCGGTATCGTATGGAACGAGGAAGATAAAGGGATGACCTTTACGGAAGTTCCCATTCCCGACGATATGCTCGACGAAGTTGCCGAGTGGCGCGAGAAATTATTGGAGTCAGTAGCCGGCTATGACGAATCATTGATGGAGAAATTCTTCGATGACCCGAACTCGATTACGGAGCGTGAACTGCTGGATGCGTTGCGTAAAGCAGTGCTGGATAATAGCATCGTGCCCATGGTATGCGGTTCTTCCTTTAAGAATAAAGGCGTACAGACGATGCTCGATTTCGTGATGGAACTGCTGCCTTCGCCGATGGACCAAGAAGGCATAAGGGGTACCGACCCACGTACAGACGTTGAATTACTGCGTAAACCAGACGTGAAGGAACCTTTTTCTGCCTTAGCATTCAAGATTGCAACGGATCCCTTTGTAGGCCGCCTATGTTTTATCCGGGTGTATTCAGGCAGCTTGGACGCCGGGTCTTACGTGTACAACACCCGCTCGGATAACAAAGAACGTATCTCGCGCATTTTCCAAATGCATGCCAATAAGCAAAATCCGATTGCAAACATCAGCGCGGGTGATATCGGCGCAGTAGTAGGCTTCAAGGACATCAAAACCGGAGATACCCTATGCGATGAGAAGCACCCGATTATATTGGAATCCATGAACTTTCCAGACCCGGTTATCGGCTTGGCCATCGAACCGAAAACGCAGGCGGATATCGATAAATTGGGTGTAGGATTGAACAAACTGGCCGAGGAAGATCCTACGTTCCGTGTCCAAACGGACGAAGAGACTGGACAAACGGTCATTTCCGGCATGGGTGAACTTCATCTGGATATCCTCATCGATCGGTTGCGGCGTGAGTTTAAGGTTGAAGTGAACCAGGGCGCACCTCAGGTAGCCTACAAGGAAGCAATTACCGGAACGGTTCAGCACCGTGAAACTTACAAGAAACAAACGGGTGGCCGTGGTAAATTTGCAGACATCCAGTTTGTTGTTTCTCCGGTAGACGAAGATTATGACGTGAGCAAATCACCACTCCAATGGGTCAATGAAATCACCGGTGGTGCTATTCCTAAGGAGTACATTCCTTCCGTACAAAAAGGCTTCGAGTCTTCGATGGCAAACGGTGTATTGGCCGGCTTCCCGCTTACCGCGTTAAAGGTGCGTCTCATTGACGGGTCTTTCCATGCGGTCGACTCCGACTCGCTCTCTTTCGAAATTTGTGCGCGTTCCGCTTATCGCGAGGCTTTGCCGAAATGTAAACCCGTGCTTTTGGAGCCCATCATGAAAATTGAAGTGCTCACGCCAGAAGAAAACATGGGTGACGTAATGGGCGACCTTAACCGTCGCCGTGGTCAGCTGCAAGGTATGGATACCCGTGCCGGCGCACAGGTGATCAAAGCGCTTGTGCCACTTTCGGAAATGTTCGGATATGTAACCCAGCTACGTACGATTACGTCTGGACGGGCTACGTCCACGATGGAGTTCGACCACTATGCTGAGGCGCCTAAAAACGTACAAGAGGAAGTGATTGCCAAGGCAAAAGGAAAAATAAACGCTTAATTAACACGATAGGCTGCTTGGTTGTAAATAGCTCTAACGGGCAGCCTTCACTTTTAACTAAATAACATGAGCCAACGAATCAGAATCAAATTGAAATCGTACGATTACAATCTGGTGGATAAATCTGCCGAGAAAATCGTGAAAACAGTAAAACCCACAGGTGCTGTGGTAAGTGGTCCCATTCCCTTGCCAACAGAAAAGAAAGTATACACGGTTTTGCGTTCACCACACGTGAACAAAAAAGCCCGTGAACAATTCCAGCTCTGTGCATACAAACGACTGTTGGACATCTATAGCTCCAACTCCAAAACGGTAGACGCGCTGATGAAGCTTGAGCTACCCAGCGGTGTTGAGGTTGAAATCAAGGTGTGACGGTTTCATTGCAAACTAAAAAGGCCGGGCTCGTTTTACACGAGCCCGGCCTTTTTAGTTTAAACCTTTGTTTGGTTACAATTGAAAACCAACACCGAATGACAACACCCTGTTGGAAAACTTGTTGTCGCTGTTATCGCTTGGCGACAAGTTGGCCAAACCGAGGCCATAGCCTGCGTTGATAGTGAAACCACCCGCCAACCGGTAACCGGCCATAAAATTCAATCCGAAGTCAAATGCGTTCTGGTCCCTGTCATCACCACCGAAATCCAGGTCGTATTCGTTCTCGCCACCTACGTCTCCTACATTCCCTTTAGCCTTCACCTTTCCACTCAGCGAATAAGCAGCATACGGTCCAGCCCCCAGGAATACCGATCCAGCACCGCCCGTAGGGATGTAGTAAACGGCATTCACTGGAATCTCCAGATCCATCACATTGTTTGTCACACTACCATCCAGCCCATCCCCGTCGTACGAGAACTTGCTCCCTTTACCCTGCAAAGAGATGCCCGGCTGAATCGAGAACTGCGGTGCCACGGGCAAATCCGCATATCCTGTGAGATAAAAAGAAGGGTTCATCTTCTGGTAGTCCTTTGCCTCATCCGGCACGTTGCTATACTTCCCCAAATTCACGCCTGCCTTCACACCAAAGCTGGTCTCCTGGGCAAAAGCCCCTATTGAAACACCTAATGCAATTAATACTGATAATAACTTTTTCATTTCTACTTTCTCCTTTTCGTTTATACTCGTGTTTAAAACTTAGACAGTGAATTACAAGATATGCGCCACGATTGGCCACGCTTGCTTAATCAATTAATTATCAGTCGTCTATATTTCAAACGAATCATTTGGGCGAGTGTATGGATTATTATACACTAATGGAATTAAATGCATCACGTCTTTCCTATTATCAATAATTTATCTTAGCTTTGCAGTCCTTTAGCGAAGGGTCGGGTGGCCGAGTGGCTAGGCAGAGGTCTGCAAAACCTTTTACAGCGGTTCGAATCCGCTTCCGACCTCGTTTTTATGACAAAAGAATAAAAAAATGGGAGTTACACGCTTAAAAAGAAAAGACAGAAGAAATAAGGTCGTAGCAAAGAACGAAGTACAGTTTTTGAAACTTGGCCGCAACCTTGAGACCGGCAGCCGTTCTAAAATGCCGGCCGGCAGCCAGATTGTTAAGAACAACGCTGTCCTTGACCAACTGGAAGCAGCATTGAAAAAATAAGCCTACCGTTTGGTTCGGCTTTTCTAACGACTTTTTAACATATCCGCCATTTGGCGGATTTTTTCTTTTGCAGACACCCAGGTGGTGTCGCCCATCCCTCCGACCTCACCACCGAGATCACCCATCGTACTTTCCTGTTCGACCTTGGCCGACGTGTGGAACGAACTAGCCCCGGTAGATGCCACGATTTGAAGGATGTTTTCTTCGTTGATACCCGACCCGGGCATCACTTCGATCCGACCATTGGCTTGTTCAACCAGTCGCGCGATCGTTTCGGCGCCTTCCGCAGCCGTGTCTTTCATGCCCGATGTGAGCAGACGGTCGCAACCGAGGCCGATAATGACTTCCAAAGCTTCGAACGGGTCCCGGCAGCGGTCAAATGCCCGGTGAAAGGTCACGTGCATGGGCCGAGCAAGCTCAATCAGTTCGGCCATACGTACGGTATCGACCTGCCCATCTACGAGCAACATACCGATAACCACCCCATCGCATTTCGCCTCCTTACAAAACATAATATCCGCTTTCATTTCTAAAAACTCGATATCAGAATACAGAAAACCGCCCGCCCGCGGCCGGATAAGGACGTGTACACCGATAGACAGACCTCCACGGGCAAGCCACACCTGTCCCAATGAGGGTGTCGTTCCGCCCGATTCAAGGTTCTGGCAGAGTTCCACGCGGTCGGCACCGCCTTCCTGCGCATTCAAAGCTGATAATACCGAATTGGCACAAATCTCTAATTGGTAGGTTTTACTCATGGTTCTTTTGATTGTTTGTTGCCCCAAACCTAGGTAAATTAACTTTTATATGCAATGCGGCAAAGCAAAAATCGCATCCAACAAATCCTTATCTTTACCGCTGTATGCGCGAATCGTTCGATATCATCGTCATCGGCAGTGGTCTGGGGGGGCTCGTCTGTGCCACGATTTTGGCCAAAGAAGGGCTCAGCGTATTGGTATTGGAAAAAAACAAGCAATACGGCGGTAATCTCCAGACGTTCGTGCGCAACCGATGTATTTTCGATACAGGGGTGCACTACCTGGGCGGACTAGAAACGGGCCAAAACCTTTACCAGTATTTCAACTATCTCGGTATCGCCGACAAGCTCCGTCTAAAACGGATGGACCGGGATGGCTTCGACCGGATCACCTTCGACAATGACGCTAACGAATACCCTTACGCACAAGGCGGCGCAAACTTCATCGATCAGCTCTGCCGGTATTTTCCCGACGAGCGAAGCGGTATCACTCAGTTTTACAGTCGGGTGCAAACGGTTTGCCAACAATTTCCGCTCTATCACCTCGACGGCCAAGCCACCTACCAATGGGACGAGGAAACATTGGGTTTGAAAGTCCGCGATGTGATAAACAACTGTACCACCAATCCGAAATTGCGTGCCGTCCTCGCTGGTGCTAACCTGTTGTATGCCGGCGTGGCCGAGAAAACGCCTTTTTTTGTGCATGCACTATCGATTAACTCTTACATCGAAAGTGCGTGGCGGTGCATAAACGGTGGTAGCCAGATTGCCAAGCTGCTCATCAAGGAAATCCATAAAAACGGTGGCAAAACACTCAAATATAAAGAGGTGTCTCAATTCCACATCGAAAGCGACCTGCTCCGGGCGGTAACAACCAGCGACGGAAAAACGTATCGGGCGAAAACATTCGTCTCCAACATCGATCCGAAGCAAACACTTCGCCTCATGGGCGATTACCCCATAAGGAAATCGTACGCCAACCACATCCGGCAGGCGGAAGATACCATTTCATCGTTCAGCCTCTATATCGTGCTGAAGCCCGGCCGCGTTCCTTACCTCAACCACAATTTCTACCATTTCAAAGACGAAGCCAGCGTATGGGGCAATATCGATTACCGCGAGGCCGATTGGCCCCGGGGGTACATGGTGTCGATGAACGCAAAAAGCGCGAACGACCGATGGGCAGAGGCAATGACCGTATTCACGTACATGCGGTATGATGAAGTAGCCAAATGGGCAACCACCCATAATACGGTCGCATCGACAACTGACCGGGGACATGGTTACGAGCAATTCAAACAACGGAAAACGGAGGCCATGCTCAACGAGCTGGAAAAGAAATTCCCCGACTTACGGAAGCACATCCGAGCCACATACACGTCTACCCCACTCACCTACCGCGATTATATCGGCAGCGAAACGGGTGGGATGTACGGCTTCGTAAAGGACGCTAACCAGCCGTTGAAAAACAACCTCCCTCCCCGCACCAAGGTCAAGAACCTGTTGCTCACCGGACAAAGTGTCAACATGCATGGCATCCTGGGGGTAACCATTTGTGCCGTGCTAACCTGTTCGGAAATACTGGGCAGGGAATACCTCCTTCAGAAAATCAATAAAAAAAACGGATTGAAAACCCTCGATGTATATGACAGCGCTTAATCTCACCCCCCTCGAACGTATACAGCCGATACCCAAACAGGAATTCCTCAAACGATACTACCGCACGCAACAGCCGGTACTCATCGAACGTCTCACCGATACGTGGAACGGAAAATGGACATTTGACCATATCAAAGCCCTCGCTGGCGAGCAGACCGTCCCGTTATATAATAACAAGCCTGCCGAAGGGAAGGAAAGTGTTTATGAACCGGTGATGAAAATGCGGTTTGGCGATTATATCGATTTGCTCAAAACGGAACCGACCGATCTCCGGATTTTTTTCTACACGCTGAAGGACCATTGCCCGCAGTTACTCGAAGACTTCGAGTACCCCGATATCGGGCTGAAATTCTTCAAACGGTTACCGGCGTTGTTCTTTGGCGGTGGACTATCCAAGGTTTTCCCTCATTACGACATCGATTTACCAGACAACCTACACATCCATTTCGAGGGCAATAAACGGGTCGTACTCTTTGGACCTGACCAAAGCAAAAACCTGTACAAGGTGCCCTTTTCGATACATAATATCGACAAGATAGACTTGGACCATCCCGACTTCGAACAATACCCCGCACTGAAGAACGTACAAGGGTATGAAGTGCATATGAAACACGGCGATGCCCTTTATATACCGAGCGGATGGTGGCATTACATCACCTACCTCGACGGCGGCTTTTCCATGACGCTGCGGGCGCTACCGCGTACCCCGCGGCGGATGACACAAATGCTATATAATGTCTTCGTGATGCGGGTTGTGGACAACACCATGCGGAAGTTACGGGGTCAAAACTGGCTAGACTTCAAGGAACGGTGGGCCTATCGGCGAACGCAGCGGGCGCTATCAAAAAACGTGCTCTCCAGCCACTAGCAAATCTTGCTGGTTTGCATCGCAAACCGCATACGAGAAACCTTTTTGCAAGGAGAATGCCCCATACTCGCCCTTCTTATTCAACGCCAGAAAGCCGACCTGGATTTTCTTTGCAGTTTCGGGCTTCTTGTTGATGATACGCTCTACGGCTTCGCGGCACGCGTCGCGCGGTGACCGTCCCTGCCGCATCAGTTCCACGACCAAAAAGCTGCCCACGGTGCGGATTACCTCTTCGCCAACGCCCGTCGCAGTGGCGCCACCCACCTCATTATCCACATAAAGGCCTGCGCCGATAATGGGGCTGTCTCCTACCCGGCCCCGCATTTTAAAAGCCATACCACTGGTGGTACACGCGCCGGAAAGGTTACTGCTGCTATCCAATGCCAGCATACCGATGGTATCGTGGTTGTATCGGTTGCCCGGCAGCCTATCCGTGGCGAACGATTTGTTTTCAATGTTGATAACGGGCTCATATTTACCTTCCTTAAGCCACGCCTTCCAAGCGGCCTCGCTTTCGGGTGTGAGGAGTTCCTCTCGTTCAAACCCGTTTTCCAGGGCAAACTGTAGCGCCCCTTCACCCACGAGCATCACATGGGGTGTCTTTTCCATCACCAGTCGCGCTACGGAAATCGGATGGGCAATATGTTCCAACGCCGCGACAGACCCACAATTACCCTGATCGTCCATGATACATGCATCCAGTGTGACATGGCCGTCGCGGTCCGGATACCCACCTTTACCCACGGTGAGGTTCGACAAGTCGGCCTCTGGTACCCGGACACCGGCTTCCACGGCATCCAAAGCGCTCCCGCCGTCCTTCAGTATCGGCCAAGCGGCTTGGTTGGCCGCCACACCGAAATCCCATGTCGAGATTACGATGGGTTTGTTGACCGTACCCCCTGAAGTTTGCCTTTCAGCGCAGGCCGTCGCTATCGCGCCCATGGAAAGTACCGAAGCACCGATGGTCCCGGTTTTTATAAAAGTCCTTCTGTCGATCATCCTTTGTTTTTTCGCTTTGCCTCGGCCCAGCCTTACGATATGCCTATTCATGCGGTAATTCCCACGCTTAAAACGATTTTTCTCATAATAATTGTTCAATAACGAATTATCACTTAACTTCGTACAAAACGTATCTGAGCATGAAAATCCTATATATATTTCTAATAACACTACTCCATTGGTCTCCCGGCTTAACAGCGCACGCGCAGGTTTCTGTGCAGGATTCTACTGAATACCACAAAATAACGCACATTATCGAAGAAGTAAAAGCCGAATATGCGCCCGACAAACGGACAGCCCTTTTTGAGCTGCAGTCGCCGGAAGACGGCTCGTCAGCCCGATACGAAGTGATTACGACAGAAGCGGAGGCATTGCCTTCTTTCCGAGAACGGCTGGCCGATCATCACATTGCTGAAACAAAGATAACGATAAATCTATTGCCCGATAGCGGCGTAGGGGAGAATGTTTCGGGGATAGTCAACCTTTCCGTTGCCAACTTGCGCGTCACGCCGGGGAACCAGGCGGAATTAGCATCGCAGGTACTGTTGGGCGCCACGGTTGACCTGCTGCAAAAGCAACACGGTTACTACCGCGTCCGTACCCCGGAAGGGTACATTGCCTGGGTGGCTACATCGTCCATCACCCCCATGACACCGTTGGAAGTAAAGCGATGGAAATCGGCTAATAGAGTGATTGTCACGGCCGACTTCGGGTATTCCTATTCGCAGCCCGACCACCAATCGCTTCGGGTGTCAGACTTGGTGATGGGCAATTTACTGACCACCTTGGGCCAGTCGGGCAACTTTTACCATGTACAATACCCCGACGGCCGCCTTGCTTACGTCGACAATGAACTGGTCCGCCCATTTGATGCATGGTTGGGTACACGGGAGGTCACCGCCGAAAACGTGCTGACCATTGCCAAATCGATGATGGGGGTACCCTACCTTTGGGGGGGCACCTCGGTAAAAGGTGTCGACTGCAGTGGTTTTACCAAAACAGCCTACCTGATGAACGGGGTGATCATCCCGCGCGATGCTTCGCAGCAGGTGCTGGTCGGCGAGCCCATCGACATCTTATCGGCCGGTGAATTAGACATCCGTAAAGCACTCCGGAACCTGCGTCCGGCCGACCTGCTTTTTTTCGCTTCGGGCAAAGGGCGGTCGCCCGATGCGCGCATTACCCATGTCGCTTTATACTTGGGCAAGGGTGAGTTTATTCATGCTGCGGGCACCGTACGCATCAATAGCATGCTCCCCAATGCGCCCAATTACAGCGATTTCCAATCACGCACATTAGTGAGCGCCCGGAGGTATGTGGGACAAGACGACCCGGGTCTGCAACCCGTCGCTTCAAACTCGTTTTACCAGTCGGCCACGACAGACAACCGCTAATAGCCATGCAAACCATCACCCGCAAGTTCGGTAAATTTACGCTCAGATACCGTCCATATACCCTTGAGCTCCGGCACGTCTTCACCATTGCCGCGGGTTCGCGCAGCACCACTCCCGTCGTCCTCACTGAGCTGGAATACGACGGGGTTGTCGGCTATGGCGAGGCCTCGATGCCACCCTACTTGGGCGAATCGCACGAAACGGTGCTGGCGTTTCTAGACCGGGTGGACCTTTCTGGGTTCAGCGACCCGTTCCATACCGCGGACATCTTAGCTTATATCGACCAGCTTGCGCCGAAAAACACGGCAGCCAAAGCATCGGTGGATATCGCCTTGCACGACCTGCTGGGAAAGATGATGAACCAACCCTGGCACCGGATATGGGGGTACAATCCAGCGGACACCCCCAACACCTCGTTTACCATTGGCATCGATACCGCCGAAGTGGTGCGGCAAAAGGTGCACGAGGCGGCGCTTTACAAGATGCTGAAAGTGAAATTGGGGCTCGACACGGATAAGATGATGATCGAAACCATCCGCGAAGTAACCGACAAGCCGCTCTGCGCGGATGTGAACCAAGGGTGGAAACATCGGGAAGAAGGACTCGAGATGGCGCATTGGCTGGCCGATCGCGGGGTCGTTTTCCTCGAACAGCCGATGCCCAAAGCGCAGGTGGACGATAACGCCTGGCTTACCGAAAATAGCCCCATACCCACCATTGGCGACGAGGCCGTGCAGCGACTCGACGATGTGCGCAAGGCATTTGGCGTATACAGCGGCATCAATATCAAATTGATGAAATGCACCGGTATGCGCGAGGCGCACCAGATGGCCGAATTGGCGCGGGCATTGGGCATGAAGGTAATGTTGGGCTGTATGACCGAAACATCGTGTGCGATTTCTGCTGCCGCACAATTATCGCCAATGGTCGATTGGGCCGATCTGGACGGCGCACTCCTCATCCGTAACGATGCATACCGAGGGATGGAAGTGGTAGACGGCAAAGTGGTATTGCCGCAGACCCCGGGTATCGGTATCCTGTTAAACGAGGCCGCGACCGGTTAAGCCGGCAGCGCGACCGTTTAAGGGGCCTCTATCGTCTCCGCTTCTGTCAGTGCCTTCGTTGTCAAGTAATACTTAGCAAGCATGTTGGGCACTTCCCATTCGGGCATCGTACCCGATTGCAGAAAATCGAGGTACTTTTCGGTCACCTGCGCGAAATGCTCCTCGTGTGTGGTCACGAAAGATGGGTCCACGGTGATCCGGTACCGACCCGCAGCTACCGGTTCGAACGCCAGTCCTTTGTAAGCGGCGCCTAATTGTTCAACAGCTTGGGTGAGCGCGGCCTCAAATGCCTCGGTATCCCGCTCGCCCGTCGACTCCACATACAGCACCGGCTTATATTGCTCTTCGGCACCTTGCTTGATGATGAGGTTGGCATATTTCCCACGCATGATCGAATAATGGGTATCACCGGTGCCCTGGGGGGCCTCGAAGTTCCAAATGACCGACACCTTGGCGTGGACACCTTTCAACGTGTAATTGATCTCCCCATTGGCAAATACGGCAAGGTTACCATCATCGCCGATCGACTCCCCGAGGTATGTCGGGATTTCCGACTGACCTGTAGAACGTTCGAACTGGGCTGGGGTAAGTACCGTGGGCCACCGCTTAGCCGAAACCAACTGAATATCCTCCATGTAGTCGATGGTCTCGCCGGGGAAGCTCTCCCATTGCACCATATCGACCAAGTGGGTCGTTACATCCACCAGTCCTTCGCCCTGCTGCTTGGTATCATAAAACCATACGGGGCGTACGAGCGGCTTGCCCGATACTTCTTTGAAGAAATGGTGTACGCTCTCCTTGGTAATGGCCGGGTTGTCGGCCGTACCATTTTCCATACCGCCGAAAAAATCAGCTACCTGCGAGAACTCTTTTTGTAGCAACGTATTGATTTCGTAGCGCTCGGTCATGATATCATACAGCAAGACGCCCTTTTCGTTGGCCTTGTCGAATGCGTCGGCCAACTTCGAAAACCCTTCGGGATTGATGGCCATGGGTTTGTCGGCCAGCACATTCAACCCGGCATCGATCGACCGGGTGATGTAGTCGATTTTATCGCGGTTGTTACCTGCCAGCACCACCACGTTGCCTTTTGGGTCTTCCAACATCTTTTCGAAGAAATCGGGCCCCGTATAGACGACCTCGTTCCACTGTGTTGGTGCTTCTTCGCGCGTATTGTATTGGTCGATCAAGGCGAGGTGAGCTGCCAACTCGGTTCCTTCGGGTGCATAGACATGGACGAAGCTATCCACCTGCGGATACATCCTTTTCTGCACCAGTGCCGCATGGAAATGGCCAGGTGCCACGGTAATCAATTGGACTTCCTTGCGTTGCACATCATTTTCGCGGGGGCCGCATGCGGAAAGGCATATCACAGCCATTACGATAACTAATGTCGGTTGCTTTTTCATTCGAATAAATTTGTTTTTTTACGGCAATTTATGCAGGTTTTCATCTATTTTATTGTTTTCACCTGATATCATTCCATCTGTCTATAAGGGTCATCAACGATCCGGTGGAGTGGAGCTATCCTTTTACATAGGATGTACCATAGGGAAACCGCTGCGGGCGGGAAAGGAGCGCATTGGCTTCCTCGTCGCCGATAAACCGTTCCTTATTTGCATCCCACCGCAGTTTTCGTCCTAATTTCATCGCTGCATGGGCAATGAGGCAAGCCGACCCCGAGCGGTGGGCGATTTCGACATGGCTAATGGTCTGCTTGCCGCTGCGTATACATTCCAACCAGTTCTGGTGTTGCTCGGGGCTTTCGTAGAGTTTGGTTTCGTTGTCGCCAATCACGGATTGAAGTATTTTACTGTCGCTTGCCTTGAAAGCTTCGTTTTCCTTGCCATCGGCGGCACCCGGGTCGGTGGCTGTAACGCCCACATTTCCCCGCGACACGAATATCCAGCCTTCGGTTCCTTCAAAACGCACGCCATTGGGGTGCTTTCCGCTAATCTCCATCACCACATCGTTGGGGTATCGCATCTGTATTTCGAAATCGCCGTGCACGTTCCACAAGCCACTGGTAGGGAACGTTGCCCATCCTTCGGCCTCCAGCGGTCCGCTCAACTCGGTACCCATCCCCCAGTGGGCGATATCAAGGTGGTGGGAGCCCCAACCGGTGATCATCCCTGCGCCGAATTGCTCACAACGCAACCAACCCGGGCGATCGTAAATATCGGTTTGGGAGTGTACGCGATCGAGTGTATAGGGAACAAGCGGCGTGGAGCCCAGCCAGCGTTCATAATCGAGATTTGCAGGCACCGGCATCTCGACCGGATTACCACCTGCCGGATCGCCCGGAAGCCCCACAATGACACGCTTGATGGTTCCGATACGGCCGTTACGCACCAACTCGCATGTCCGTTTGAACTGGGGCCATGGGTGTACAGAACGTTGCTGGCTACCCAGTTGGAATACCACGCCCTTGCGGGCTACCATATCGGCCATTGTACGCCCCTCACTAATGGTCAGCGATGTAGGTTTCTGCATGTAAATGTGCTTCCCTGCAATAGCAGCCTCCATAGCGGGTTGGGCATGCCAGTGGTCCGGTGTACTGATCACCACGGCATCGATATCTTTAGCAGCGATCAGGTCGCGGTAGTCGCCGTACGTTCGCACATCGACGGCCGGCTTCCCGCCGTTCTTTTCCGCTTGCTGCTGCTCCAACCATTCCTTGCCCGCCGCCGCGCGGCTGCTGTCCACATCGGCTACGGCAACGACGCGCACATATGCGTGTTTCAGCACTTCAGGCAAGTCGTGCGACTTGGCAATCCGGCCAAAGCCAATCTGCCCGATTTGGATGCGGTTGCTCGGTGCATTTTTCCCGAATACCGATGCCGGCACAATCGTGGGGAAAGCAGACGCCGCTGCCAACAGTGCCGCCCCACCGGCCGATTGCTTGATGAATGTGCGTCTGTTCAGTGGCTTGTGTTTCTTATCCATGGTATTCTTCTTTATCGTCTGAAAATTATTCAACGTTCCCGCACCACATCGTCCGGGGAGGTTGCGTAAGCTTTGCTATAGTCTCTTTTTTTCGTTCCTTTCACCACCCATTCGAGCCCACCGAGAATGTGTTTCATGAACTCATCATCCTTGTAGTCTTCTTTGCTATGGCCAAGCGAGGTGTACCAGGCCCGGCCCCCATCAAACTCGTGGCACCAAACGGACGGAAAAACATCGCCGAACGTATCCGAGCGTCGATCGTCTTCCCCCGCCAACGTCGTGGCATCATTCACGGCCACGACATGCAGGTTCACGCTCATTTGTTTCACGTAGTAAAACTCATCGCCCTTTACCCGCACCCATTTACGGGGCAAATGAGCTACCGACGGGTGTTTGGCATCGATGATGTTGACCGTAAACGGCTGGTATTTATCGTGCCAATAGAAGGTGCCCCCTAGCATCTGCTTAAACCACTTCCAATTGCGCTCGGTGCCCGATGCCGAGTGGATGCCTACAAAGCCACCTCCTGCTTGGATATAGCGCATCAAGGCCACACGCTGTGCATCGGTATCAAAGACATCATTGTTCGTATTCGAAAATACCAATGCATCGTATTGTTTCAGGTTAGCATCGGTAAACACCGAGGGGTCTTCGGTGGCGTCGACCGAAAACCCGTGTTGTTCGCCCAGCGCTTTCAGGGCGATGATGGAATTCTCGATATTGTCGTGCACAAACCCTACCCCGTTTTTAGTATACACCAGTACCTTGATTTTTTTCCAGTTTACGGATTGGGCAAATGAGGCATGGGCACAAAGCAATAAGGACAGGCCGAGTAGCACCCCGCGGGTTAATTGTACTAAAAAGTTAAATTTCATCGTCTCTATAAATATATCATTTTAACCCATATGGGTATCAGTTAGCAAAAGATTGCCATAATCGTTCGGCTTCCTCTGCCTGCAACGAGCCGTCAAAAACAACAAGTCGGTACTGCAGGGTATACGTTTTTCCGGCTTCCAGCAACCAATCCATATTCTTGGTAGGCGAGAAGTTGAAGAACTGATCGCCGCGGCCACCATTGGCATCCACGGGCCAGATCCGCACCGGTTCCGGAAAATTATAATTATCGGGGTGTGACAGGAAAAGCACACCACCCCTACTCTCGCCCAGTTGGCCGGACATGATGGTCCAACGTTCGAGCGACCCATCGGCATCCTTGCGGGTTTTGCCGGTAGATGTGAGCACATCACTGTTCTTGTTTGTCCATTCGGGGGTCGCCCGGAACCCCAATCCACCGTAGCGGTATTCCTTCAGTACCACCGGCGCATCGGTCATCGGAACCAGGGTAGACCGGATATCCACCGCATAGCTGTTGGCATCCAATTGCGAAATGACGATGCGCCAATTTTCTCGCATAATGACGGTTTCCTGGCCGGCATCGAAGATCACATGTTCATGGACCGCCTCGAAACCGGCATGTTCCCTATCTTCGAAAATATCGTTAAACTTCACAAATCGCACCGTGCCTTTTTTGTCGCCGATATTCCAAAGGTCATACATTTCCCCCTTGTACTCCACGTGCGTCCACGGGTTCCACAAACCATAATGGTGGTAATGGTCCGGCGGCTGGATATGGGTAAGCACTTTACCCGAAATGGTCTGCAAGGGGTGGATGTATCCGGCGCGACCGTAGGCAGCGTCCACACCTGGAGGTGGGGATTTGACGGTATACCTATAGGTAACCAATGGGTTGCCTTCCGGATTGGATAACACCAATTCGTCACTACCTTTTACCGCTGAATACGGTCTATCACTGTTGCCCCCCTGCCCGAAAGCACAAGACGACCCAACACATAAGCAAAAAACGGCAACCACGGTTCTCAACATGGATCTCGATGGATTTATAACTAATTCAACGATAAAGTTATCAAAAATCCGACTGATTAATGCATCAGCGTCTTTTTGTTAACGATCTAAATTGGCTATTCGGTGATTTAAGGGGTATTCAACCGATATACCAAAAATCGCCGGTTACTGCACATAGTTCTTAAACGTTTCTTGTGGTGGTGTCGAGAGATCAATCAGGTAACCGTTAATCACGGCATACACCGGTCTATTATCTTTCGCGAGGAAAAAGTTAGCTGGCCTACCCAAGTGCGGGCTGGCGGCACTGGGTGCCTGTTGGTAGAAGGCCACAAGCGGCAACGCGTGGTGACGATCTTCGGGCATCTGTGCCAGTTGGATGGCACAGTAGCCCTGCCTCAACAAGTCCATCGCCTGCTCCAAGGATACCTCATCAATGCTATCGAACACCTTAGGGTATATCTTTCCGGGCATGAAATGGAGGCCTACGGCATCCAATTCAGCATAGCCGAAATTTTCACCCAGATCGCCCACGTCGCTGATGCGCGATTGTACATAATAGTCACGATCTACCGTATACTCATTCCGGTTAATCGACAAATCAACGGTATACTCCATTGAATCGCGCGAAACACTGACATGCCGTAGCAGCACATCCGACAGCTTGGAATCGCTATACGGAATCGACTCGTAAGCTTCAATATCATATTGCGCATAGCTGCCTTGGGCAATTTCAATCAGCGCATTGAGAATGGCGATAAAGTTGAGCTTACGGATGAATTGTTTTTCGGGGTCTCCTTTATATCCCCCCGACTCGATCAGCACCGTACGTGTACCCCACGTTTGGAAGTTATCGCCGAATGCCCGTGGCGAGTAGGTATCGTCATACTTAGCCACGCCCCCCGGCACATAGCCCTGCAACAGCTGGTTGATACCGGCGGCAATCTTCATCGCATCGCCACGCACGTCGTTGACCTCACGTTCGGCATTGTAGGCGGGCGCCAGCAGCGCGATGGTGACGGGTGTGGGCGTACCCGGCACGTTGTAATAAATATGCATGTCGTGTAGGTTGAACCCATAATCCGGTTCCACTGTTTTCGCTGCATTAATCAGTATACGTCCTTCCACGGTGGCGCCCGAGCGGGCATCGCGGTTCAGGTCCACGTCCATCGCATTGCGGCGTGTGTACACGTCGGCCCCATCGGGGTTGAGCATGGGGATAAAATACAGGCTGGTTTCGTTTTTCAGCAGGTTTCGGATGCTATCCATCCCGTCGCCCGATGCTTCGAGGAAGTTAAACAGATCCATCAGGGCCTTGGTTGCCGTGGGTTCATTGCCATGCATCTGCGACCACAGCATTACCCGCTTGGGGCCGTTGCCGTACCGGAGCTGGTAGATGGGCTTTTTGAGCACGGAAATGCCTAACCGGGTCACCTCAAAAGCCTCACCGCCCTGTCGCTTCAGGATAAGCGGTTCGATGTCGGCGTGTTTGAAGCGCCGGTGCGCGATGGATGCTTCGCGGTAGGTCTCGTAGGCTTCCCCCAGCATGGCGGTGTCAGGCTCATAAACCATCCGGCTTTGGCCTACCCCTTCGCAGGCCGTCGAAATCAAGGCTATGGTCAAAAAATGGATAACATGCTTCATGGTGAAATTAACTAGCCAGCGGAAAAAATGTTTTCGGCAACGGTAATGGAGCCATTATCCGCGTCTATCCGAACCCTGGCCCCCATGGGCAGGATAAACTGTTCATCCATGTGCCCGATCAATGCCCCCTGATAGGCAGGGATACCCAGCGGTTTGATGTAGTCGTCCAATATCTGATTCAGCGTTAGGGAATTGCCTGGGTTCGATGCCTCACAGTCGGAGCACCGGCCGAAAACGAACCCTTTGATGCGCTGCAAGGCTCCGGACAGCGCCAACTGGCTGAACATCCGGTCAATGCGGTACGGCTCTTCACCGATATCCTCCAAGAACAGGATGCTGTCGTTAAAATCGGGATAATACCGGGACCCGGCGAGGCCAGTTAACACGGTGAGGTTGCC
The DNA here is from genome assembly GCF_035818675.1 of Parapedobacter flavus. Classification (NCBI taxonomy): domain Bacteria; kingdom Pseudomonadati; phylum Bacteroidota; class Sphingobacteriia; order Sphingobacteriales; family Sphingobacteriaceae; genus Parapedobacter; species Parapedobacter flavus. Next base: position 45,018 of record NZ_JAYKZZ010000018.1, read on the forward strand.
GCCCAGCAGCTTCCCTTCTGCAGTTCCCGGTGTCAGCGTGCGCACCGGGCGCTGATTGGCTGAATATACCGGCGGCTTGCCTTCAAAAAAGAGCTGTTTGAACTGGTTGAAAACAATGGGTGTCCACTTGCTGTTCGCCACCGCCCCATGGAAGGTAATCAGTCCCGTTTGCGTGTAGATGGCTTGATGGAAGGCGGTAATGTCACTGTAACCCATAAAGATCTTCGGGTTGCGGGCAATCAGTCCATAATCCAGTTTATCAAGTAACCTAGCAGCACCCGAACCACCCCGTAGGCACACAATGGCTTTCACCTTAGGGTCGGCAAACATGGCATGCAGGTCGGCCATCCGCTCTACGTCCTTGCCCGCCAGGTATCCATATTTCTTACCTACATGCTGGCCCCATTGGAGGTGCAGACCCAACGCCTCTATGTTTGCCTCGGCGATGTTGTACCCCTCCTCGTCGACCAGTGCCGACGATGGCGTAATCACCCCCACGGTATCCCCCTCCCGGATGGTAGGTGGATGGATGGAGGAACGGGAACGATGCACGGCAGCCGGACCGCCGATGGATACCGGCAATGCGGCCATCCCCAGACCCAATGTTTTGATAAAGGTGCGTTTATCCATAGTTGCTTTTACGAATGGCGTTAGCGGTCAAACGACAGCCGTTGGCCACTGCCTTTTTCCAATAATTTCCCGTGTTCATATACCAATTTGCCCGACACCCAGGTGTGAGTGACCGTTGAGGTAAACGTATGCCCTTCAAACGGCGACCAACCACATTTAGACAAGATGTTATCCTGGCTTACGGTATATGGTTTGTTGAGGTCGACCAATACGAGGTCGGCCCAATACCCTTCGCGGATAAAGCCGCGCGCCGCCACCTGGAAGCAGGTAGCCACATTGTGTGCGGTTTTCTGCACCAGCTGTTCGAGCGTCAGCCGGCCATCGTGGTGCATATCCAAAAGTGCCTGCAGCGCATGCTGCACCAGCGGGCCACCGGAAGGTGCCTTGCTGTAGGGCTGCGATTTCTCGGCCAGCGTATGCGGGGCGTGGTCGGTAGCAATCACATCTATCCGCCCGTCGAGCAGCGCGGCCAATATCCCTTGGCGGTCGGCCGCCGTTTTTACCGCCGGATTCCATTTGATGAAATTACCTTTTTCGGCATAATCGGCATCGCTGAACCACAGGTGGTGTATACACGCCTCGGCGGTGATCCGCTTCTCGGTGAGCGCCAGCGCTTCAAACAAATTAGCCTCCTCCGCTGTGGAGATATGCAGGATGTGGAGTCGCGTACCGTGTTTTTTGGCAAGGTCTACCGCGCGGGAAGAAGAGATGTAGCAGGCTTCGGCCGACCGGATAAGGGGATGCATATCGGGCGTCAGTTTCTCACCATAGGTGGCTTTATACCGGGCCAGGTTCTGCTGGATGGTTACTTCATCTTCGCAGTGCGTGGCGATGAGTATGGGCGAATTGGCGAAAATGCCTTCGAGCGTATATTCATCGTCGACCAGCATATTACCCGTGGACGATCCCATGAACACCTTGATGCCGCACACCTGCTGCGGATCGGTGCGGAGCACTTCGTCGATGTTGTCGTTGGCCGCCCCCATATAGAAGGAGTAGTTGGCTAGCGACTGCTGCGCGGCGATGTCGTACTTATCTTGCAGAAGCGTTTGGGTAAGTGTATTGGGCACGGTATTGGGCATTTCCATGAACGAGGTGGTGCCGCCAGCTACGGCTGCCCGGCTTTCGTGCCAGATATCTGCCTTGTGCGTGAGCCCCGGTTCGCGGAAATGCACCTGGTCGTCGATCAGGCCCGGTAGCAGATGCAGCCCTTCGGCATTGATCTCGGTATCTACCGCCAAATCAAGCTGAGGCGCTATTTTTTCGATGCGACCATCGACAACCAACACATCACACGTATTTATCGTTCCTTCATTGACAACGGTTGCGGCTTTTATAAGGGTTTTGGACATGTACGTATCTTTTTTACAAACTTAGCTAAAGTTGGCTTAATAAATAAATACCGGGAGCACATGCTCCAGCACTAGCGGATACGGTCCGTTGCGGGAAAGGTGGCTGTCTTATCACTTGTATTGTTGAATATTCGGATCAGCTCAAATGTTTCAGGGATCTGGTCGCCCATGCGGCCGAGCGTTTCGGCGGGGATATTGGCTTTGCTGAAGGGTACCACTTTGACGTATTCCTGGATCTCACCGACATTACGCCCGTACTTATATGCGTAGGTGAAATGCCCCTTGCCATCGGTTTGTACGTGGTTATTGTGCGTGTTGGGCACCGCGATGTAGAACTCGCTGCTGTCCATGCTACCACTTGGATTGAACCGTGCGTTTTCGGCGAGGTGGTTATGCAGTTCGACGGCTACGTTCTCGGCTGGATCAATCAGTTGTATCTGTGGCGCCATCAATCGGCGGTACACGTACTCCCCATTGTGTTGGTATGCATACAACTCATCCAATGTGCGGTGGAGTTCGTCCGTGAGGTAGGGATAGTGGGTACAGCCAAGCACCAATGCTTTGAGCGGGCGCGCACCGGGTGTGTTCCGTAGTTGTTCCAGCAGGGATACCAGGTGGTACCGGACGTAGTTATCGGTCGAGTTGATCTGCAGCACGTTACAATCATCGCTACTCCGCGAATCACACAGCATCTTATTGTCCGAAAAATCAAACCGGTAGGTATCCATCAGCGCCTTTTCGATGGGGTATTGCCCGTGGTTGAGCGATGGCCCCAGATAGTCCTCTCGGGGTTCGTGCGCAACAGCACTGATAAAGCCCGGTTCACGGTCCACCGCTTCGGCCATCCCATAGCCCCCTTGGTTGTAGATCTGGATGTCACCGCGGTAGCCCAGTTGGTCTTTCAATTCCATGATGGTACGCTCGTAACCTTTAGAAGCAATGGTACCCACGGTAGCGAAGACCCCTATGGCACCATCTTCGTCCTTTTCAAATATGTCCAGCACGCCACGTGCGCCTGCATCGATTACCCCAATGACCGGAATATCCAATCCCGTTTTCTGGATGAGTGCTTCCACATCTTCCTTGGCATATGCCGTGGCCGTATTGCACGCAATGACAATGGCTTTTACCCGTTGTTTACCTGTTACAAAGTTAACTGCCGATGCCTCGGGATAATATTGTTCCGACAGCAGGAATTGGGCATCTTTCAATACATGCTCAACCAGCAAATCCGACTTGTCCTCGCTATAGTAATTACCATAAGGCATGTTTGCCTGGTCTGCGAGGTAAATGAATTGCTCTTTGCTGAAATCGGGAAGGCCATCGCTGCCGGCAATACGGGATTCATTGCCGTTGGCGTCATACCGCACCAAAGCATCCATTACGGTGAGTCCGCCGGTGCCCGAATCGAAGATGCCGATGGGGAGGGTCGCATCTGTGGGATAATCACGTACATCCACATAGTAGAAGCTGGCGGTATCTTCCAGTATGGCATGAACCATGGGGTCGATCGGGCGCGTTTGATCGGTATGCTCTTCATTACCTGCACACGATACAAGGGTAAAAGCGCTGGCGATAACGGCTATAATTGGGTCTACCTTCATGATGGAGCTTGCTTTACACAAAGAAACGCAAAAAACGGCAAAACAGACCTATTTTCACCAAAAGAAAAAGGGCACCGAATTTTGCTCAGTGCCCTTTCTCCTATCTATGCCCTTTCTCCTATCTAATTGCGGCCCTACCTAGGCAGATTAGCCATAAACTGCACGTTCAGTGCGCCAACGTTTAACCCCACCATAAACGACGGCATGGTTTGGGCAAACACCCAGGCGTTGTTCCGATGGTACACATATCCACGGCGGTAGGGGTCATAGTACGTGCGGTATTCCGGAAAATACACATACTCGTTGCGGTGATGAAACCGCTCACCATAGTACCAATGGTCGTGATCACGATACCGATGTTTATGTTGCTTCGCGTATTTCCGGTATTCGCGATCGCGCTTTTCATAGTATTTACGATATTCACGGTCGCGCTTTTCCGCATACTTCCAATACGCTTTTTCCTGCTTATGAAAAGCCTTGTCGCGCTTTTGATGTTTTTTGGCGTATTCCTTTTTGTGGTGGCCCCGATGGCCTTTTCCCCGCCCTTGTGCGTCTGCGTCTAACGTTGTACCCACCAAAAATGCGAGGGTAGCAACTCCAATCCATAACCTTTTCATAGCATCAATTTTTTACGTACAACCATCAATCTAATCTATTTGTAAGACAACAGAAGTGATGCCAAAGTTTAACGCTGGTATGTAACGCCTCGATTACGCAAGCCGAAACCTATCGCACCAGTCCGAAAAAAATCCCAGAGATTTATGGAATCCTGCACCCTGTCGCATCCGTACGACAAAATGCGTCTATAGCATAACCGCATTTCACACGATTTAAGTAAGTTTGCATAAGCAATCGATTTGAGAAACAAACACGACAGCACAATGATCCGCAGCATCTTTTCCGTACGGGCGATGGTTTTACTCATCGTCGGCACACTTTTCCTAACGGCTCCGTCCATGGCACAGCAACAAAAAAACGACGACCCTTTCCACAAGGAATGGACAACGATCGACTCCCTTTCCTTCAACGGGTTGCCGAAATCAGCAATAGAAATTGCCCGTAAAGTCAAAGCTGCGGCGCAACAGCGGGGCGACAACGCCAATGCCATCAAGGCGACGCTCTTTTTGATCGCTAAAGAAGCGTTGACAACCGAAAATTCGGTAACGCATCCCATTGAGCAGGCTGATTCGATGATCCGGATTTCCAACGGAGCCGAGAAGGCGCTGTGGCAGAGCATCACCGCCGAACTGTACTGGAATTACTACCAACGGAACCGGTGGACCATTCTGAATCGTACGCCCATCCTCGGCGAGCCGCCCGTCGATATCGCTACCTGGGATGCCGCCACACTGATTGCCAAAGCCAGCGACCTATACCAGGCCTCTATCCTCGATGGCGAATTGCTCAAAACCATCCCTGTGGAGCGCTATGCACCCCTGCTTGCGGAAGGAAAAAACACGCGCCGGTTGCGGCCCACCTTGTATGACCTCCTCGCATTCAGAGCCATCGATTTTTTCCAGAACGACGAGAAAGATGTCATCAAACCGGCATACCAATTCCAAATTGGTGGCACCCTGTGGTTTGCGCCTGCCAAGCGAATGGCTGAAGTACAGGTGAAACCGGCCACGCCGGAGGCACTGCACTTCCGCGCACTGCACACGTACCAGCGGCTGCTGGCCCTCCATCTGGAAGATGACCAACCCGATGCGCTCATCGATGCGGATTTACATCGACTGCAGTTCGTACACCAATATTCGATTCATCCCGATAAAGACAGCCTCTACCGCGCTGCGCTGAAGGCGCTAGCCACACGCTACGCCGACAGCCCAGCAGGAGCACAGGCTGACGCCACGTTATTGCAATTCGATTTCGACCATTCACAAGGCACGCCTAAGGATTCGACAGACCGCCAGCACCTACTCCAGCAGCTCGACGCGCTCATCGCCCGCTTCCCCGAATCGGAAGGCGCCGCAAATGCCGCGCAGCTTCGCTACCTTTTGATGAGTAAACTGCTGGAAATGCAGGCAGAAAGCGTGTTGCTGCCCGAGGAAAACAGCAAGGTGCTCATCACCTATCGGAACCTAACGGATGTATACCTGCGAATCTACCCCTGGCCCACCGGGCTCACCAATCCACAGCGGGATCTGAATAATAGCACGGCCAAAAAGAAGCTATTACGCAGCAAGCCGCTGTCGTCGTGGGAAGTGGCATTGCCGGGCAGCGAAGACATGTATGAACACCGAACGGAAATCAAAGTAGACCCGCTACCGACGGGCCGGTACCTACTGGTGGCTTCGGCCACGGCCGATTTCTCGTCGGATAGCACCGTGCTATCCGTAGCCCCCATCCAGGTCTCTTCGCTGAGCCTGATTACCAATAACCTGGATGACCAGCAAATGCTGTTTGCCTTGCACCGCAAATCGGGCATGCCCATACGGGGAGCCAAAGTAACGTTCCTCAATGAGCTCTGGGATAAGACCTTTAACACCAATCGGTATGTGGTGGTGGGCAAAACAACCACCGATGAAGATGGCAAAGCAACCATCCAGGTGGAAAACCACCGCGAAAACGTCCGCCGCATCGTCCTTTCTTCACATGGTGATACACTGCGCACCGACGGTTATTTCCGTTCGTATCGTGCAGAAGACGAAAATGAAAAAGAACCCAACGAACATACGTTCTTGTTTACCGACCGGGCAATCTACCGGCCGGGCCAAACGGTATATTTCAAAGGAATCGTCGTTGAAAATGCGGCCGATGGGATGACAAACCGCGTATTGACCGACCATACCGCCGAGGTGACCTTCCTCGATGCCAACGGCCAGAAAGTGAGCGCCATGGAACTCACCACCAACGCTTATGGCTCATTTTCGGGCAAATTCACCGCACCGACAGGTGGACTCACCGGCCGAATGCATATCAAGGCAGGGAACGGCAATGCGTTTTTTGCGGTAGAAGAGTATAAACGACCGAAATTTGAGGTGGCGTTCGATACCGTAAAATCCAACATTGCCCTCAACGAAGAAATCACCATCAAAGGGCGCGCCACGGCTTATGCCGGCAGCAATATCGATGGCGCCGAGGTAAAATACCGCGTGGTCAGGCATGCACGGTTCCCCTACTTCTGGGCGTTCTACCGCTGGGGGCGACCGCAGTCGCCCCAAATGGAAATCGCCAACGGCACCGTGCTGACGGAAGCCGACGGCTCGTTTGACGTGACCTTCACTACCATTCCCGACAAACAGATCGACCCGCAAGCGCTGCCGACATTTACCTACACGGTATATGCCGACGTAACCGACATCAATGGCGAAACGCAAAGCGGCAACCAACACGTACAGGCGGGATACCGCTCCCTGTTGCTCACCGCTGCCATGCCCAGGCAGCTTGATGCCGGCCATGAAAACCAGTTGGTCGTGACCACCCAAAACCTGAATGGCATCGCCACGCCGGCCGAGGTGGCCGTATCCGTCGCACCGCTCACCTTCCCAGGCAAGGTTTACCGCGAGCGGATGTGGGAGAAACCCGATCGGTATACCATGACCGAACAGGAATTCAGGCAGCTTTTCCCAGATGATGAGTATGCCGATGAATCCAACTACATGAATTGGCCCACCGGCGCGACCAGCTGGTCGGCCACCCTCCACACCGGTGAGCAGCAGGGAGTGGAGCTGCCTGCCTCGGCTTGGAAATCGGCCGGATGGCACGTGATCACCCTCACCACGGCCGACCCCCAAGGCAATGAAATCACCGAAAAAATATACACCTATGCCGCCAAACCGGCTACGGACGCCACACCGCAACAACCCCTGCTAGTATTGGCCGACAAATCCACACTGGCGCCCGGCGATACGCTAACCCTCACCGTGAAAACCGGCTTCGACAGCACTTACGTACTGGAAACAAACACCGACATCAAACCCGAATTCACGGCATTTTCGGAGCACCGCCGGATAAACCGTCCTATCGTTGAGGGCGACCGCGGCGGCTTAGGCTTCGGCTGGCTCTATGTACACAATAACCGGGTATACCAGGGTGCCCGACAGGTGGAGGTACCCTGGTCTAACCGCGACCTCCAACTGGAATGGGCCACGCACCGCGACAAATTGCAACCGGGGGCTGCCGAGGAATGGCAGCTGACCATCAAAGGAAACAAGAAGGAAGCTGTTGCGGCGGAGCTGCTGGCAGGGCTGTACGATGCCTCGCTGGATGCACTGAAGCCGCACAGCTGGCGCTGGAATCACCTGTCGCCCAACCGTTGGCTGGGGCTGCGCTGGGGGACCAACTGGACGTTCAAAACCGTTACGGGTAATTTATGGCTGACAAACATCAATGGGGAACAGCCTACTGGCTACGAAAAACGGTATGACGAACTGCTCAGCTATCCGGCACGACAGCTTTTCCATAATAAAGACTTCATGATACGGGGTCTTGCCGGGCGTATCGGGGGGATAGCAGTACGGGAAGAGGCCGTAAGCGCGGCAGCACCCAACGCGCAGCAAGACGCGGACCTGGATGAAGTCGTGGTCGTGGGCTTCGGACAGCAGGAAAAACAGGCCGTCGTCGGCGCCGTGGAGACCGTGGAGACCGAACAGCCTACCATCTCCGTGCGCACCAACCTGGAAGAAACGGCGTTTTTCTTCCCCCACCTGCAAACGGATGCCGAAGGCAACGTAACCTTCAAATTCACCATGCCCGAGGCGCTCACCGAATGGAAGCTGATGGCTTTCGCTCATACGGCCGACTGGAAAACGGGCTTCCTGGAAGGAAAGATCAAAACCCAGAAAGACCTGATGGTGATGCCCAACCTGCCCCGCTTTTTGCGGCAGGGCGACCAGGTCCGCTTCAGCGCAAAAGTAAGCAACATCAGCACGGAAGCCCTGCGGGGCACGGCATTCATCGAACTGCTCGATGCAACGACGCTGCAACCGCTTTCAGTTCCGGGCAATGGTCTGAATGACCACCCCTTCTCCGTCGCCGAACAGCAAAGTACCGATGTAGCTTGGACGTTCGCCGTTCCGGACAGCCTTTTCAGCGCCGTGGTGGTACGCATCTCGGCCAAAGCGGGTAACTTTACCGATGGCGAGGAAACCACGCTGCCGGTGATCACCAACCGCATGCTGGTTACGGAAACCTTGCCCCTGCCCGTACGCGGCAACGCCTCCAAAACCTTTACACTGGATAAGCTGGCGAACACCACGAGCGACAGTCGCGTAAACCATGCCCTCACCGTGGAGTTTACAGGCAACCCCGCCTGGTATGCGGTACAGGCACTCCCCTACCTGATGGAGTATCCGTATGAATGTGCCGAACAAACCTTCAATCGGTTTTATGCGAATGGGCTGGCAGCCCACATTGTTGACCAAGCGCCGCGGGTGAAGGCCATCTTTGAGCAATGGAGAACCAGCGATACCACCGCCCTCCTATCCAACCTGGAGAAAAACCAGGAACTTAAATCCGCGCTGCTGGAAGAGACGCCATGGGTGATGGAGGCGAAGAGCGAACGCGAGCAGAAACACCGGATCGCCCAGCTATTCGAAAGCCATAAGCTGGCGCAGGGGCTACAGCAAAACCTGGCCAAACTGGCGGAGATGCAACTCAGCGACGGCAGCTTCCCCTGGTTCCGCGGCATGTCTAGCAACCGCTACATTACACAGTACATCGCCACGGGGATTGCGCGCCTGCAACAGCTCGGTGTGGAGGCCGCCCACTCCGAAACGGCAACCCAAATCCTGGCGCAAGCGGTGGATTATGTTGACCGCAAAGTGAAGGCCGACCACGACTACCTGGTGAAAAATAAAATGGACCTCAGCAAGCGACACCTGCGGTACACCCACGTGCAGTACCTCTATATGCGCAGCCTCGTGCCGGATTTACCGATACGTTCGGACAACCGCACTGCTTACGACTACTTCCTGGGGCAGGCTGCTACCTATTGGAACACCTTCAACCCCTACCTGAAAGGGCAGTTGGCCCTGGCACTGCATCGTGCCGACAATAGGGAAAAGGCCAAAGCCATCATGGCTTCCTTACGCGAAACCGCCATCCACAACGACGAAATGGGCATGTACTGGAAAACCATGCCCCACGGCTACTGGTGGTATGAAGCACCCATCGAGGCCCAAGCGTTGCTCATTGAGGCATTCGCGGAGGTGGCATCCGACCAAAAGGCGGTGGACGACCTGAAGGTATGGCTCATCAAACAGAAACAAACCCAACACTGGAATACCACAAAGGCAACGGCCGACGCCATCTATGCCCTGCTCTTGCAAGGAAGCGACTGGCTGGTAAACGAACCCGAGGTAACCATCACCCTAGGCAACGAAACCATACGCTCTACTGACGTGAAAACCGAGGCGGGCACCGGCTATTTCAAAAAACGCTATGACGGCGACGCGGTAACCGCCGATATGGGTAACATCGCCGTGAACGTAGCAAAGGCCGAGAATGAGGGCGTGGCCTGGGGGGCAGTGTACTGGCAATATTTCGAAGATCTGGACAAAATCACGGGCGCCGAAACACCGTTGAGCCTACACAAGCAGCTTTACGTCCAACGGAATACCGACCGTGGCCCTGTATTGGAAGAAATCAGTGCCGACAACCCGCTGAAGGTGGGCGATAAGGTAACCGTGCGGATTGAGCTGCGCGTAGATCGCGACATGGAATATGTGCACCTCAAAGATATGCGGGCGGCTTGTTTCGAACCCATCAACGTGTTGAGTGGCTATCGCTTCCAAGGTGGGCTGGGCTACTATGAAAGCACACGCGATGTGGCGACCAACTTTTTCTTCGACTACCTGCGTAAGGGTACCTATGTGTTCGAATACCCCGTGTTCGTGGCACAGGCGGGCGACTTCTCCAACGGCATCAGCACCATCCAGTGCATGTACGCACCGGAGTTCAGCAGCCATAGCAAAGGCATCAGGGTGCAGGTAGAACAAAAACAATAGCGCATTCGATGGCAGTTGATACGACCAAGCGATTCGATAGGATCGTGAGCATTTACATCCAGTTGCAATCGAAACGCGTGGTAAAGGCGCAGGAACTCGCCGACCGGTTTGGCGTAAGCTTACGCACCATATACCGCGATATTCGGAGCCTTGAACAGGCGGGTGTACCGATTTTCGGTGAGGCCGGCGCCGGTTACAGCATCGTGGAAGGCTACCGCCTGCCACCGGTCCTCTTCACACAAGAAGAAGCGATGAGCTTTGTGGGCGCCCAGAAACTGATGGGTAAGTTCATGGACCGCCGCCTGCAGGAGCACTACGACACGGCGCTCTACAAAATCAAAGCGGTATTGCGCATGACCGAAAAAGACTCGCTATCGGCCCTCGAGTCGAAGATTGTGGTAGCAAAGCCCGGATATGATGTCTTCAACAACAATGTGCCCCATGCGCTTAGCCATTTGATTGAAAGCATTGCCCAGCGGCGGCAGGTATTTTTATCATACAAGGGGGTGAATGATGAGCAACCGAAGCAACGCACCATTGAGCCGGTAGGCTTGTTCCATGAAATGAACTTCTGGTATGTGTATGCCTACTGCCATACCCGCCACGATTATCGCCAGTTCCGGGCAGACCGTATCGTGCAACTCCAGTTGCTCGACACCCCGTTTGAACGGGAACATCCACCGCTCGGTGAGTTCATGGACAAACGGGAGCAGGCCCACAGCGATTTGCCGCAGGTAACGGCCCGCATCCGTGTGGAGAACCGCCATGCCGCGCACATGAAGTGGGACCGCCGCTTTTGGGGCTTTGTTTCCGAACACGATGGCGGGACGCATACCGACATGGTGTTTGAAACCCTCGATTTCCACGAAGGGTTTCCGCGCTGGTTGCTCATGTACGGCGATGGCGTACAGGTACTCGAACCGGATAGCCTGCGCGATAGGGTGAAAGAGCTGATTGAAGTGGTTGCGTCGAACTTCCGGGATTAAGGCCCGCAGAAACTAGCTTTTGAATTACCTAATTTTCCATATCAAGGACGTTTAGAAACGGTTTTGGATATGCCTCTCCGTACATCGTGATGTATTCTTTGCAAAATTTTTCAAATGTAGCCTTTGCTAGGCTATGTTTCCCCATACTGTTTTGGGCCTTGCATTTCAGTATCATGGCATCCTCATTGATGATATCGAAATTAAAGGTGCTGTCCGCAAGCTGCGTTATAAAATCTGCTTCAGCTTTCAGGTTACACGATTTGGCAAATCCAATCAATGTGTCAACAGCGATACTTGCAACTGAACTTTTGAAATCATCAAGCCAATCGTATTGCGCATTCACCAAAAACCCGCCTCGCTGGGTTATTTCCAATAGCCGTATTACCTCTTGTTTCGTGAGGTTATTTTTCAACTTGGTAATTCTCAAAAAATCGATATAGTCGCTCCTTATTTCAGGCTCTTTTAATATGATTTTCCAATACCCTGTTTTTTTCGAAATTTCCAACGAACCAATTTCTTCAAGTATACTGCGTAATTTACGAATATTCACCGAGAGGTTGTTCCGGGCACTTTTATCGGCTCTATCATACCATAACACTTCAATTATCGTTTCAGAAGAAATCCCTTTATCATTTTTAAGAGAGTGCAATAAAACCAATAAGAACAACTCTTTCAAGAGTGGTGAAAATTTATAAGTAATTTCATCATGCCGTTTATCGAAAACCTGAAGCCCGCCAAAAAACACCAGTTGATAATGTGGGTTCTTAACCGTCTCGTCAGTGTCAACGGCTTCTTTTTCAACGATATCTTTCTGCCGTTTAACTTCAGAAGGAAGAGGTAAGACCCGTTTTTTATTTCTTTTACGCCGAACGGCTAAAAATCCCCCCACAGATATTATAACGAGAATAACACCAAGCAAAACCTTCGAAAAAGCCGACCTTATTGTTTTCTCTTCGGGTTTATCAATGGCTATATTGGGTGGGTTATTGATGGAATAGATCGCAACTTGCGTAGTTGAATCATCGTGGTACGATGTATATGTATATAGCTTATCCTGAGTGGGGAAGTAATATAAATTTGCCGTTGACCGGACATCGAAAAATTTAAACGGGATTTTGCTCCCAACTTGCTCTACTTGCGGCGACTCAAGATTGCCTTTAATCATTTGCAAGTAATTGTTGAATTTTATTTTACTGAAAACGAGCGCATAATAGTTTCTGTTTTCGGCATTTATCCACATCGAATTACCCACGATCATATCATCAATTAGCCGTGGCGAAATTTCAAATTTTTCAAACAGACTATTGTGTTCAATGGCATAGCCCAGCATATTAAAGTAGCTATGCGGGTTTACCAATTGGCTTCCTGATTCACTTCCATACCCCCCCAATATATAAATGGTATCATTCAATGCCCCGAGTCCAGCTAGATACCGTGGTGTAAAAATAGTGCTGTCCGTAGGCAACGTTTCCCAAGTACTATTATTCAGATTTAACCTGATGATATTGTTATGATACCTATGCCGCCCATAACCACCCAACACATATATTGAAGAGTCAGACCCGCTAAAAAATTGATTATGATGCCCAAATTTAATTTCATCGGTCGCAGGTGTGTCCTTTTCGGTCCAGACACCGGTTTCCACATCCAACACGTAGTAATTTCCGCAATCCGGGAGGTAACAATAAATCTTATTGATTAGATGGTTGAATACGGCGCTATAGCTTCTATTCAAAAATGGAGGGGGGTTATTTCCATACGCCACTCTTTTGACACTACTATTTTGTGCAGCATAAATAAAAAGCTCATTGGTGCCTACCATAAAAATTCTACTCTCCCCAGTGTCTGCTGCTACCAATACCGCTCCTTCCACTTCGCCTTTAAAAATGGGGCTCCAATGCTGATGATTCATAATTACCCAGGCTGGATTGACTACTCCGGCCTGTTTGCCGCTCACGCTATCGGTTGCAACATTACCCGTGCTTTCATCCAACGGCCAATAATGCGTCAATTGACCCCGTTCGAAAGTCCGGATGTCTTTTATGGTCATCGAAGGAACATCCGAATTCATAAACTGCTGGTAACTATGCGCACCAAAAACAATTTTAAACGATTCCTTTTTGTCAAAACCCACCTTTTCCTGGACGTAAGTGGTATCTGAGATCATTAATTCCAGTCGGTCCCGGTCCATCAAAAATCTAACCCGAATTTCAACCCAGTTATTTTTTCCACCTTCATTAGGGTATTTGATAGGAATAACTAAATTGGTTTTTCCAATCACCAGGTTTAGGCCAACCTTCGGTGTTGGCGTACTTAACAAATCTATATTATTGCCGTCTCCATCAATGATTCTGAATACGTAGCCAAAAAGCCCTTCGTTGGAGTTGGGTATTAACCGATGAATTTTATGCCTGAACGATATTTCGAATTCACCCTTACATACTAACAAGCCATCAGCCGTTAAATCAAGCCCCGTTCGCTTATCAAGGGTGACTTCATGTCCATTAAACTTCAACCCATATTGTTGAGCAGATAGCAGCCGGGGATACACCACACCGCTCCAAATAAGCAGGCAGATAAATGTTACCTTAATGAAGCTTGTACGGATTTCCATAACTACGATGACCAAAGCGGTTAGGGTGTAAAATTAATGAATTAAATTTTTCGATACAATTTAGTCATTGAGCTGGCTCTGGCTTTTTCGACAAATGCTACAGGGACTGCATTCAACACAAAACAGCCCCCACTTCGATATAGAAGTAGGGGGCTGTTTGCAAACACATAAACGCCCTTCCAAACTCCGCTGAATATGCAGCTAGCTACAGCTGGATTTGACGAACGGAGTTTTTATTGACGAGCACGATTTTATAGGTAGATGCTTACGGTGTCTAATTTAAAAAGTATATCCAGTTGTTGTGGTGCGACTTGCTTCCTGTTGTTCCCATTTGCGTAACAGTTTGGTCATTTCATGTACAACCTCCGGATGCTCCAACCACACATTCACCTGTTCTTCCGGGTCATTACGAAGGTGGTAGAGCTGACCGCTCGGTCCGTCAACCATTGGCTCAACAGCTGCAGGTTGGGTAAATCCACCGGAGCCAAGCGCCTCGATCAATTTCCACCCCCTATTTTGGATACTTTTCACCCCACGCGCGGATACCGAAACAACGGCCGGGCGGATTGCCCTGCTTTCTGGCTGCTTACCTAAGAATACCGGCAACAGGGTAAAACTGTCTTCGGCGGCACCGGTTGGCAAACCCACATCCAGTAGATCTGCAAGGGTGGCCATAACGTCGGTAAACGAAATGGTCTGACCGGTTATTGCCCCTGGTGCTACCCGGCCCGGCCAACGTACGATAAAAGGCATGTGATGACCGCCCTCGTACGCATCCCCCTTCATCCCGCGATAGGATACATTAGCGATTTTACCATCCGCATCCATGCGCAAACCAGCCCCCGCATGATGACCGAAACGATCGATATCACGCGGATACCACACGGGGCCATTGTCGCTTGCAAAGATGACCAATGTCTCCTCCGCCATGCCGGCGTTTTGAAGCGCAGAAAGGATCGCTCCGATTTCGGCATCCACCATGGCAACAAAATCGCCGTAATCGCCCGCTCCGCTGATCCCGCTATACTTGGCTGCGGGCAACCACGGGGTGTGCGGCGCAGGTAGTGCCACGTACAAGAACAGTGGGGTATCTGGGTCCCTATAGCCGTGTTCATGGATAATGCGAGCAGCTTCCTGAGAGAATTGCGGTAGTACATTGGCCAGGTCCATGCCCGGCGCTATCCCCCCTTTGCGCCAAAAAGCGCCTTGGATTGCGGTCCACCCGTCGCTACCGTTGTCGCTTACCGTATCAGTTGGTGGTATTTCTACGCGGTCGTTTCGGATAAAGAAATAAGGGGGGATGTCTGTAGATGCCCGTATGCCAAAGAACGATTCAAAGCCACAGTCCACCGGGCCGCCGGGCAACCGTTGCCTCGTTTGATAAACCCGATATGCCGCACTGTTATTCGAATTGCCCGAAACCTGGCTGCCAGTGGCCGCGACTGCCTGCGACTCATCGAACCCTAGATGCCATTTCCCCACCATCGCGGTTCGGTACCCCTGTGACTTAAGGAAAGCGGCAACGGTAACCCTTCCGGAGTCTATAACTGGCTTTTCGGGCCATACGCTCACGTCCGTACGGAAGGGGTACCGGCCTGTGATCAGCCCGTAGCGCGACGGATGGCATACCGCTCCCGGAGCATGCGCATCGGTAAACCGCATACCTTCTTCCGCCAATTGGTTAAGGTGGGGCGTTGGAATGCGGGATGCAGGATTAAAGGCACCGATATCCCCGTACCCCATGTCGTCCACCAGGATGAGTAAGACGTGTGGCTGAGATTTCCCACTCCCCGGCCCCGCCGAAGCCAAACTCCATGGCAGCCCGAGGAGTACACCCATCGCAAGCCATCTATTTACGTCTTTCCAGGTGGGCATCGATGTACTTTTGATTATTGGCATCCGAGTCGTTATACTGCACCCGCAGTTCCTCCAGTTTTTTATGCAGTGTTTCCCGGATATCCTTATAAGCCGGGTCACCGTAAACATTGCGCATCTCCTGCGGATCGCTTTCCAGGTCATATAGCTCCCACTCATCCACGTCGTAATAGAAATGAATGAGCTTATAGCGATCTGTCCGAATACCGTAATGCCGCTTGACCATGTGAATCGACGGATACTCATAGTAGGTATAATAAATGGCGTCTCGCCAGTCTGCCGCCTCGCCAGACACCAGTTTCCTGAATGATTCACCTTGCATGTTTGTGGGGACTTCCACCCCTGCGTAATCCAGAAAAGTGGGCGCAAAGTCCAGGTTCTGCACTAGGGCATCCGTCTTCATGCCCGCCTTAATCTCTTTCGGGTACCTTATCATTAGTGGCGTTCGGAGCGATTGCTCATACATAAACCGCTTGTCAAACCACCCATGTTCGCCCATATAGAAACCTTGATCTGATGTATAAACTACGATGGTATTTTCCTCCAGCCCATGTTCTTTCAGGTAGTCCAGCACGCGGCCTACGCCGTCGTCCACCGCGGCAACCGTACCCAGGTAATCTTGCATATAACGCTGATAACGCCAGCGCATCAGGTCCGCTTTTGACATGGTCTGATAGCGGCTTTCGAAATCGGCTATAATGGGATCATATACAGCATCCCACGCGGCACGCTGAGTCGAGTCCATGCGGCCCAGGTTATTCTGATAAGCCTGTTTATCCCAATTTAGTGTGCTGGGTATCCCAAGTTTGTCCATCACCTCCGGTTTGATTTTCGAGTCACCTGCCCAGTTCATATCCTTCAAAATGTTCATCTCGGCGGTCTTGGCAGCCGTACCGCGTCCCTCATAATCGTCAAACAGGGTTTCCGGTTCGGGAAAGGTCATCTTCGTATATTCCTTGTAATGCCGCTCGGCCGCCAACCACTCCCGGTGGGGCGCCTTATGGTGCAGGAGCAAGCAGAACGGCTTATCTTTGTCTGTACTGTCTAGCCATTCCAAAGCCAGATCCGTGGTAATATCTGTCACATAACCGTGTATTCGCTCCTTTTCCCCATTCACCAAGAAGTCGGGGTTGTAATAATCTCCCTGCCCCGGCACTACGGCCGAATAATCAAACCCCCGGGGGAGGCCATCCATGTGGATTTTGCCTACCATGGCCGTTTGATAACCCGCTGCTTGCAATAGCTTCGGAAAATTATCCTGAGACCAGTCAAACTTAGCCATGTTGTCTATCTTCCCATTGATAAAGCTGTGTTTTCCCGTGAGCAAGACCGCGCGGCTCGGTGCGCAGAGCGAGTTGGTCACTGTAGCACGGGTGAACAGCACGCCTTCGGCCGCAATCCGGTCGATGTTAGGCGTTTCGTTCATACCGTGACCGTAGGCGCTAACTGCCTGATAGCCGTGGTCGTCACTCATAATGTAAATGATGTTGGGCTGTTTCGCTACCCGTTCATTTTCCGGCATACATGCGCCTGCGATTCCTAATGTAACACAGATCACCACGATCCAAGTCTTCATTTGATATTTCATCTCTTTCTTTTTTATCTTTTTACCCTTTCGAGCCAATTGTTATGCAATTCCAGCAACTCCTTTACTTTCTCCGGATTATCTTCCGCCCTATTGATCCTTTCCCCGGTGTCCGTGGGCAGGTGTACTAAATACAGTTGATCTTTTCCCTTAAAATCCTCGCCCGTCTTAACGGGATCCCATCCCCGATCGGTATCCACCGGATTCCCGAGCAGCTTCCAATCGCCCTTACGCATCGCCCAGCTGCTCGTACGGTCGTCGTACGTTCCGATCTGCCAGTGTAGTTCGCGGGCTTGTACGGTAGCGCCGGTATCCGATACGATCGGCAGCAAATCCACGCCTTCCAAATGCTTTCCGTCGTATTGCGCCCCCACCAGTGCCGCTATTGTAGGAAACCAATCCATGCCGGAGGCAACGCGATCGCATACTATTCCCTGTGGCAGTGCTTCCGGATAACGGATCATTGCCGGCACACGGATTCCCCCCTCGAACATGCTGAGTTTGCCGCTACGATAGGGGCCAGCGTTCCCACCGCCCCAAAAAGCCGGTTCCGAATTGGCATGACCGTGGTCGGATTGGAAGATGACGATCGTATGCTCCAACACGCCCTCTTTCTGCAACTTATCAAGTACCCACCCGATACGTTCATCGAGCGTCGATACAAATGCCGCGTATTCCCGTCGCGGGGAATCGAGGTCTTTATAGTACTCAAGCCATTTCGTCGTTCCCTGATAAGGGTAATGCGGAACATTTGCCGCCCAGTATATAAAAAACGGCTGGTCTTCCGTTCGGTCTATAACACCATTGATTTCCTCCACCATAAGGTCCGGGAAGTACGCTCCCGGCCGGTAGATCTCCTTGCCGTTTTGGTAAAGGTCATGCTTGTTGGGCCCGTTCCAAAAAAAGAAATGGGAGTAGTTATCGATACAGCCGCGCCGGTGACCGAAGAAATAGTCGAAACCCTGGGCATTGGGCAACATATCTTGCGCATGGCCCAGGTGCCACTTACCTACCAGCGCCGTATAATAGCCGTTGTCTTTCAGCATTTCCGCCAGAGTTACCTCCGAAGTTGGCAACCCCAATTTCATTTTGGGGTCCACTTTGGGAATTGGAACGTTTCGGGGCAGGCCTGCCCCCAGGTTTGTCTTTCCCGTCAACAACCCCGCCCGTGAGGGTGAGCATACGGGAGCTACCGCGTAGAATTGGGTGAACCGTACACCGTCGCTTGCTAGGCGATCGAGGTTTGGCGTCACAAGGTCATCCGATCCGTAGCAGTTCAAGTCCAGTGTTCCCAAATCGTCCGCTAAAATCAACAGGATATTCGGTCGTTCATCGGTAATAGCTGACGGTAGGCCGTTTGCTACACCAACTTGCAGGCAAGTATATAAAAGTAAACATGCTGCCAGTTTCATCAATCGGCACACCACAGTGATTTCAAACAGTCTACTCATTTGATTTTAAAATGTTTATAAAGTTCGTTAACGCCATCATTGGATATCTTTTTACGGTAAAAAGTAAGCTATTGGATCAGCCCTTGATAATGGTATGTCGAAATTGCTGCTAGATCGTCCCATCCGCTCGAATTGCGGCCAATCAAAATTTCATCGTCCTTAACCGGCTGGATAGGGATTAGCATCCGCCGGTGAGCAACCAGTTCACCATTGACATAAAGCCGAATGTTGTTGTGAAAATTCTCAATAACAGCCACAACGTGGCTCCACTTACCGGTAATGCCTTCGATTCCATCCACGAATTGAAGAAACCCGTTGTGCGCTACCACAAAACCGGGAACACCATTTTCCACAAACAACATCCAACCTCCGCTTTGCGAACCCGAAGAGGCAATAACCCCATCGCTCGACGTTGGTTTTGCCCAACACTCGATCACAAAGGTTCCTTGCGAGGGGTCGAGATCAGCACGGTTATGAACAACGGCATAGGTGCCGTCTGAAAATTCCCCACAAATTTCTCCATCAATTTGCACCTGCTTTACACCAACCGACCTGATACCTTTTTCACGGGGGGTGGGTAACGACTGTCCAAAATGATGTGAAAGCAATTTTCCGGACCTGACGGTCAACTCTGGTTCGGGGTCAGGCCTGGGGACGTCGCTGACGTAACCTGTTTCTTCTTTAAGTCGTTCGAGTTCTTCCGAAAGTGTCGCCTTTATTTTCTTGTATTCAGGGTCTTCCGCAAGATTATTCAGTTCATACGGGTCAATAAACTCATCATAAAGCTCATCGATGTCATCGATATCGGGTGTTGTGGAGTACAGGTAACGATTCGTTCTGACGGCAACGATCCGGGGAATAGAATGGATGAGATCAGGCCAGTAGGTAAAGAGGAAAGATTCCCGCCAACTCCCATGCTCACGTCGCAGCACAGGAACCAGGCTTCTGCCCTGCATGTGTTTTGGTATTTCTACCCCGGCTATATCGAGGAAAGTCGGTGCGATATCGGCGTTCAATGCCATTTCTGGGATAGCCTGACCGCCACGCATAATTCCCGGGTGTCGCATCACCAGCGGAATTCGCATGGATTCGTTGTATGCCACACGCTTATCGCCCCGCCCGTGTTCTCCATGAAAAAAACCATTATCACCCGCAAACACAATCACCGTGTTGTTTAGTATTCCTCTTTCACGAAGCAGGTTATAAATCTCCCCGATGCCATCATCTACAGCAAGCAAACATCGTAAGTAATCCTTTTGTGAGCCTCTGCCGTGTTTTGGCCAAGGGGGGAATGTCCGGCTGACTGGCCGGGCCATTGTATCCAGCGCCTTTCCCCGCATTATTTTTCGACTGGGATGAAAGCGTTGCCACGCAGGTTTGCTCCTCAAGTCGTCACGCCACGAGGCGGGTTCCGGGATAGGATCATCTGCATAGGTATGCTGGTGCCTTTCTGGGGGTGTAAATGGCTGGTGTACCGCTTTGTGTGACAAATAAAGGCAAAATGGTCTGTCCATATCCGCGTTGTCTTCAATAAACGCCAGCGCATACCTATTCAATTCATCCGTAATATACCCCTCATTACGAATTATCTCCCCGTTTATATTCAATGTATTCCCCTCATAATTACCTTGTCCGGTAAAACTACACCAATAATCAAATCCTTTCCTAGGGTGGTTATGCGGAGCCATGTGCCATTTCCCAATAAAGGCGGTCCGATATCCATGTTCTTGAAGGATCTGAGCAAAAGACGGCGTTTTCTCAGGATCGAATTCCCGGCCTTCTTGATTCGTGTTCACTCCGTGCGCATACGAAAACGTGCCGGTGAGAATGGTTGCCCTGGCTGGTGCACAAAGCGAATGGGTGGCAAAAGCATTTTCAAAATGGACTCCCTCATTGCTAAGCCTATCGATATGAGGGGTTTTCAGGAATGTATATTTATTCATAAACCCCATGGCATCCCACCGCAGGTCATCGACAAGGACGAAAATAATATTTGGCCTTTTTG
Source organism: Parapedobacter flavus (assembly GCF_035818675.1). Taxonomy (NCBI): domain Bacteria; kingdom Pseudomonadati; phylum Bacteroidota; class Sphingobacteriia; order Sphingobacteriales; family Sphingobacteriaceae; genus Parapedobacter; species Parapedobacter flavus. The sequence goes on from NZ_JAYKZZ010000018.1 coordinate 66,070, forward strand.
CATCCGAGCCCTTGGCTACCATCGACATAGCTGCGAATGATAAGATTGCCGACAGTAAGACTAAATAACCGATTCCTTTTATCATCTTTTCGTAATTGAATAGGCACTATACGCTAACTAGTTAACCCTTTAACCTTATCGTTTCTCATTACCAATTCCCCATTCTTTATTAGGCTGACTACCCATTTCGACGTGCAGCTCCCTGCCGCTCATGATATCTTCATGACTAAAAAATGGTTTGTTGTGAAGGGTTGAGTTTAACTCAGCGCTTTGAATATATTTGTTGTCAGGAGCGTTATTGGAGGCTTTAATTATAAATTTATTTCCATTGGCAAGGTTAAGAATCACTTCATCAAATAGCGGTCTGCCTATAGAGTATTGAGGATCTCCGGGACAAAAAGAATAAAAGCCCATGGCGTTTAGTACATACCAGGCAGACATCTGTCCACAATCCTCATTTCCTGAAAGGCCATTGGGATCGTTAAAATATAACATATTCATTATACTATCTGTGAGCTGTTGGGTCTTCCAGGGCTGGCCCACAAAATTGTATAAATGCGAAACATGATGGCTTGGCTCATTACCATGTGCGTATTGACCGATCAATCCCGAAATATCATTTGACGCCTGTTCACCTTCAATTTCAGAAGTTATGGAAAAAAGCGAGTCCAACTTTGTTTGAAATTCGCTAACTCCACCCATCAATTCCACCAGACCTGTTACATCGTGTGGCACAAACCAAGTCCATTGCCAGGCATTTCCTTCGGTATACTCGTCTTTTCTATGCCGCGAAAAACGAGGATTGAATGGCTCTCTCCAAGATCCATCTCGGTTTTTGCCGCGCATAAATCCAGTCTCCTTGTCAAAATACTTTTGATACCACTTAGAACGGTCCATAAATAATTCGTAGTCCTCATCTTTGCCCAGATCTTTTGCCAGCTGTGCGACGCACCAATCGTTGTATGCAAATTCCAATGCCTTGGAAACTGATTCGTTCGCTAGATCTGCAGGAATAAACCCTAACGTTTCATTATAGTACTTCGCCTTCGGCTTCAGTTTTTCAAGCACAGCCTTATTGGGAGCCAGTATCCCGGTCGTATCGTAGATCGTAGCTTCTTTCATGGCCTGATAGGCCAGTTCAATATCGAAACCCCTGGCTCCCTTTTTATATGCATCGTAAATAACCGGTATCGCATGATCGCCGACCATGGTTCCGGTATAATTGGCCGCAAGCTCCCATTTAGGCAATACGCCCCCCTGTTGGTATTTGGTCAATAACGAATTGATAAACGCTTCATTTCTTTGCGGGTCTATGATGGTGAGCAGTGGGTGAAAAGCCCTGAACGTATCCCACAGTGAAAAAACGGTATACTCCGGCGATTCGCCCATCCGGTGGATCTGATGATCCATGCCCCTGTAACGCCCATCGACATCGTTAAAAATGTTCGGGCTGATGGAAGCATGGTACAATGCCGTATAGAAAATACGCCGTTGATCGTTCGTCCCCCCTTTTACTTGAATTTTGTTCAATCGGCCATTCCACCTTTCCTTGGCCTCGGCTTTCACCTCATCGAAATCCCAATGGACAATCTCAGTAAGCAGGTTTTTCTTGGCCCCTTCATAATCTACACTCGAAATGCCCACCTTGGCCAATATGGGAGTGTCCAGATCGCGATCAAACGTTAAAACGGCCTGCACATTGGTGCTGCTCAGGCTTTGACCTTCCGTTTTACTCCTATCATGATAAAGATCTACCTTAAAGGGCCTATTGAATTTCGCATAAAAATATACATGATGTTCCCTTGCCCATCCATTGGTAAGCTTATAGCCGGAAATCTCCGTGTCGCTTATTACATTGATTTCATTAACCGCATTGCGATGCCCGTTTATGGTATGTGCAAGGTCTATTACAATCCCTTTTGAACTGTCTTTCGGGAACTTGTACTTATGAAACCCTGCCCGGGTAGTCGCCGTCAATTCCACATCGATATCATCATCCAATAATTTAACCGCGTAGAAACCCGGTGTTGCCGTTTCCTGGTCGTGAGAGAACCGGGAACGGTATCCCGAGTCAGGATCTTCGGCGGTTCCCGGCGACACCTGCGCATTGCCTGTAAAGGGCATAAAAAGGATGTCGCCATAATCTCCTATACCGGTGCCACTCAAATGGGTATGGCTGAACCCCAATATGGAACTGTCTGAATAATGATAGCCCCCACAGGCATCCCACCCCTGTGTTCGCGTATCGGGACTAAGTTGCACCATACCGAAGGGTAACGTTGCACCCGGAAAGGTGTGGCCATGGCCACCTGTTCCGATAAATGGATTCACAGATTCGGTGAGGTCGCGGGTGGCGGTTTCTGATTCCCATTCGTTAAGTTCTTCAAGCAGCGCCTCCACCTTAGCCGCATATTGATCAGCAATATCATTGGTTTCACTGGGATCGCTTTCCAAGTCATACAGTTTCGGTTTTTTGTTGGTCGATGGCATGACGAGTTTCCACTTGCCCTTACGGGCGGCATAATGATGGCCGCCGGATTGATCCGTATGCTGCCAAAACAGTGTTCTTTCGGGCATCGGTTCGTCATGTAGCAGGTACCCGGCAATACTGACCCCGTCCACGTTAATTGGGTTTTCAACCCCGGCCAATTCCAGGACCGTTGGGAAAATATCCATCGTTAGGACGGTTTCATCACATTCGCTGGCCTGTTGGATATGCCCCGGCCAACGAAAAATAGCGGGCACCCGATGGCCACCTTCCCACACCGAGCCTTTATGGCCTTTAAGCATACCATTGCTTCCCTTGGGGCTGGCGCCGTTATCAGAGCAGAAAATAACGATTGTGTTGTTTTCCAAGCCCAATTCGGCCAAAACCGCTAGCGTATGTCCAACCGTTTCGTCCATGATTTCAACCATGTCTTTATACATGCGTGGAACGTCTTCTTCAGACCCGCTCGCGCGAAAATCTTTCCCCAGTATACCGCCCGGATACCGGTCGGCTTTTGATGCCCGGTTTTGAAAGGGAAAATGCGGGGCTTCATGTGCTATATAAAGAAAAAAGGGGTTGTCTTTATTTCTTCTGATAAAGTCTATCGCATTCGTTGAAATCAAATCCGTACTGTACCCCCTTTGGTTAGTTAATGCATCGCCCTGCCACCAGTCGTAATATCCTTCCTGATCTACGTGGGAATGGTAATCGACGTTGCCACTCACGTAACCGATAAATTCATCGAAACCTTGATAAATGGGATTATATTCCCGCTGATATCCCAAATGCCATTTCCCGAAAATCCCCGTGGCATAGCCTGCTCCTTTCAGTACTTCGGCAATGGTGGTCGCTGCGCGTGGTAGCCCCACATCGCGGTGAGCTTTAGCGGTGATGACCCCCGAGATGCCCGCCCGTTGCTGGTAATTTCCCGTCAGCAACGCTGCACGAGTGGGACTGCAAACTGCTCCGTTTGAGTGAAAATCCAAAAACCGCACGCCTTGCCGTGCCAATTGGTCAAGATTTGGCGTTTTTATGCTTGTATTGCCGTAACACCCGATATCGCCATACCCTAGATCATCGGCCATGATAATGATCATGTTGGGCTTGTGGCTTGTGGAATCGTTTAACCAACCGTTATTCCCTTCGGCGCTTAAGGCTACACCATGCAGCAACGAGAAGGCACCGGTGAAGAAGGCAAGCTTTAAACCGTTTAATCCCTTCATTTTTTCGTTTTATTTATCCAATCGAGCTGGGGCCAGTTATCCATACCTTCATTTTCCTGGGGTGCTCCCGGTGTACTCCGACCCAATTCGATATACTGTAATAGCAAGTCTTTTAACTCGTTTACCTTATCCGGATACGCATTGACCAAATTCGTCTTCTCCGATGGATCCTTCTCAAGGTTATAAAGCTGGAAATCGGGCAACCCCTCGATGTCCTCTTTCGCTTCGGGAAAACTCCACCCGCCCGATCCGGGCCATAAAATCAGTTTCCATTCCCCTTTACGGATGGCAAACCTACCTTTAACGGAATGATGTACGATGGCTTCACGGATGGGATCTTTATAGCTGTCGGACTCCAAAACAGGCATAAAGCTAAAACTGTCCTCCGCGGCATGATCCGGTAAGGGAACGTTGAGCATATCGGCCATTGTAGCCATGAAATCTGTCGTCGAAATAACCTCATCGGATATCGAGGCCGTGGTGGCCATATTGGGCCACCGCACGATAAAAGGAACGCGGTGCCCACCCTCGTAAATGTCGGCTTTATGCCCTCTGAAAATATAACTTGGATGGTGTCCGACACTTCTAAGCTCTTTAAAATTTGCTTTGGGAGAACAACCGTTATCCGAGGTAAAAATGAACATCGTATTCTCCCGGAGCCCATTTTTTTCCAATGCATTCATGAGTTGCCCAACAACATCATCCACCTGTAACACAAAGTCGCCATAAAAATTGGTGTTGCTTTGACCCAGGAATTCGGTTGATGGAAGAATGGGTGTATGGGGCGCCGGCAACGCAAAATACAGGAAAAACGGCTGATCATTTTCTCTTTGCGCATCAAGATACTGAATCGCCTTCGCTGTCAAGTCGGGCAATACGTCGGCATGGTTAAAGTCCGGCGCGGTTAGCCCGCGTCTCCAAAAGCCCTTATCCTCCACAGAGACGGTTGTCTCGGTAGGAACGGCGGTGGCCACACCGTTTTCCACGTACACATAAGGCGGCATATCAAGCGAACCGGAAAAGCCAAATGAATAGTGAAAACCACGCTCATTGGGGCCGTTTTTTATGGGCCGGCTAAAATCCACTTCCGGATTCTTTGTACTCCCCAACGGCCCTGACTGCCAGTTATCAGGTGCCGTCACATGCCAGTCCCAGCCTAAATGCCACTTCCCGATAAATGCCGTGTGATACCCATTTTCCTGTAACAACTGCCCCACCGTCATCCGGTTTGGTTCAATCAATGCTTTCGAATAGCCCGAGAGCACGCCACTTTTCAAGTCTGTCCGCCAACTCTCCCGCCCGGTTAAAATTCCGTAACGGGTCGGCGTACATACCGACGAACCAGTGTGCGCATCGGTAAACCGGATTCCCTGAGCGGCTAGTTTATCGATATGGGGCGTCTTTAATTTTGAATTTTCATTATAGCATGAAACATCACCGTACCCCAAATCATCCGCAAGAATATAGACAATATTCGGGCGTTCCGGATCAGCCGAACTTGCCGGTTGTGCGGACAAATAGGTCGTAGCAACCTGACTAATCAAAAGCACACAAAATTTCCGTAGCATCAACGTTTCGTTTTGAACACCTATTTCTATTTTAATTTCAAAGACCGGGATACTGCGGTTTGGTTACACTTAACGGAATCTCTCCCCGCAGCATCTCCGTTGCCTTACCGGTAAGCCACAGGTAATAATCCGATGGCAGTCCTTCGTAAGTAACAAAAGGACTCTCGCCAATGGGCGGGTTATCGGTGCATTTAAAAATGCAGGTTCCTTCGTCCATTTCATCGAACATAGCGACATACACCGTCTCCGCTCCTGAATCCATCACATTATATAGCTGCCGCCAGTAAAAATCGCCCTGCAACCTCGGGATCGACTCCTGTTGCACTTCCCCTCTTTTTAGATTGTGCCAGCTAAAACCCGGAAACACCACGGGCATATATTTCAGGTCGTAATCATCGCACCATGCTTTATCGGCTGTGTAACGTGCTGCAAAAGCATCCGCCTGGTTGAGGTTATTGATTCTCCCCACAAACCACGGGTGGATGATATCCGCTTGCTTAAGCAGTGTATGAAATCCGGCATCCGGAATGCAATCGTTGATTTGTTCCCGCCAGTAGGTGGGCACCCCCAATAACACAGTACACCCGCCATATTGCGGATCATTCTTCAGGAATTCGACGACCTCATTTACATCATCGATTGAATAATTACGATTTTTAAACCCTACTCCCCATATCGCCACAATGGGCTTTCTGTTGTAAGTGAGGTAATTTTCATTGTTCTCATCCAACAGGTTGTAGGTATCGACCATCGCTTTCCAATCGTCAATCAGGTAATCCAAATCCGCTCCTGCGACTCCGGATAAATCGTACATTACGCCGATGAAACGGTCGTTTGCTGTAGCCGCCTGATAACAATGCGCAAATACTTCGCTTTGGTTTTCATACCTGTTCGCATTTTTCATCGCGGAGAGAAACTTTTGAACAAACACGCCGTCAATGCCATAGTCTTTCATCCACTCAAAGTGCCTCGAAACCGTCGTCGCATTGGCCGAGCTAAAGACATGCGCTACCGAACCATCTGCGTGCGCAAACGGTGTGGGGTATTTTTCACCGGCAGTCATTTCACTCATGTCGGGCCAATAGTCTATCGAACAGCTGCCCGGTTCGAATTCACCATCGATCAGGTAATGTTTCCACCCCAGGTTTTGGCCATCCCCCACCGCGTTATACCAACCTTGGTAACCTGCGATTATTTTTCCTAAAATAGTGGTTTGCAGCTCCTCGGTGATGCTTTCTTCACTTTCCTCCGGCTCAGGTTTTTCCTCTTTTTCCCTTTTAAAATCCGTTTCTGAACATCCCAGGGTTAAATAGAAAAATAGGATCAGCAGGTAATTTATATTCAACGTTTTAAACATAGCGTATGATTTTTATGAATTGATGTAACATATTCCAGTGTGCTATTCGTCAGCGACAACAACATTAAAGCTTTCAAAAACGACATCCGTATCGACGAAAACCAATGAATCTTGTACCTGATAAGTAGCCCCTCCATCCTCATAGATGTAATCCAAGTAGATGGTACGGTGCTTATGACCATTGTAACCTTCGGATTCCGGGTCATCCTTAGCGAAATAAACGCCGCTTCCACTGGCCACAACAGCGGCATCATCCATTTGGGATACCGAAACCGTATTTTGATCGTGATCAAATTCCAATAACATATGGTATATACCGCCTGAATTTGTTCCGCCTACAACGTTCATCACATTTTCGGTTAATGACCGGGTGGTCAACTTGGTCATGTTATTATCTGTGAGGAACCGCTCGGAATAGGTGAGCACATCGCCGGTGCTTTGGTTGGTTCTTTTTCCACGAAGCAGGTACATCCCATGAGTAGCATTGATATATTTAACGCCAAAAAGGGTATAGTTTTTCGGAGGGGTAACCCAATCTTCGGCAACCCGGGGGTCGGGGTTTTCCACATAAACCAAGGGGTCGCCGCTTAACACGGTGTCGCCGTCGACACCTGTAATACGGACCGGTATCACATAATGCGTGGTAACGGCTAAGGGGTCTTCAAAGAATGCGTCGTTAAGATTAACCCGCATTTTTCCTGAGAACTTCCCTTTAGGAATGATGATTGAACTAACGTCTGCCTCGTAATACGCAGCGGGCAATAGCTTCAAGGCGTTGCCGGAACCATCCGTAATGTTCTCAGCCAACCCGGGGGCGTATTCAACGGTAACCAGCCTATCCCTGTAATTTTCGTAGGTTCCACCCATGGTTACCCCCATGCTAAACGCATGCTCAAGGTCGATGGCATTGTCTCCGATTGATTCGTCGCCCAGAATCAATGTGCGTACAGGGGTCTGATAGGGGAAGTAAATGCTTTGATAATCGTAATCGTCGAATTCGATATCACGATTGGTACAACCAAATACAACACCCGCGATCAATATTATTACTATTCTTTTCATGCTTATTTTTGTTTATTCATTGCTCCGTAAACTTGAATTACCACCCTTCATTCTGAACCATATCATATTTCAACGTTTCTGCAAAAGGAATGGGGCCGTATAGCTGATAATTATGATAATTACGGTCTTCAACTTCAACGTATGAATACGTTGTACCATCGGGTGATACGTGCACGCCGCTTACCGGTTGTTTAATATCATCGACCATCATCCACCGTCTCAAATCCCAAAAGCGTTGATTTTCAAAACACATCTCTAGGCGACGTTCGTTTTTAATTAGCGCTTCCATCTCGTTCTGGTTTAGCCCATCCACATAAGCAGTGGTGGTAATTCCTGCCCTATCCCGTATCGCATTAATCACTTGGTTCGCTGAATAGCCATGCAATTGCTCATGGGGCCCCGCAATCTGGTTTGCGGCTTCTGCAAACATCAGCAAAACATCGGTATACCGTGCGTAGGTATAATACCGGGTACCCTGGGAATTTACTGCGGGGTTGAGATTTACCTCAGATACATTCATGAATTTCCGCAGGTAATACCCAGTTAGCGTTGCGTTCCTATCGGACCCTCCTCCGGCGTCTTGGCTACCTTCCCTGATATTCATGGTAATGGTCGCACCCGAGCGACTTATTGTCGCGCCATTATACAGAATGTACAAGGAAAGGCGGGGATCACGGCCACTATAAGGATTCGTGGAATTGCGCTTTACTGCGGTCACGGGTGTCCCATCGAGCATGGGGAAGGCATCCACCAAATCCTGTGTAGGGTTTGTACGCCCTGAGCCATACAACGAAGGTGGGTAATTGTTTGCCTCCCAATTATTTCCATTCGTACGGGCCGAATACCAAAAGACCTCCGGATGCGCGTTGCTTGTCGCCACATTTTGGTTGTTATAAAACCGGATGTGGCTGTGGTTATCAAAGTTAACCTGCGAGAGCCCCCCATTCAGGTCCATAATGGCTGCGGCTTCTTCGGCCACGTGTTCGTAGGTGTAGGTACCATCGGTATAGGCGGGGCTTGCCGCGTAGAGTAACGTTTTCGTTTTGATTAAGCGAACCGCCAGGCCGTTTATTCTGTTGGTATATTGTTCGCCCATAGCCTCATCATAGCTGTATTCGCCGCTATTCGCGTAACGCGCCGGCAAATTAGCAATAGCACGGTCGCAGTCAGAAATGATAAAATCCACTAATTCATTGAAGCTAGCACGGGGGATCTGGTAGTCGTCCGGATTACTAGCATCCAACACGTGGTCCACAATAGGCACCCCCAATAGCTGGCCGTTCGTTCCCCGGCCAGCGTGTGCCTGTAAGAGGTCAAAATAATACCATGCACGAAGCCCGTACGCCTCACCTGTTAATCGCTTCGCGTACAGCGAATCGATTTTCCTGTCTTTCCACCACCATTCCACTTCATCCATATTCTCCAAAAAAGTGTTGAGGTATAAAATACTCTGGTAAGATGTATTCCAGCTTCCGAAGGGGTTGGTGTTGGCCGTCCAGCCGCCGGCTACCACCTGTTTCACAGTGTGGGCCGGATCATTGGTTACCGCATCGTCGCTACCATAAGCCAGCGGAAAATTGTTGTGGGCTACCGTGAGGTTATTGTATGCGGCAAGCAGTATACCCTCCGCATGGGTTACGGTTTCCTGAAGGTCTTCCATGGTATGGATATTCGATGCTTCCGGTTCCAGTATTTCACAACTCTCTAACAATCCAAACAGTACGATCAGTACCGTAAAACCTATGTTTTTGTATATCGTATTCATTTGTATATGATTTTTACAAATTATAAATCATTTAAAAGGACGTGATGAAACCAAAAACAACGCTTCTTGTCCTTGGCGGACCACCGGGATTAACCTCGGTATACCTTATGTTTTCCCCAAAAACAAGCAAGTTACTAGCCCTTGCATAAACCTTGGGTTGGTTCAGGAATTTTAACAGCTTCTTGTCTTTAAAGTGGTAAGTGAGCTGCATGGTAGGCAATATAAATGTATCGTTCTTGTATACCCAGAAACTCGAATTCCTATCGTTATGCCCGCCACTATTTGATGAAAGCCGGGGATGCAGGGCATTCACATCTTTGTTATCCGGCCCGTACGCCTGCATGGCGTATTCAGAAAATTTAACATCGCCAAACACGCGAAAGTAACTTCCCGAACGATAGTTGGATTGTCCCAATTTACCCACGCCTAACACGTATAATCCGATGTTTTTATAGCGGAGATCCAAGTGAACACTGTATTGTGTACGCAAGCCGTGACCAATCATACGCTGATCCCTTTGATCGATTATACCGTCGTTGTTTTGATCGAGGTATTTAATATCACCCGGTTGTACGGCTCCGAATGACGGCACAGCAAGGCCACCCACCAGGTCGCCGTTCAAGTCAAAATCTGCTTCTCCGTAGAGCCCGTCGGCCACAAGACCCCACATGGCATCTGTCGGCCGGCTTGCTCTTTGCAGGGCACGATCGGCACCTGCATAGCGGGGCTCTGATCGGCGCGTAATTTTCGGAGCGATATGCAACAGGTTACCGCCCAGAACCGCGGTAAGATCACGGGTGATACCAACGGTATAATTAAGCCCCAGTTCGATTCCCTGTATCCGGTCGCTATCGTAATTACTATAAACCAAATTCTGGTACCCCAGCAGGCTCGGATATCTATTCGCCATCAAGGTCATATTACCCTGGGAGGAACTGCGAAAAACACTCATCTCCATGTTAAATGCCTTATTGAACATGGTAGCGTCAAGCCCGAAAACGATATCTTCGCGCTTTTGCATGTGAATATCATTCTCGACGGTGGTATAACCCGTCTGCGGATTAATATGCGTACCGTTATAGTAACGGAACCCCGGACCCCTGCCGAACGTGTTACGATAAAGGAAGTAATCGTCCACGCCATCTATACTCCAATTGTCATTCTTGGAAACACCATAGGAAGCCCTCAATTTAAGGTAGTCTAGAAAGGAGAGATGGCTCATAAAATCTTCCCCAGACATAATCCATCCCAGGCCCACTGAAGGAGCCAGTTCTACCCGTTGATTTTCTGGTAGTTTTCTGCTGCCAATACCGATCGCTGAGCCTTCTATGACATAACGGTTGGCGTACATATACGTTGCCGATAAGCCTGTGTGGAACAATGTATTTCGTTGCAGTTCCCCTACATTGGTGATCTGATCTCCGTAAATCAGGGCAACCGCCGAAATATCATGTTTTCCAAAAACCCGGTTATAAGCCAGGTTGCCATAATAGGAAACCTGGCGATGGGAACTGGAGTTACCGGGGTTCGTATTATACCTATTCGACGGCCTATCAACACCATGTATGTTTACATCTTCCACCAGCCCGGTTAGCTCACTGAAAATGGGCTCATATATTGCATAATCATAATTTTGCTGCGTAAACAACGAGTTGTAAAAGTTCATTCCCGCGTACCCTTCGGCAGCAAGCCCTTGGGTGAGAAAGCTTAAATCAAGCTCGAGCTTCCCTCCAAACTGTATGTTACGCTGTTGGTATCTGGTTTTTCCGTTTTGCGTCAGGTTACCATAGATCTGATTATTGACGTAAGAAGAATTCCCTCCCAACACTTTTCCATCGATTAATCGGGCTTCAGTCATGACCATCTCGCGGATTTCCTCATCGGCAATGATTGATGGATCCCACAATACCGGGTACGCATTGGGAAGAATCGTTGCAAACTCATTCCAGTAGTTGCCCACCCGTGGTCTCTCGTTGAAATCGAAATGGGCTATTGCGTCAATACCCATTTTCAGGTAACGGTTGATGTTAAAATCGAGGTTGGACCTGAAATTAAATTTGTTGGTCTTATCAGGGGTCGTAGCCATGCTCAACCAACCATCACTTTGCATCCAGGCGGCATTTACATAGTATTGCGCGTTCTCATTGCCACCTGTCAAATCGGCAAAAACATGCATATCGCTCGTAAAGTTCCGCAGGTACTGATGGGTATAAAAGTCATTATCAGGATATGCGGCACGGTTTAAACTAGTATGGGTAGAATCGATAAGCCGTGAACTATACCTCAGGGAAGACGCGCTCACCCCATCGTTCAACTGTCCTTCATTGAACTTCTCCATGTAGTTGGCAGCGTTGAGGTAATTTGGCAGGGCCCGAGGTTCGGAAACCGAGTACTCTGCGGTTACACGAATCTTTTGCTCCCCGGCCTTACCCCTTTTTGTATTGATCAGGATAATCCCTTGGTCTCCCTGTGCGCCATAGCGTGCCTTAGAAGCCGCATCCTTCAGTACCACGATGGATGCGATCTCCCGGATATCCATATGCTGGTAATAGTATTCATTTTGGCGAATGCCGTCTACCACCACTACGCCCGGCCCGGTGCCCCACAGGTTAAAAGCGTCGAATACGCCGGAAACTTTCCCTATAATCGCATTCGCCAAGCCCGGCCTCGAATCGCTCGCCAAACTCGCCTCGGCATCAATATAGGCTACAGACCCGGTGGTTTTTTCTTTGGACGTCTCGCCAAGAACCAGATTTATCTGCTGCCCGGATGTCCACAAACTATCGGCCAAAGGCTGATTAGTTACTTTTTCTTCGGCGTTTTGCTGTGGAAAAAGTGGCAGCGATGATAACAGGCATATTACCATCATCCAGGTTGTCTTTATCGTCATATTATTATTTCTATTCATATCGTCATCTTCTAAAGTGCAGCCGCAACGATTACCATCCAGGGTTTTGTTCCCAATCTGTGGTGAAGTTTATGAGATCGTTCCGAAAAGGCATCCAATAGTGTGGCTCTTTAAACGTATAGGTGCCATTGGCTTCTGCACTCACGCGCTGAACGGTTTCGTTATTAACCGGATTATTCACATTGTTGTTCCCATTGACCAAGTCAAAGGCGAGAACCTGCAGTGGGGTACCATCTTTTAGATGTGCCCGCTTCCACCGGCGTATATCAAACCAGTAACTTCCTTCGAAAGCGAGCTCTACGGCCCGCTCGTTGCGATACAATAACCGAAACGACAGATCGGAGGGAAGCTCGCAGCTTTGTGGAATAATGGTGTCGTAAGCGGGTAACGTATCGGCTACATCCGGCTGCCCCGCCCGGGACCTTACGATATTGACGGCTTGTTCCGCGGTCAAGCTGCACCCCTCTGGAACGGCGGTATAACTTCCGGTACTTTCAAAAGCCGCCTCCGCATAGGTCAGATAGATATCCGCCAAGCGCAACAGCGGAGTCGCGTAGGCGGTATTCCCCACGTTGTTTCTGTGCGCACCGTTCGGAAGATACTTTCTGATGACATAGCAGTTGATTTGCTTGTCTCTAACCTGACTGCTCAGGTTCATCCGGACATTCCCGATCTGGGCACCATGGACATAAAAGTTCAAATCAAACCGCGGATCACGGTTCTCCCATCGCTTTCCGGTGACCCTGTCATATTCGGATTTGTAACGGGTCCCGTCGCTCATTTCGAACTTATCAACGTACTGCTGCGTTGCCTGCGCACCGTCTTGATTCGTCAAAATCTTTTCACCATAGACGCGGCCGGCTGTCTGCCGGATGGATATCGCGCCATAGGCATTTGTGGGCTTTTTAAACAATACTTCGCCCGTACCGGGCTGCACATTGCCACTAAACGTACAATACATTTGCCGCATGTCTTCCCATTTTGTGAGCCCATCATCATTGACAACCGGCATACCTTGGGGCTGTTGGCCGATGACACGCTTAGCCGCATCAATCGCCTGCTGACTGGCCAAGGCACACCGCTGGAGCAATTCACGGTCATAATCCAGGATGCCTGTGGCCTGTTCATTGAACAGGGGGCTTGCCGAATACTGCAAGGCCTTGGCTTTGTACCCCAATGCTCCTATGCTTGTTGGCCTTCCATAGTTAATGGTGGGTGTTGGCCATACAGCCGGCAATAAGTCAGCCGCCGCCTCCATATCTTCGACGATACGCTCGAACACCGCTTGGCAATCGTTGTACGTTCTACCATCCTTCTCATAACTCCAATGGCGCTTCATAAAGTCCGTTTGCTCATCGAGCGGTATCACTTGGTCGGTATAGGGGATCGTTCCGAAAGACCGAACAAATTCATAATGATAAAAAGCCCGAAAAAACAAGGCTTGCCCTTTCAACCAATTGTGTTGTTGTTCGGTCGCCTGTGTCAGTACGCCTTCCTCCAGCTTCTCAAGGGCAAGGTTTGCGATACGCAGTGCCTCCCAAAAGTGTGTATAAAGACCAAAATTTGAACGCTCTGCAGGACTGCCATCTTGGACGGGAACATAAATAGAGAACCTCGCCATTAAGCCCCCTCTTGTATGGGAATAATTCCCTTGGTTGGCAAAGATGACGGATTGCCCGTTAATACTCACGCACTCCCCGCCCAAGGATTGCGTGGTACGTGCGCCATGCCGGTTATAGTCGATCACATATAGCATCAACCGATCAAGGAAACCCTGAAAGCTTTCGTAAGTGCCAAAAACGTCTTTCTCTTCTATTGCAGCTTCGGGAGGAATATTCAAGTAATTCTCACAACCGCCCATGATAATTATCGAAACTAGCGTTGAAATTATTATTCTGATTTTCATCTGATTGTTTTTTAGTTGGCAAATGGAGCCTTTGACCATGCTGTTTGTACGTTATTATAACTGTATATTCAAACCAAAATTCAACTGCATCCTTGTGGGGTAATTTTTGCCGTCATAGTTAACACCTACGCCGTCATCGGGCATCTTGGTCCACAAAAACAAGTTCCTGCCGTTCACGTATACCTTAAGGTTGTCTATGCCGAGACGCTGGATAAAGGACTTGGGTAGGTTATAGGCGATTTGCGCCGAATTGCAACGGAAATAGGAACCATCAAAAAACTGATAGTGTCCTAATGGCATATATTTTTCTCCTAAAGCTAATGCTGGGAACGTGGGGTCTGTATGATTGTAAGTCCATGTATCCGCTAAAATATACTCGGGGATGTAGGTGTTATTGAAAAAGAATATATCCGTTGCAATCCTTCGAGTTACGTTATAGGCGCCCACAAATTGAACGGAAAACTGAAATCCTTTATAATCTGCCCCAAATGAAAGCCCGTAGTGATTCTGGGGATAGACCGGGTACCCGTAAGGGACTTGATCATCGTTAGGGGTATAGACACCATCACCATTGTAATCAAGCATGACCAGGTCACCCGGCATCAGGTTACTGGTTTGATCGATCGTGTTGGGGCTCGTACTGGAATACAGGTCATCCCAACTATTGATAAATCCCGTATGGACCCCCGTTATGGTTTGCCCTATCGGAAACCCTTCGGGCGCCTTGTGTGCCGGAACAAGTTCCGGTGTTTCTTTATAGATTACTTCGCTACGCGCCACCGACCAGTTAGCTTTCAACCAATAATTCAGGTTACCATTATGTGAATTTCTATAGGAGGCTGAAAGCTCCATTCCCTTAGATTTTGCTTCTCCGACATTGGCTGCGGTGGCAGGCTTTCCTGCTATTATGGGTACGCCCCGGGCATTGGCGGCCAGCAACATATCATTCCGGTACTCGTTAAACGCATCAGCCGTCAACATAATGGTATTCCTCAACAGCCCAACTTCCAAACCGAGGTTCTGTTTACGCGCTTTCTCCCAACGGAGATCCGGATTGCCAGGTATGCCCTCGTAATAGCGGGGATAGAAATAGTTGGATATTGGATAACCGTAACTGGAAGATTCTATCGTGGAAGGAGCACCTTGTTCGGTATAAATGGTGAGGTAGGGCCAAGTACTGCCGGTATTTACCCGGTCGTTACCCACCAGCCCCCAAGAGTACCTCAACTTTAATAAGCTCAGCCACGTGGCGTTATCCATGAACTTCTCATTGGATATCGTCCATCCGCCCGCAAAAGAAGGAAAGAAGTCAAACCTGTACTTCGGTCCGAATTTTTCAGACCCGTTATAAGCACCGTTTGTTTCCAAAAAATACCGGTCATTGTAATTATAGGTAATCCTACCTGCCCAATCCTCCCGCTTATTCGCCCAGTTACTTCCTGCCTCGGAATGCCGGCGGCTAAACATCGCCAGGCCAGTTACCGCATGCCTGCCAAAGGTTCGCGTATAATTTAGCTTTGCTTCGTTGTATATGGTTCGCAGGGACCCCCCTAGGCTAAGCGATTCGGGATTATAGTGGCTGGGCTCTTTTACCCATCCAAACCCCGCGCCCGTTGTACTCCCGGCACCATCGTCATAAATGGCCCAACCAGCGGCCTCCATATCGTCGATCAGCTCGCCATTTAGTATATACGCTTCCTGCGCATCGTCATAATACCCGCCCCGCAGGTAAAATTCAGGGTCGATCGTTTTAGTGATCAGCCCGTTATCAGATACACTTACCCCACTGTTAACAAAGCGATTATCATACGCCAGCAGCCCAGAAATGGAGAGACCTTTGGTCAAAAAATCCATGTTTTGGGTCAGCGTAAAGTCCATATTGACGGAGGTGTTTAGGGTGGTTCCCAAGCCGCTAAACAGCAGGTTATACATCGGATTAAAAGCCGATATATCTCCATTATATGCGCCATATACACCATCCTCGTAAACCATCACCATCGCATTTCCCGGCAGGTGGCTTGTTGCATCGAAAATTGCATTCAAGGCAACTCCCGGTGGAGCGGTCTGCTTGGAATGGATTCCCGAAAAATTTGCTCTCAGGTCCGTGGTAGCGGTGATTTTAAAATCGAAATTAGACCGTATATTTATACGATCGTAACGATACGATGGCTTATATCCCTGGCCCACATCCTTTCCGTTTAATAAATCACCTACATGGTTGTAACCCGCTAACGCAAAATATTTCACCTTTTCCGTACCCCCGCTTACCGTAGTATTGACCCGGTAAGAATTGGAATAATCCTTGAACATGATATCTATCCAGTCGTTGTCGGGATAGGCATACGGATATTGGCCGTTACGATAGTAACCAACCACTTCATCGGAGACGAACCCGTTGAGGACAGCGGATCCCTGAATACGCCTTGTTCGTGCAATCGCGTGATTCCGCGCTACAATCGCGTCAGCTGTCCCCACGGGTGTGACGATTCTGCTGGGTGTTTCCAACGACATCTCCGCTTCGATCTCGAACGTTGGTTTACCTGTTTGCCCCCTATTGGTTGTGATAAGTATGACCCCGTTACCTCCTTTCACACCAAACACTGCGGTCGCCGAGGCGTCTTTCAAAACAGATATAGATGCCACTGAATTGATGTCAATATCGTTTATATCACGTTCAACACCATCCACAAGGATCAATGGGGCGGCATCGTTCCAGGTCGTCTTACCTCGGATCAGGATTTCCGTTTCTTTGTATATCCGGCTATCACCACCCCCGGCCAGCCCAGAAGACGGTAGCACGGACATACCGGGGATTGCGCCGACCAAGGCATCACGAAGGTTCGAAACATTTCCCTGGGATTCCAGATCTTCCGCTTGCACTGTTCCAATGGCCCCCACTACGCTTTCCTTCTTTTGGACACCGTAACCTACCACGACCATTTCCTCGAGTTCCCGAATATTCGACTGCATGGCTATGTCGATAATATCCCGGCCTCTTACCGGCACTTCTTGTGTTTCGTAACCGATAAAGCTAAATATCAGGATCGATCCATCCGGCACGGCAAGCGTATAGGAGCCATCTGCGTTGGTGGTTGTCCCGATAGTACCTCCCTTAACGACAATGCTAACCCCGGATAACGGTTCGGCATCTGCATAGGCGGTGACTTTCCCGGAAACGTTACGGTTCTGAACGAGCACGCCCCGTGTTTCTGCCCCCCCACGGCCAGTAAATCCTGTCATCATCATCCCCTTAACGGTGTTGACCTTTTGTGTACCCAGCACTACGTGGCTACCCAGCGTTTCAGCCTTTGAATTACCGATTACTAAAAAAACAAATAACCACGTGGCAATAGCTAATTTTACTGTTGCCATTCGTCGTTTTGGTACATGTGTTATATTCATACATTCAGATGTTTGGTTCAATTTAGGCCTGTTATCTTTGCCTACTATTTTTTCACCTCTTTTTGGCTACGTCCGCGTTCAAGCTTCGGCATTTTATCGGGGTAGGCTCATGAACGCCATGGAACGCGCATCAGTTTCGCGCCGTTCCGAAGCGGCATTTCGCAAATCCACCGATTTACACGCACATATATACAATAAGATTAATCATAACTATCAGTTTTATATGGGGCAGAAACCCCGTTATTAATTTGATCAGCACGTTTAGCGATTCACGAAACGAAAACGAATCATAATCTGCACGCCCGTTATAAAAAGTTAAGCACAAAAGTAGCGGGCCATCTTAATAAACGATGAGTAAACGATGAATAAAACACAAACACGGGGTGAAAAATCAGAATTTATTAAATAAAATAGTCTGGGCCGTCTTTTTAAATGGAACATCCGATTTCCCTAGCCTGCACAAAGGATGGTAAGCTGATTGAAGTGGTTGCGGTGAATTTCCGGGGTTAAGGCTGTATTTCTTCTGTCGCAAACGCACCCCGAAATTGGCGCTTATGCCCATAACGTTTCCGTTGATTGCGCGCTATATTTGTACGGCACCAAATTGAAAGGAGTTTTGTCATGCAAAAAATCATCCCCCATTTATGGTTTGACCGGGAAGCGAAAGAAGCGGCCGAGTTTTACACCTCGATATTCCCCGATTCACGAATCACCAACATCATCACGCTTAACGATACCCCTTCGGGCGATGCCGACATGGTGTCTTTCCAGCTTTGGGGTTATTCATTTATGTCCATCAGCGCTGGGCCATTGTTCAAATTCAACCCGTCTATTTCTTTCATGGTCAATTTTGACCCGTCGCGCGATGCGGACGCGGCAAATCGGCTTGACGATATTTGGGCCAAGCTCGCCGACGGCGGAAAGGTATTGATGCCGCTTGACAAGTATCCTTTCAGCGAGCGATACGGCTGGATACAGGATAGATATGGTGTTTCCTGGCAGCTCATCCTCACCGACCCCGAAGGGGAAGAACGTCCGCCAATCCTTCCTTCCCTACTGTTTGTGGGCGATGTTTGCGGAAAAGCGGAGGAAGCCGGTGATTTTTATTTATCGGTATTCAAAGACGCACGTCGCGGTACAATCGCCCGTTATCCTTCGGGTATGGCACCCGACCGGGAAGGCACGGTCATGTTTTCCGACTTCCGGCTCCAAGGGCAATGGTTTGTGGCGATGGACAGTGCTCGGGAACACGATTATGGCTTCAATGAAGCCGTTTCGCTGATGGTGAATTGCGATACGCAGGAGGAGATTGACTACCTTTGGAAAAAGCTATCGGCCGTACCCGAAGCGGAGCAATGTGGCTGGCTGAAGGACAGGTTTGGTCTATCCTGGCAAATATCGCCCGCCGTCCTCGATGAAATGATGCAAGACCCCGATCGGGAGAAAGTAGCCCGGGTAACCCGGGCCTTTATGCAAATGAAAAAGTTTGATATTAAAAAATTAAACGAAGCCTACCAAGGCTAGGGAAAACATCAGCGCTCCCAGAAAAACGGCGGCTGGATGCCCAACGACCGTAGGTAAACATACCCCTGCCCCCGGTGGTGGATTTCATTGTCGACGAAATACAGGATGTTGTCAATGATGGGGAAGTTGAACTGGCCGAAGAGATTGAACGTCACGTGGAAATCCGATTCGGGAATCTGAGCGAACAATTCATCAATCTTGGGTGTATCTTCATCCCATTTCTGCAATAGTGCTGCTTTGGTCGTAATCGTGCCCAAACCGTCTTCGGTAAAGCCTTCTTCGGACCGGTCAACGATACCCTGTAAACCCGGAACGGCGATAGACAATAATTCTTTGGCCAATTCGCCGAAAGGCCGCATGCCGGCAACGGAAAATGTAAATAGCTCCTTTTCCGGAAACGCTTCGATAACCCGCCGGGTTAACGTGCGGTGTCCTTGCCAATGTTTCAACAATTCGTCTTTGGTGATGATACTCATGATAATGATAATTAATAGTGGATAATTGATAATTCCTTATTGTTCACTACAAAGAAACGGGGTGTTGATGACAACGTTTTGTCAATAGGGAAAAACAACTAAAATTTTGTAATATTGCGTGACCTTATTCGGTATGGCATCAAACGAAGCAAGTTTTAGTCTGTTGTCTAATGTCTAATATCTAGTGTCTCAAAAAATGACCGCATATAACGAAGATAGTATACGCTCGCTCGATTGGAAAGAGCACATCCGGCTCCGGCCGGGGATGTACATCGGAAAGCTGGGCGACGGTTCAGCGTACGACGATGGTATATATGTATTGCTCAAGGAGGTGATGGACAACTCCATTGATGAATTCGTGATGGGCGCTGGGAGAACCATCGACATCAACATGAGCGAACAGAAGATTGCCGTGCGCGACTACGGCCGGGGCATCCCCCTAGGCTCGGTGGTAGACGTGGTGTCCAAAATCAATACCGGCGGTAAATACGACAGTAAAGCGTTCCAGAAATCGGTAGGCCTCAACGGGGTCGGCACCAAGGCGGTCAACGCCCTTTCCACGTCGTTCACCGTGCAGTCGTACCGCGATGGCAAGACACGGATTGCCGAGTTCAGCCAAGGGGAACTGGTAAGGGATGAAGAAAAATCGACCACCCAACGCAACGGAACGGCCGTAACCTTTTACCCCGACGACAGCATTTTCAAGAACTACCACTACCGCGCGGAGTTCGTGGAAAACATGATCTGGAATTATGTGTTCCTCAACTCGGGACTCACCATCAATTTCAACGGCCAGAAATTCGTTTCCGAAAACGGACTCAAGGATCTGCTCGAACGGAACATCGACGCCGAATCCATGCGCTACCCGATCATCCACCTCAAAGGGGAAGATATCGAAATTGCGATTACCCATGGCCAGCAATACGGCGAAGAGTATTACTCGTTTGTAAACGGACAGCATACCACGCAAGGCGGTACGCATCAGGCAGCCTTCCGCGAAGCACTGGTGAAGACCGTACGCGAGTTCTACAAAAAAGACTATGATGCCTCGGATATCCGTGCATCTATCATTGGTGCGGTCGCCATCAAGGTACAGGAGCCCGTATTCGAGTCGCAAACGAAAACTAAACTCGGTTCGCAGAGCATCGGCCCCGAGGGGCCTACGGTACGGACCTTCATCAACGATTTTATCAAAAAGGCGCTTGATGATTACCTGCACAAGCACGGCGAAACGGCCGACGCGTTATTGAAGCGGATTATGCAGTCGGAACGCGAGCGCAAAGACATCGCGGGCATCAAAAAACTGGCCAACGAACGTGCTAAGAAGGCTTCCCTGCATAACCGTAAACTACGCGATTGCAAGGTGCATTACGGCGATAAACACGAGCTGGCACAGGAAACCACCTTGTTTATCACGGAGGGCGACTCGGCGAGTGGATCCATCACCAAGTCGCGCAACGTGCAGACCCAAGCCGTGTTCAGTCTGAAAGGCAAACCCCTCAATGCGTTCGGGCTCACCAAGAAAGTAGTGTATGAAAATGAAGAGTTCAACCTCCTACAACATGCCCTCAACATCGAGGACGGGTTGGATGGACTCCGCTACAACTACATCGTCATCGCCACCGATGCCGACGTGGATGGCATGCACATTCGCCTGTTGCTGATGACCTTTTTCCTCCAGTTTTTTCCCGATTTGGTAAAAGCCGGCCACGTTTCCATTTTGCAAACGCCCTTATTCCGTGTGCGCAATAAGAAAGAGACCATCTATTGCTACAGCGATGAGGAGCGCCAGCGCGCCATCATGAAATTAGGCGGAAAACCGGAAATCACGCGCTTTAAAGGACTGGGGGAGATTTCGCCGGATGAGTTTGGCTTGTTTATCGGTGAAGACATGCGCTTGGATCCCGTTATTCTTTTAAAAGAATTGAAAATCACACAGTTGCTAGGATACTACATGGGCAAGAATACGCCCGACAGGCAAAAACACATCGTGAACAACCTCCGTGTGGAAGTGGATATAGCCGAAGAATCGAAAACCGAAGAACTGGTGGCTTAATAGATCATGATAAACCAAACCCTTATCCTTATCCAGTGCCACGATGCTGTGGGGCTGGTTGGCCAGATTGCCAATACCGTAGCACGCCACACCCTCAATATCGTGACGATGCGCGAGTATGTGGATGAGGCCGCCGAGCGTTTCTACGTGAGGATTGTATGCGCCGGTAAAGCGAAAGACAACGAACTGCTAACCACCGACCTCATCGAGGCCCTGCCCGCGGGAGCTACGGTAACGGTAAACCCGCCGCAGCAAAAGCGGTTGGCGCTACTGGTGACCAAGGAACACCATTGTCTCGGCGATATCATCGTCCGCTACTTTTTTAATACGCTCGGTGCCGAGGTTTGCTGCGTAGTGGGCAACTACGACGAACTCAGTGCATTCACCCAGCGTTTCAACATCCCGTTTTACCACGTAACCCACGAAGGGAAATCGAAAGCGGAATTTGAACACGAGATCGCGCAACTATTGGATGCGCACGCTCCAGACTACCTCGTGTTGGCCAAATTCATGCGGATACTATCGGCCGATTTCGTGGACCGGTATACCGGACGGATCATCAACATACATCACTCGTTCCTTCCTGCATTCATCGGCGCCAGTCCGTACAAACAGGCACACGAAAGGGGTGTGAAATTAATCGGGGCCACTGCCCATTTCGTAACCAGCGACCTCGACCAGGGCCCAATCATTGCGCAGGATATCCGCCCGGTAAACCATAGCTACACCGTGAAAGACATGATACGTGCTGGTAAAGAAGTGGAGAAATCGGTATTGAGCAAGGCGTTGCGGCTGGTCATTGAAGACCGGGTCATCATTACCGGGAATAAGACCGTGGTGTTTGAATAGTTTGGAATTTACCAAATACGCCCAGTGGCAACTTACTCCCGGCCGTGGCTTGCAGGTACAATTCGCCCGTTTCAAGATTTTGCACATCAGGCAATGCCGCCCTGATCAGGTTTTCAACAATCACGGAAGAAAACCCCAACGAATAGGTATTCAAGATTAGGAAATGTTCCTGTGGGTCGAGCAACTGGACCACATCACGCATCATTTCGGCAATGTGGTCTTCCAGCTTCCATTTCTCGCCCTTCGGTCCATGCCCGTAGGCCGGTGGGTCAAGGATGATCCCGTGGTACCTATTACCCCGCTTCAGCTCGCGTTTCACGAATTTAAGGGCATCTTCAACCACCCAACGGGTATCCGAAAGGCCCGACAGCTCCTGGTTTTCGTTGGCCCACGTAACCACCTGCTTGATGGAGTCCACGTGGGTGGTATCCGCACCGGCAGCGCGGGCAATCAACGAGGCACCACCGGTATAGGCGAAAAGGTTGAGCACCTTCGGTTTCGGCGTGCTGGATGATTTTATCGCGGTGGAAATATAATCCCAATTGACCGCCTGCTCGGGAAAAACGCCCACATGCTTGAAGGAGGTGAGGCCCAGGCGCAGCTTGATGGCCACATCGCCATTGCTGTATTTAATATGCCAACGGTCGGGCAGTTTAGGGTTCTTTTTGATCCATTCGCCGCTGGTGGCCGAACGGCCCTTGAACCTCGTGTCGTGCCGCTTCTGCCACTCGGCCTCCGACAGGCCCTTAGCCCATACGGCTTGTGGTTCGGGGCGAATCAGTATACGGTCGCCGAACCGTTCCAGTTTTTCAAAATTACCACAATCGATGAGCTCATAGTCTTCCCAGTGCTCGGGGGTACGGAGTTGGATGCTGTTTGCAGTCAAAGTAAGCTTATTTTTGGCAAAGATAGCGATAAATTGAACGCGTTCGATTAAAACCGCTCTTTCGCCGCTTTCATAAACGGACTGGCAAATACGAAGCTATTCAGCTCTTCCACATCTGAATGTGCAATTTCCTTATTCGACCCTTCCCACCATTTTTGGCCTTTGTGTAGAAAGATGATGTAGTCGCCGATACCCATCACCGAGTTCATGTCGTGGGTCACCACCACCGTTGTGCATTTATATTCTTCGGTCAGGTCCGAGATCAACTCGTCGATCACGATGGCGGTTTCCGGATCAAGGCCCGAATTGGGCTCATCGACAAAGAGGTACTTCGGATTCATGCTGATGGCGCGGGCAATGCCCACGCGCTTCTTCATCCCTCCTGAAAGCTCCGCCGGATACAGCTTGTTACGGCCCGCCAGGTTCACCCGCTCCAAACAAAAATTGGCTCGGTCGATCTTCTCGCTCCGGCTCATATCCGTAAACATCTCCAAGGGGAAAATGATGTTCTGCTCCACCGTCATCGAATCAAACAGCGCCGAATTCTGGAACAGCATCCCGATTTCCTTGCGGATGGGTATACGGTCTTCGAAATCCATCCGTGTAAAATCCGCATCCTGGTAAAGAACCTTTCCCTGTTCGGGACGATGCAGCCCCACCATGCATTTCAGCAACGTGCTCTTGCCCGATCCCGATCCGCCAATGATTAAGCTGATCTGACCCGGCTTGAACTGGGCATCGATGCCCCTTAGTACATGGTTGTCGCCGAACGATTTATGGATGTTTTGAACTTCAATCATACGTATCTGTTGGTAAAAACGGTTAAAGCATAAGGGCTGTAATAATATAGTCGGCCACCAGAATGGAGATGCAACTGATAACCACGCCACGTGTACTGGCTTGGCCAACCTCCAGCGCCCCACCACGTACATAAAACCCTTTGAAGGCCGAAACGGAGGTGATGATAAACCCGAAGACAAACGCTTTTACCAACGCTACAGCAACCGTATAACCAATAAAGCCATCGGTAATCCCATTGATGTAATCGGCAGGAGTAACCGCACCGGAAATCGCCCCGCCAAAAAGCCCACCCGTTAAGGCCAGGAAAATGGACATGATGACCAATGCTGGAATCATCGTAATGCCCGCCAGGATTTTGGGGAGGATAAGGTACCCCGGTGCATTGATGCCCATGATTTCGAGTGCATCGATTTGCTCGGTTACCCGCATGGACCCGATCTGCGACGAAATGGACGACCCCACCTTGCCTGCCAATACCAGCGCGGTGATGGTGGGACTAAGCTCCAAGATACTCGAATCGCGATTGATCTGCCCGATCACCGACGTGGGAATCAAATCAGAAACCAACTGGAAGGCGATCTGCATGGTCATTACGGCACCGATGAAGGTTGAGATGATGCCGATCAACCCGAGGGAGCCCACGCCGATCTCGTTCATCTCGTGGATAATTTCTTTCCAGTATATCCGCCATTTTTCCGGTCGCCGGAAGACCGCTTTCAAAAGCAAAAGGTATTGTCCGAAGTAGGTGAAAAACATAAATCGTTATCTAACTATTCAATTAGCGTTAAAGATACAGGTTTTGCAGTTACAACGAAAATCCGTGCCGTATTGTTTGTTCGATGAGGATACCATATCGAAACCAAATAATCGCATCCGTGGCGGAAATTGGCGGAAAATCCCGCCAATTTCCGCCAAAAGTCTTTCCATGCCTATCTTTACGCAAACCAACAACCTGACGAGCCGCGACAGGCTTATATCGGTATACCACAGGCCTGTTCTAGCGTTTCACAGCTTTAGGATTTACATAACCGACGCTAATATCTCTGCTTCAAAAAACGAAGGTGCGCTTGCAAAAGTGTAATGCAACCCCTATATTAGGTACATGTTACCACCCATGCACCGAACAGCATTAATCACAGGCGCCACCAAAGGAATGGGGCACGCCATCACCGAAAAACTTGCCGAATGTGGCTACAACCTATTGCTCGCTGCCCGTAATGACCGAGCGCTTGCTGCGCTCAAAAAACAACTGGAAACACAATATCCCGATATTCACGTGGCCTATTTAGCCTGTGACTTTTCAGCACCCGAACAATTAAACAACCTGATTACGTGGGTAGATGACCAAACGGCAGACATCGATATCCTCATCAACAACGTGGGTATTTTTAAACCCGTATCCGTACTGGATGAGACCGACGAGGATTTCCGGCAGCAATTGCAGGTCAACTACATCACCCCACACCTCCTGTCGCGCGCCGTCGGTCAACGCATGCGAAAAAACCGCCGTGGACACATCTTCAACATCAGCTCCATCGCCAGCCGCGAGCCCGTTTCCGCCGCCGGCACCTATACTGTAACAAAATTTGCGGTGATGGGTCTAACGCATGTATTACGGGAGGAACTGCGGCCACACGACGTGAAGGTGACCGAGATTATCCCGGGTTCAACGCTGACTTCCTCGTGGGAAGGCACCGACATCCCTGCCGACCGGTTTATTCTGCCGGCAGACATCGCCGAGGCTATTGTAACCTGCCTCCGGATGAGTGATGGGGCCAACGTGGAGGAAGTCGTCATCAAACCCAAATACGGTAACAGTTAAAAAAGGAGAAATCCATGGAAAAGAAACTTCAGCGCATACCCCATGAAGGTGCCGTGGCAGGTGTTTGCGCCGGTCTCGGCACGTATTTCGGCATAGATAAAACGTGGGTAAGGGTCGCTTTCGTCATCAGCGTCTTTTTTTCGGGCTACATGGGCATCGGGCTCTTGGGGCCCATCGTCTACATCGTGCTTTGGATCGTACTTCCCATCAAATCATTTGTATTGCCAAGCGACCCGTTTCGTGTCGACTACCGCGTGCAACCTAACCCGCCAGTGGAAGATTTCGGAGGATACCCGCCCCATGCCGGGGATCAACGCCACCAGTTCAACAGGGCCAATAAAAAAGTAAGCAAAGACCGGTACGTGGCCGGGTTGATTTTGGTAGCCTTGGGTGTATTTTTCTTATTGCACCAGCTGGATATTTTTTATTGGCGTGACTTCGCCCGGTTCTGGCCCGTGTTGATTATTCTCTTGGGCGTGGCTACCATCTTCGGCGCCTTCAAACCACAGAAGCCAAAACCATTTTCGGTAAACGAACCGGAGGAACAGGCACCCGAGGCACAAGCGCCCCAAGACAAACCGGACGAACCCACAGACAATGCAGGAACCGACCATGGTTACACCAAATAAATTGAACGGATTATGAACAAAGAAAAATTAAGCTGGGGACTCATCCTACTGTTCGTGGGCGGTGTATTATTACTGGATAACCTAGACATTATCGACTTTTACTGGCGGTCGGTGTTTAGCATGTGGCCCATTATCCTTATCATCATCGGCGTTAATCTACTGGTGCCCAAACGTGGTATCGGCAACGCTATCTCCATTGTGGTCACCATCGCCGCGCTAGCATTCCTCGCCTTCCGTGGCACATTTCCACCGCACGACAATTGGTGGATCTTTGACCATAAACACTGGAAAACGGAAAGGCGTCCATCGTCGAATGACAATAGACCCCGCGAAAAATCGAGCGGCGTATTCACCCATGCTTATGACAATGCCATCACGACGGCACATCTCCACATTAAAGGTGGGGCGGTAGAATACGAAATCGAAGGGCCGACAGACGAGCTGTTCCACGCTGAAGCAACGAGTACCCTCGGCGGACACCAGTTGGAAACGACAACCACTGGATCCAATGCCAACCTTACCTTCAGCATGCGCGATACCGAAAAAGGCAACTGGGACATGAAGGGCAACGAAAACCGTGCGGAAATCCGTTTGAACCGCAACCCCAAGTGGCACATTTCACTCGACATGGGCGCCGGCGCGGCCGAATTTGACCTCTCCCAATACAAGATAGCGAGTCTCCATTTCAAAGGCGGGGCGGCATCCTTCGAAGCGAAGTTGGGTATGCCTCTGGAAGAAACCACGATAGCGGCCGAATCGGGCGTAGCCAGTGTAGAAATCGAAATACCCCGTGCCGCAGCGTGTAAAATCGTCGTCAAGTCGGGACTTTCTTCCAAGGATTTCCCGGGTTTCACCAAACAGGACGATGGTTCCTATACCACCGAAGGCTATGAAGGGGCGAGCAATCGCTTTCTCGTTGACTTAAAAGGTGGATTGAGTTCCTTCACCGTGAAACGTTATGATTAAACGATGAGCACATTGCCCGACCGGTTCGAGGTGGTTATCCGGGGAAAGCCCGAAGGCCCCTTTTCACTGGATGAATTGCGCCGCATGAACCTCAATCCAACCGACTTCGTTAAACCATCGGGGTATCCCGAATTTAAAGAAGTACGGGAAATTGCTGAATTGAGTAGCCTATTAAATATTGCCTACCAGAATACACGCCCCCAATATTTCGCCACATTAGATGTACGCTTGCTGGCCACGGCAATCGACTACTTCATCGCTGGCTGCGTGTATGCGGCGTTAGCCGCCATCTACCTTGCGGGCATCTCGAACGCAAAAGAGAGCATCCCGGCCTTGCTCATCGGACTGGCGATCGTGCCCCTTACGAAGTTCATCTTATGTGTAGCCATGGAGGGATCGCGCAAACAAGCCTCGATCGGCAAGATGCTTATCGGTGTAAAGGTGACCGACGAACAGGGCAGGCCTATTGGCTATGGACGGGCATTAGGGCGAAACATGGCCAAATTAGTTGGGGTGGCAACGTTGGGTATCGGGTTCCTCACCGGTTTCTTCGACAGGCGCCAGCAGTGTCTCCACGACAAGATCGCAGGAACGTTAGTTATCAAAGACAGGTTGATTTAATATATCACCCATTATCCCTAAGTTTCACCTAACAGCTCATTTTTCAACGGCAGGTGAGAGATCGCTAATTTGCCTATCTCTGGCAATTTAGCTAAGTTTGCCGTACGCATGGATACGAAAACCGGAAACATACTCCCAGGGGGTTACTGCAATTCTTTAACGGCATATTCCAGATGGCATACCCGCGAAGTGCCCATCGGCCATATACCGATGGGCGGCGACAACCCCATCCGCATCCAGAGCATGACCACCGTAGACACCATGGACACCATCGGATCCGTGGAACAGACCATCCGGATGGTTGACGCGGGCTGTGAATACGTACGTATTACCGCGCCCAGCATCAAGGAAGCCCAGAACCTGGCCGAGATCAAAAAGGAATTGCGTAAGCGGGGTTACGATGTGCCGCTTGTTGCCGACATCCACTTTACCCCCAATGCAGCCGAAGTTGCTGCCCGTATCGTCGAAAAAGTGCGCGTCAATCCCGGAAATTATGCCGACAAGAAAAAGTTCGACCAATTGAATTATACGGCATCAACCTACCAGTCGGAGCTGGAACGCATCTATACGAAGTTTGCTCCGCTGGTGAAAATATGCAAAGAATACGGCACGGCCATGCGGATTGGCACAAACCACGGCTCGCTTTCCGACCGCATCATGAGTCATTACGGCGACACACCGGAGGGAATGGTCGAATCGGCCATGGAATTCATCCGAATTTGCGAAGACCTCAATTACCACAGCATTGTCGTCTCGATGAAGTCCAGCAACCCGCAAGTGATGGTACGTGCCTATCGCCTGCTGGTAGAGACAATGGTCGCTGAGGGAATGAACTATCCGTTGCACCTCGGCGTTACAGAAGCCGGTGACGGTGAAGATGGCCGCATCAAATCAGCTGTAGGCATCGGCACCCTACTCGAGGATGGTCTGGGCGATACGGTCCGTGTATCACTCACGGAAGAACCCGAGCTCGAAGCGCCGGTGGCGATAGCGCTGGTGAACCGATACAAGGCGCGCCAGCACGAAAATGAGCGGGAAGCCATCAACGTCCCTGCTCCCACCCTGATCAACACCAGCAAGCCGGCGCCTTATCCTTCCAACGAAGTAAACGTGTTCATCGGCGGTACCCAAGTGCCGCGAGTGGTGGTGGACATCTCGGGGAAAAACCTGAAAGACCCCCATATTCTTACCGATGTAGGGTATAAGTACGACCCCTGGCTCGATAAATACCACATGGGCGAGCAATCGGTGGATTTCGTCTATCTCGGCAGTGCGCTGCCATCGTTTACCATGCCGGGCAACCTGAAGCAATTGTACGATTACCCAACCTGGCTGAACATCCAAGACAAGACCAACATCCATCCGTTGTTTTCGCTAAGCCAATTTCTGGAAGCAACCGAAAAGGACCGCCATCTCAACTTGGTACGGATACGCTATGCAGATGTGACAACGCCTGCATTCGAAGCGCTGCCGTTAGACAAAACCATCATCTTCGTCGTGGAAACAGACGTGCCGCACGGTATGGCGAACCAACGGCAATTCTTCGGTGCACTCACCGAATTGGGTATCGACAATCCGGTCATCATTCGGCGGCATTACCCCGCTGCAGATTTTATGGGCCCGCAAGGCGACCTGATGGACCCGGAAGAGCCGTTGTCAAAACTACAGGTATACGCAGCCACCGACATGGGTGGACTACTGGTGGATGGCATGGGTAGCGGGATATGGATAGACGCACCGTCCATAGCGACCGATAAGCTTGTATCAGCATCATTTGCCATCTTGCAGGCTACCCGTTCGCGCATTTCCAAAACGGAATACATATCGTGCCCCAGCTGTGGCCGCACACTGTTTGACCTGCAAGAGACCACGCAAATGATACGGAGCAGAACCAACCACCTCAAAGGTCTCAAGATTGGGATCATGGGGTGTATTGTAAACGGTCCGGGCGAAATGGCTGACGCCGACTATGGTTACGTCGGTGCCGGTCCGGGAAAAATAACCCTCTACCGTGGCAAAGAAGTGGTTAAACGCAATGTAGGCGCGGCCAATGCACTAGACGAACTTATTGAAATCATTAAAGGCGACGACCGGTGGATCGACCCGGAATAAGAAAAGGGATAAAGCCTTAAAGCACGGAAATACGTTTCACTACGGTTTCCGTACCTGCCGATACGCGGATAAAATAAAACCCGTTTGTGAGTTTATTGTTGGTTTCAAACACATGGCTTTGGGGGCCAGCATCAAGCTCCTGACTAAGAAGCGTCATCACCTCATTACCCAATGCATCCATCACCTTGATGGAGACTGCACTTTGTTTATCCAACCGATAAGAAAGGCTGATCTGATCGACAATAGGGTTGGGGAAAACCTTTACGCTGCTCAACAGCTTATCTTGGGCAACATTGTTTGATGTAAACGGAAAGAAACTCTTAAATGAAGAAAAAAACGACCGCTGGGAGCGTTTTTCGGTGGATGGGGAAGCCAATTCCGTGTCTTTTTCCGCCACTTTGGCCTCGGCACCCTTCGCCACACGACTCGTATCTACCGCAACCGCACGTTCTTGGGCAGCATTAGCACTCCCCACGAGAATCATCGCGCTCAACGTCAGTACTGTAATAATGTGGTGTAAAAACTTCCTCATAGGGTCCCAATCATCGATTTATGGTGTCATGCCTTGGCGCTAATTTAAGTTCTCTAAATCACTATCCATGCCCTTACCTCATCACAAAGGTAGGGCATCGTGCCCAATGCACCTAGACAAATATAGGTTTTTTTATCAATTTAACAATTTTTAACAAAATGGTACGTTGTCCCCTGCGGCAGGCCCATGATATGCTGCTTATATATCACATACCCATCGATGTTTCGTCGGCAGAAGCCGCGTTGAGTTTAGAGTGCCGATAGCCGTAGCCGAAATACACCACCAAGCCGATAGCCAGCCATACCAGGAAAATGAACCAATTGCTCGCTCCCAACTGCGACATCAGGTAAAGGTTTACCAGAATACCGGCAACAGGCAATAGGGAGAATCGATGCCGGTAGCCCATGATACAGAGGACCACCCACACCAACCAGAAGATGATGATGAGCAATTTATGTTCAAGGATTTCGGCAAGAGACATGCTCCGCCACTCGGCAACGGCGTCTTGCCCAAAAAGGTAAACCGCATAGACCGCCACCAACAGGCTAGCAGTGATGAGATAACGCCCGTTAATATAAGGCACCTTGAATTTCGACTGCTTGGAGATGCCCGAATAATCCATATACAGCACGCCCGAACACACCAGAATAAATGCGAAAAATGTACCCACACTGGTGAGGTCAACGAAAAAGTCCATCTTGAAAAACAGGGCCGGTACGGCCACCATAAAACCCGTCACCACCGTTGCAAAGGATGGTGTCTTATACTTCGGGTGGATCGTTGCAAACCGTTTCCAGAGCAACCCATCGCGGCTCATGGTCATCCAAATACGTGGCTGTGCAAGCTGGAAGACCAATAAAGCACTGGTAATGGCCACCACCGACGTTACCGATACGATACCGGCCATGTAGTCTACCCCCACATACTCGAAAACAAACGACAGGGGGTCCTTCACATTCAGTTCGGTATAATTGACCATCCCCGTTAGCACCAGGGTAATAAAAATGTACAGGACAGCACAGATCAGCAGGCATAAAATCATGGCTTTGGGCAGGTCGCGCTGGGGGTTCTTGCATTCTTCGGCTGTAGTGGATATCGAATCGAAACCGATAAACGCAAAAAACACGGCAGCCACACCACTCAGCACCCCCTCCACCCCATTGGGGGCAAACGGCACCCAATTTTCGGGCTTCACGAAGAAGGCACCGCCGAATATAACGAACAGAATCACACCGATCTTAATCATTACCATGACATTGCTCGCCGTCCGCGACTCCTTGATGCCGATATAAACCAACCAGGTGACCAAAAAGGTGATCAGGCCAGCGGGCAGGTCAAATATAATCGGGATATCTCCGAACCGGGGGGCCTGCTCATATGCCATCGCCGCCGTTCGGTCGGCCGCCGACAGTGCGTCTATCCCCTGCTCTTGCAACCGAACAAACGCTTCCGACGCGTATGCGGGCGCCATCGTCATCCATCCCGGCAGGTGAATACCGAACCCGCCGAGCATACTGACAAAATACTGCGACCACGAGATGGCTACCACCATATTGGAAACCGCATACTCCAGGATGAGCGCCCACCCGATAATCCAGGCGAACAATTCGCCAAAGGCCACGTACGCATACGTGTAGGCACTGCCCGAAACCGGTACCGTACTGGCAAACTGAGCATAAGAAAGGGCCGTAAACACACAGGCTATCGCTACAAAAACAAATAATAATGAAACCGCCGGACCGCCATTAAAGCTGGCCAGACCGATGGTGCTGAATATGCCTGCCCCAACAATCGCAGCGACGCCAAGCGACACCAGGTCGCGCACACCCAATACCTTCTCCAGACCGCCGGTCTTGGCCGATGCACTGAGGATCTGTTCTACGGTTTTTTTGCGAAAAAGTTTGTGTGCCATATCGGTAATTATTGGTTTAGATATACTACCAACGGTTCAAACATAAAAAAAATATTTTATCACAACCGCGTCGGCGATATATTTTGCACGTAAATCAACTGGATATTAAGAAAGGTGTGTTTCGAGATCATCAAAAATAGACCGGAAACTGCGATCCAACTCGGTTGCATAATGTGCAAATGCCTCGGTCATGCGCTGTTGCTGGGAAATCGAAAGCTGTACATCCCAAAGTCGACGGCAGATATTGATGACGGCATAGGTAATCTGGTCAAAATGCCGGTAGCTCCCGATATACTGCGCCCGCATGAAACTGTTGAAATAAGTGAAGAAAAAGGTGGTGTCTTGTACGTCGCAAAACTTCAGGAAACGCGCAATCGCATCACGGTCTGCGGCAGCCAAGCATTCGTAAAAATCGGACTCATGCACGGCCTGGTGATGAAGCAACAGGTGGTCGAGCAACAGTTCCAAGGCAATGTGCGACAAGAACGAAGGCCTTATCGGCGTATCGGCCACCGCGGGTGCCAACAGCGCTTTCAGCTCGTGCGTATGGGTATAGAAAAACGGCGCATTATGAAAGTAGCGGTCGGCCTCAACATGGCGGCCCCAGCCACGGTAAATGGCTGCAAGTTTTGGGTTACCATCAAAATGGCTTTCGTGCTTATGTGGCAACACATTAATGTCCTTATCCGCATTTTTAATTAAATCGGGCAGCACGCATCCCAACACCAGCTCGGGGTTGCGGCTATATCGTTCGAAATAATAATGTGAAAGGAAATTCATGCGGCTCACTTTATGCACAATCAACACTTATTGCGCCAAGGTAGTGAATTTACCTCATAATTTACGGCGCATTCTGCTATCTTTGCCGTCATATTGATGACAGCACTGAATAGTTAAAATGACCATGGGTTTCGTTGAAGAATTACGTTGGCGGGGTATGCTGCATGATATCATACCCGGCACTGAAGAGCAATTACTCAAAGAAAAAACAGCAGGATATATTGGTTTCGACCCTACCGGCGATTCGCTGCATGTGGGCCACCTGACCCAATTGATGACCCTTATCCACTTCCAGCGGGCGGGCCATCGGCCGGTAGCGTTGGTAGGAGGCGCTACGGGTATGGTGGGCGACCCCTCTGGGAAGTCGGCCGAGCGCAATCTCTTGGATGAAGACACGTTGGCACATAATGTGGCCTGCCTGAAAAAGCAGCTGGCGAAGTTCCTCGATTTTTCCGAGGGCGAGCATGGCGCAACGATGGTCAATAATTACGACTGGTTCAAGGGATTCGGGTTTTTGGATTTTATCCGCGATGTGGGCAAGCACCTTACCGTAAACTACATGATGGCCAAAGATTCGGTAAAAAAGCGGCTTGAAGGCGAAAATGGGCTTTCATTTACGGAGTTTTCTTACCAATTGATACAAGGCTACGATTTCTTCTACCTATGGAAAAATCACAACTGTGCCCTCCAGATGGGCGGGTCGGACCAGTGGGGCAACATCGTTACCGGAACGGAGCTCATCCGTCGTAAAGAAAGTGGCACGGCTTATGGCCTCACCACCCAGCTCATCAAGAAAGCCGATGGCAACAAATTTGGCAAAACGGAAAGCGGGGCGGTATGGCTCGACCCCGAAAAAACGTCGCCATACAAATATTATCAGTTTTGGCTCAACGCCAGCGACGAAGATGCAACAAACTGGATCAAAATCTTTACACTGAAATCGAAAGCAGAAATAGACGCGCTTATAACGGAGCACAGCGCAGCACCCCACTTACGGGTGGTTCAAAAAGCATTGGCTAAAGATATCACCATCCGCACCCATTCGGAAGCCGATTATGAAACCGCGGTGAAAACGTCCGACTTCCTGTTTGGCAATGGTTCACTCGAATTCCTGGAAAGCCTGTCGCATACTGCCGTACTGGACGTATTTGACGGCGTACCCCAGTTCAACATTTCGCGAAGTTCATTGGATGCGGGTGTACCCCTATTGGATTTATTATCTGTTGATAGCACCGTTTTTTCTTCGAAGAGCGAGGCCCGCAAAATGATACAGGGCGGGGGCGTATCCGTCAACAAACGCAAAATCAGCGACAGTACGCAAGCGTTTCGTGTGGGCGATCTGGTGAACGACAGGTACTTGATTGTTCAGCGCGGCAAGAAAAATTACTTCCTGTTGATTGCGGAATAAAAAACCGCTGCCGCTCGGGGTATGGAGAAAATCGGCTACCCTAATGGGTAGAGATCCCGTGGCCAAAGTCCAATGCGGCATCGCCGGTATTGTCTTTTAAACCCCGTACCCAAACGGTGTAAATCATTCCTGTCTCGGGTGTAAATTCGAACGAATGCAACACATCTCCACTGCTGTGCTCGATGAAATTGACTTCGTAAGCGACGTTGCCATCTACAGCCACAAAAGCCGTGGTCTCCTTGAATGCCTTATCGGCGATGCGCAAGGGGTCGTCGGTACCCGTCTCGACCTCGAAGTCCAGCACAGGTGCATCGGGACTTAAATGGGCAAACCGGACCTTCGCCTCCCCTTCTGTTGGGCTCGTCAGGTCGTCTTCGATATACAACACATCCAACTCGTCGTATCCCACCACATATAGGGAATAAAATCTACCGGGAATAAAGTTCACCGTTTTTTGTACGAGCGGTTTAGCATGGGGGTAATCGGCAGAATCGACGATACTCACCACCCGATTGTTTGGCCATGCGTTTTTATAGGGCACCGAATCCATATAGGCAAACGCCTCGTCTTGTCGGAGGTCATCGTCGAAATTAAACTTGTTGCGATCCAAGAAGACATCCAGTTGCGTCGAACCGGGTACGGCATTCAATGCCCGTACGGCCGAAACCCGATATAGTTCGTTGTCGTCTTTAAGACACCCGCCCAACTGCGCACTCGTTACCACCATCATGATAGCGAAAAACCACCTACCTATCCATACCTTTCCGATTTGCCTCATCTCACTTCAGTCATGCTCAAAAAAAAACCAATCAACCCAGCGTCCGAAAACGCACTCCTCGAAAAATAACGAGCCAATTGGCCAGGATGCTACACCGGCGCAAAAAACCGGAAACGATAGGGTTGTCGTTAGGTTGCTGCGCCACGATGCACCACGGTCGATAATCGGCAAAAAATACGTAAGTTTGTCTCAAACAAAACGTGTGTTTTAGATGTCCGGAAAAGCGAACTCATTCAAAAAAAATAGTCGAAATGACACGGAGGGCCAGCCTGCCCGACGAAAAAAACGTGTATCGAAATCGCCAAGTTCGAGGTCTGTCGGTATTTTTGGCAGTAAAGCCATAAAGATAGTTGGCTTGTTTTTGCTTATTCTCTCCGTTTATTGCCTTATCGCATTCATATCTTACTTATTTACCTGGAAAGAAGATCAAAGCTACGTTTCGGCGGCGAACGGTGGCTGGGATACACTTTTCAAAACGCGTGAGGAGCTAGCATTGGCAGGCATAGAGAACCCTGTTGTACAGAATTGGATGGGCAAAGTGGGGGCGCTCCTCGCACACCAGTTTATCTACAAGTGGTTTGGCGTGGCCTCTTTCCTCTTTGTCGGTATATTGTTCATTATCGGCTATCGACTGCTATTCAAGGTAAAGATCATCTCCACATGGAAAGTATTGGGCTACGCATTGTTTTCATTGGTTTTTCTTTCCGTCACACTCGGCTTTATCCATGGGTTTGTCAGCGATTACCCGCATTTTTTAGAGGGTGCATTTGGTTTTTGGTCCAACAGGTTGCTCGAAGCGCAAATCGGCACCGCCGGCGTTGCTGGTCTCTTGATTTTCACCATCTTTACGGTGCTCATCATTCTGTTCAATTTCGATTTCAAATGGACGCCCCGGCGTAGCGATACCAGCACCTTAACAGCGGATCCGACCGCAGATGCGAACACCCTGCGCAATGAGGAACGTTATGCGCGGGAGTCGGAATATCGGGTGGACCCCGTGGAATTCAGCTTAAACCGTGCTAAGGAAGCGGAGCAAGAAGACGAAAAATTGCAACAAAACGTCAATGCCCCCAAACCGCAGCCGGTTGAGGACGATACAACCCCCGATTTTACGGTAGAAGAAACCACCGAAAAACCGGAAGCAAAAAATGAACTCAAAACACCGGCACTGACCGTTGCTGCCATTAAGGAAGAAAAACCCAATACGGCGGACGAGCTGGTGGAAAAAGTAGGGCAATATGACCCCAAACTCGACTTATCGGGCTACCAGTACCCGACCCTCGACTTGCTGCGCGACTACGGATCGGGTAAGATTACGGTGAACAATAACGAGCTGGAAGCCAATAAAGATAAAATTGTAGATACGCTGGGCAACTACAACATCGAAATCTCCAAAATCAAGGCAACCATCGGCCCTACGGTTACATTGTATGAAATCATCCCCAAACCGGGGGTGCGTATTTCTAAGATAAAAAACCTTGAAGACGATATTGCCCTGAGCTTGGCCGCGTTGGGTATCCGCATCATTGCCCCCATGCCGGGCAAGGGAACCATCGGCATTGAAGTACCCAACAGCCACCCCGAAATGGTATCCATGCGGTCTGTATTGGCCACTGAGAAATTCCAGCATACGGACATGGACCTACCCATCGCCTTGGGCCGTACCATATCAAACGAAGTGTATATCGCCGACCTTGCCAAAATGCCTCACTTGCTCGTAGCAGGGGCGACCGGCCAGGGCAAGTCTGTAGGTATTAACGCTATCCTCACCTCATTGCTCTATAAGAAACACCCGGCAGAACTTAAATTCGTTCTGGTCGACCCGAAAAAGGTGGAGCTATCGCTGTTCAGAAAAATCGAGCGCCATTTCCTGGCAAAGCTGCCGGACGAGGAAGATGCCATCATTACCGATACTAAAAAGGTAATCAATACGCTCAATTCGCTGTGTATCGAAATGGATGCTCGGTACGACCTGTTGAAGAACGGACAGGTACGTAACCTTAAGGAGTACAACCAGAAATTTGTGAATCGGCGACTCAATCCCGAAGAAGGACATCGGTTCCTACCCTTCATTGTGCTGATTGTCGACGAGTTTGCCGACCTGATGATGACAGCCGGCAAGGAAGTGGAAACACCCATAGCACGGCTGGCGCAATTGGCGCGTGCCGTAGGTATACACTTGGTGATCGCCACACAGCGCCCCTCCGTAAACATCATCACCGGTACCATCAAAGCTAACTTCCCGGCGCGATTGGCCTTCCGGGTGCTCTCTAAAGTGGATTCGCGCACCATCCTCGACTCGGGGGGCGCAGACCAGCTTATTGGTCGTGGCGACATGTTACTTTCTACCGGCAGCGACCTTATCCGGATACAATGTGCGTTTGTAGACACGCCTGAAGTGGAGGAAATATCCGACTTTATAGGCAATCAGCGGGGCTACCCTTCGGCCTTCCTCCTACCCGAGTACGTGGGTGAAGATGGTGAAGGCGGCGGCGGCGATTTCGATATGGCCGACCGCGACGCGATGTTTGAAGACGCCGCGCGACTGGTGGTGCTCCATCAGCAAGGGTCTACCTCCCTTATCCAACGCAAGCTTAAGCTGGGATATAACCGCGCCGGGCGCATCATCGATCAGCTGGAGGCCGCGGGCATTGTTGGACCGTTTGAGGGGAGCAAGGCGCGGGAAGTGCTATTCCCCGACGAATATTCATTGGAACAGTTTTTGGATGGGTTGAAGAAAGAAGGTTAGTGATAAATTGTTTTCGAATGAATAACCCCATATATAAAGCCATTATACTGGCAATCGTGGTCAGCATGGCGCTCCCAGGACATGCGCAAACCGACGCGGCTGCAAAAAAACTGCTCGACAAGGTCAGCCAAACTTATGACGCGTACAAGACCATTCAGGCGGACTTTTCGCTAAGGGTTAAACAAGCACAACAAGTGACCCATACGGAATCGGGCACGATTGCGATGGACAAATCAGCAGGCAAATATCACATCACCACCGGCAACGAAGAAATCATCAGTGATGGAAAGACGCAATGGATGGTACTGAAAGACATCG
Organism: Parapedobacter flavus; assembly: GCF_035818675.1. Classification (NCBI taxonomy): domain Bacteria; kingdom Pseudomonadati; phylum Bacteroidota; class Sphingobacteriia; order Sphingobacteriales; family Sphingobacteriaceae; genus Parapedobacter; species Parapedobacter flavus. The sequence continues at coordinate 104,968 of NZ_JAYKZZ010000018.1, forward strand.
GAGAGGTTCAGGTAACCGAAGTTTCCCCCGCCTCTGACGCGATTTCGCCCGCTAATATCTTTTCGTTCTATAAAGCGGGGTATAAGTATGTATCTGCTGCCAACGAGCAAGCTGGCGGCAAGAAGCTAGCTGTTATTGAACTGACGCCCGAAGAGGTGAATGCCGCCTATTTCAAGATCAAACTGCGTGTAGATGAACGGACCTATCAGATACATGACGTTACTGTTTTCGACAAAGGTGGGCATCAATTTGTCTACACCATCACCCACGCCAAAGCTAATCCTCCTTTCGCAGATAAGCACTTTATTTTCCAGAAAGCTAATTATCCCGATATGGAGATCGTGGACCTCCGCTGAGGCCTCCCGCACCAAGAGGGTCTACAGGTTGTTTTCAAATGAAGCCGGCGATGAGGCGTCGGCCAAACGGACGCCGCTGCGGCGGTAGCCATGTAGGTTGGGATGCTCGATGATTTCCTTCACCGAGATGAGCTTATACACATAGCTTCCGGTCTCCTTGTTCAGTTTCAACCGGAAGTAGTTGTCTTCCCGCTGCCTGTTGATTGCACGTAAAAGATTACCCTCGCCGATATTGAAGGCTGCGGCAACCAACGTCCAGCTGTTAAACTCACGGTACAAAGCCTTAATGTATTTCGCTGCCGCAACGGTAGATTTCTCAATGCTCTGCCGTTCGTCAACCACACTATCCACCCGCAGCCCAAATGACCTGGCCGTAGCAGGCATAAACTGCCAATAGCCCGAAGCACCGCGGTGCGATGTGGTACCACTGGTAAAGCCACTTTCAACCAAGGGAACATACTTGAAATCTTCCGGAACGCCGTATGTACGCAAAATGGCGGCTACCTTGGGTAACGCGTGCACGGCTTTGCGATGCAACCCATGGGAGCGACGCTTAGCGTATGAAAATTCGCGGAGATAACGCATCATCTTCTCTTCAATATGCTGGTCGCCCAACGGCACATTTTCGTCAGCAAAAGACAGGGATGCAAAATAAGGTGTGTTTCGGATGGCGCTGATATCCGCTTGCATCAGTATTCGTTGAGCCAACGAATCGTCAGACCATGTTGTCGTATGCAGCTCATCGGCTGATACTTCATAGGTGTACAGCTTGAAGAGCGACACCATTACTAAAACCGCACCGAAACAGAGCAGTTGTTTTTTTATCATTCAAACCCTTTTCTGCAACTTAATGGCCATAAACGACACGATAAGTTGCTTGATCTAAAAAGCTGGCGACAAAAGTAAAAATTATTTTATTAATATACAAACAGTTACAAAATCACACATTGTACTTTAACAAATTTTAACGTATCTTTTCGGGTTATTTTTCCGTGAATAAAGAGTGATAGGCCTTTTAACCCGTATTTTTTGATTACTTTTGCAGCTTACATTTTTTACGGTAAAAATCATGCCATTTAGTAACAAAAGGAATAGTCGCGATGACAACTCCAATCGCCGGCGCAAATCAACCTCCGACTACTCAAAAGCGAAAGGCCGCAAGTTCCGTAGCCCCGATACACCCGGAAATGAAACGCGGGGGGATAAACCGGGTCGGGGCACTTACGGCAACAAGCCATATGACCCCTCAAAAAAGCGGCGCGAGCGTACAGATGTGCGCACGAAGCAACATAACGTTGTGGAACGCAAAGACGACGGGCTCATACGCCTCAACCGATACATAGCCAATGCGGGCGTCTGCTCCAGACGGAAGGCCGACGAACTTATAGAGGCTGGCGTAGTTTCGGTCAATGGCGAAGTCGTTACCGAGTTGGGCAGCAAAGTAGATCCAGCCAAAGATGAGGTACGCTACAATGGGGAGCGACTGCGCAGGGAGAAGATGGTTTACGTTCTGCTGAACAAACCCAAAGACTATATTACGACGACAGACGACCCCCAAGAAAGACGCACGGTGATGCAGTTGGTGGCTAAGGCCACCCGCGAGCGGATTTACCCGGTGGGCAGGCTAGACCGCAATACCACGGGCTTACTCTTGTTGACCAATGACGGTAATTTAGCTGATAAACTTTCCCACCCACGCAATAACGTGGCCAAGATATATAACGTGGAGCTGGATAAAAACCTGACCCAGGGCGACTTGAATAAAATCACCTTCGGTTTGGAACTGGAAGACGGTTTCGTGAAACCCGATGCCGTTAGCTACGTGCAAGGCGCCAGTAAACGTGAAGTGGGCGTGCAGATCCATAGCGGCAAAAACCGGATCGTGAGACGTATTTTCGAGCATCTTGGTTATGACGTTATCCGGCTCGACCGGGTAGTGTATGCAAACCTCACCAAAAAGGACCTCCCCCGTGGGCGGTGGCGCTATCTTGAAGAAAAGGAAATCATCCAACTCAAACACTTTATCAAAACATCATGACAGATCCGAAATCCCTTACGTCCGTAGCAGCTTTCCACAAAACATTTAAACATCCTGTGCTCCCCGAGCCAACGATCCCAAACGAAAATCGTTGTAAATTGCGGGTAGCCCTCCTTGCTGAAGAGCTCAATGAATTGGAGGAGGCGATTGCTGCCCGAGACCTCACAGAGGTAGCTGACGCGCTGTGTGATCTGCAATACGTATTGTCGGGTGCCGTACTGGAGTTTGGATTGGCCGATAAATTCGGTGAGCTGTTTGACGAAGTACAGCGCTCGAACATGAGCAAAGCGTGCAAAACGGTACAGGAAGCCGAAGAGACCGTTGCCCATTACCAAAATAAGGGGGTACCATGCTATTACGAAGAAGCAGACGGCCATTACCTCGTTTACCGTACGGAAGACCGTAAGACACTTAAATCGGTCTACTACTCCCCTGCCGACCTGAAAGGGATATTGGGCTCGTAATTACTGCCCTGGAAGGCGCCTCGGCGCTCTAATTCTTTGTCGATGTATGTCTGGATTGCCGATTTGCCCTTTCCCCAATTCGGGGCAATCAACAGTTCTTGGTCCGCCAACCCAAATAGTCGCTGGACGACGATATCGGGACGCAGTAATGGAATAAACTGGCAGAGGAAATCCGTGTATTCTTCCAAGCTGAACACATGGAATGGTTCGCGCTTATAGTGCACCCCCATGATTGAACCTTCCACAACATGGAGGTGATGGAGTTTCACAAACTTGATCTGGGGAAACCGATTAATTTCATCGGCATACCGCAGCATCATCTCGCGGGTTTCCCACGGGAATCCAAAAATGGTATGCACACAGATATCCAACGGACTCCCCTTTACAAGCCCTAGGGCTGTCTCCAGTTCCTGATGGGAACATCCGCGGTTGATCCTATTTAATGTTTCATCATAGATGGACTCCATACCCATCTCCAAATCCACGTCATAGCGATCGGTATAGCTTTCGAGCAAGACAACTTTTTCAAAGTCAATGCAATCGGGGCGCGTACCTACAGATAAGCCGACCACATGTTCCGGTGCCACGCTAAGCGCCTCGTCATACATCGCTTTGAGGTAATGAACGGGCGCATACGTGTTGGTGTTGGGTTGGAAATAAATGATGAATTTCTCCGCCCCGTAACCATTTACCGCCCGCTGGATACCTTCCTCGACCTGTTCGCGGATTGTAGGCAGCTTCCGTGCCGAATCGGGCGTAAATGAGTCTACATTGCAATACGTGCACCCCCCAAAACCTTTACTTCCGTCACGGTTCGGACAGGTGAATTGACCGTCTACAATGATTTTGAATACCCGCTTGCCATCGTATTTAGCGCGTAGGTGCGCGCCGTAATGATTATAAGGCTTCTGCCCGATATCGAGGAGTGTTCCCATGATGGGTGCAAAGATACGTTAAAAAAAACCGCCGGGTATACCCCGGCGGTTTTGAATTAATTAACTATTAGTCACCAATCGATCCAATCACCGATTAATCTTCCTCTTTGGAAGCCAGCAATTGGTCGTATTCCTCTTGGGACCCTACAATGATGCCCTCGTAGTCGCGTAAGCCTGTTCCCGAAGGAATCAAGTGACCCACGATGACATTCTCTTTCAAGCCGAGGAGGTTGTCGCGTTTGCCCGCGATAGATGCTTCGTTCAGCACCTTGGTGGTTTCCTGGAAGGATGCCGCCGAGATGAACGACTTCGTTCCCAACGACGCACGGGTAATTCCCTGCAACAAGGGGCTCGATGTAGCAGGTATCGCGTCGCGTACCTCAACCAATTTCAAATCGCGTCGTTTCAATCCGGAATTCACGTCCCGTAATTTACGCATCGACACAATCTGCCCTGGTTTCAGTTCTTCGGAATCGCCCTCATCCACGACCACTTTCTTGTCGTAAATATCGTCATTCTCTTCAACGAAATCCCAGCGGCTTACCGCTTGTCTTTCCAGGAACCGTGTGTCGCCCGGATCAGCGATTTCAACCTTCTGCATCATTTGGTGCACAATGGTCTCGAAATGCTTATCGTTGATTTTTACCCCTTGCAGACGGTAAACTTCCTGTATACCATTAACGAGGTACTCCTGCACGGCCGAAGGGCCTTTGATAGCAAGGATATCGGCGGGAGAAATCGATCCGTCCGACAGCGGCATACCGGCCTTTACAAAGTCGTTGTCCTGAACGAGAATATGCTTTGACAACGGCACCAAGTATTTCTTGATCTGTCCGTCGCGCGATTCGATGGATATTTCACGGTTACCACGCTTCACACCGCCCAACGTTACCACACCGTCTATTTCAGTTACAACAGCAGGGTTAGATGGGTTACGTGCTTCGAACAGCTCGGTAACACGTGGTAAACCACCCGTAATATCGCGCGTCTTACCCGTCGAACGCGGAATCTTAGCGAGAATTACCCCTTCTTTTACCGTAACGCCGTCATTTACCGAGACGTGTGCGCCAACCGGGATATTATATGTACGGATAACCGCACCTTTACCATCGAGAATCTTAATCGCCGGATTCTTGGTTTTATCACGCGTATCGATAATTACCTTTTCACGGTGTCCGGTTTGCTCATCGGATTCCTCACGGAAGGTAACACCTTCGATAATGGACTCAAACTCAACCTTACCACCGAACTCGGAGATAATCACCGCATTATACGGATCCCACGAGCAAACACGCTGGCCTTTTGCCACCGTATCGCCCGCATTGACGTAAAGGAACGAACCGTAAGGGATATTGTTAGTCATCAATACCTTCTTCGATTCGGGATCGACAATCCGGAATTCGCCGGAACGGCCGATAACCACCTGATCGGGGCCTTCTTCACCCTCATGTGGAACCGATCGGATATTTTCCAACTCAACGATACCGTCAAATTTGGCGAATATCTGCGATTCCGCAGCAATGTTGGATGCTGTACCACCCACGTGGAACGTACGGAGGGTTAGCTGGGTACCCGGCTCACCGATAGACTGCGCAGCAATTACACCGACAGCCTCGCCTTTCTGTACGCGTTTACCGGTGGCAAGGTTCCGTCCATAACACAATGAACAGACACCGCGCCGACTCTCGCAAGTCAATACAGAGCGGATTTCCAATCCTTCAACAGAAGAATGCTCGATTTTCGATGCAACCCCTTCATCAATATCCTGATCGGCAGCGACCAATAAATCACCGGTTACCGGATCGTATACATCGTGCAACGATACGCGGCCGAGTATCCGATCATACAACGGTTCGATAATGTCTTCATTATCTTTCAATGCCGTGGTATAAACACCTCTCAAGCCACCGCAGTCTTCATCAACCACAATCATATCCTGGGCCACATCATGCAAACGACGGGTCAGGTAACCCGCATCCGCCGTCTTCAACGCCGTATCCGCAAGACCTTTACGCGCACCGTGCGTAGAGATGAAGTATTCGAGTACAGACAGCCCCTCTTTGAAGTTAGAGAGGATAGGATTCTCGATAATCTCTCCGCCAGACGAGCCTGATTTCTGTGGCTTCGCCATCAAACCCCGCATACCGCAAAGCTGACGGATCTGCTCTTTGGAACCACGGGCCCCAGAGTCGAGCATCATATACACCGAGTTGAACCCTTGATTGTCGGTCGATAGAATCTCCATCACGTTTGCCGTCAACCGGTTATTGATACGGGTCCAGATATCGATGATCTGGTTATACCGTTCGTTGTTGGTAATGAAGCCCATGTTATAGTTGTTCATCACCTCTTCAACCTCTGTTGTCGCCTGTTCAATCAGGTCAACCTTCGCATCCGGGATATTCAAATCCTGCAGGTTGAACGAAAGTCCACCCTTGAATGCCATCTGGAAACCGAGCTCCTTGATTTCATCCAGGAACTTAGCTGCACGTGCCATACCGGTATTTTTCACTATTCTTCCGATAGTGTCCCGCAACGACTTCTTGGTCAGTAGCTCATTCACATACCCGATTTCTTCGGGAACAACCTGGTTGAACAATACGCGTCCAACGGTCGTTTCGATGACCCGTTCTTCGATATTACCGTCCGCACCCTTTACCTTGGTCTTCACCTTGATAAAGGCGTGCAAATCGATTTGCTTTTCGTTGTGCGCAATAATCACTTCCTCGGCCGAGTAGAAAGTCATCCCTTCGCCTTTGACTACCCGAGTTTCATCGGTTTTGCGGCCTTTCGTCATGTAGTAAAGCCCCAATACCATGTCTTGGGAAGGAACCGTAATCGGTGTACCGTTCGCCGGGTTGAGGATGTTATGCGATGCGAGCATCAATATCTGTGCTTCCAGGATCGCCGCATTACCCAAAGGCAAGTGTACCGCCATCTGGTCACCGTCAAAGTCGGCGTTGAATGCCGTACACACCAATGGATGGAGCTGTATGGCTTTCCCTTCTACCAGTGTCGGCTGAAACGCCTGGATACCCAAGCGGTGCAGTGTTGGCGCCCGGTTAAGCAACACGGGGTGTCCCTTCAATACGTTTTCAAGGATATCCCATACCACGGGATCTTTCCTGTCTACGATCTTCTTCGCGGATTTCACCGTTTTCACAATACCCCGCTCAATCATCTTACGGATAACGAACGGTTTGTATAGTTCGGCAGCCATGTCTTTAGGTAGACCGCATTCATGCAGTTTCAGGTTTGGGCCTACCACGATAACCGAACGCGCAGAGTAATCTACACGTTTACCCAACAAGTTCTGGCGGAACCGGCCCTGCTTTCCTTTAAGGATGTCGGAAAGCGATTTCAATGCCCGGTTGCCTTCCGTTTTCACGGCATTCACCTTGCGGGAGTTATCAAACAGTGAGTCTACTGCTTCTTGCAACATCCGCTTCTCATTACGGAGAATCACTTCCGGAGCCTTGATTTCCATCAAGCGCTTCAACCGGTTGTTACGGATGATGACACGGCGATATAAATCATTAAGGTCGGAAGTCGCGAAACGACCGCCTTCCAAAGGCACCAGTGGCCGTAACTCGGGCGGAATAATAGGTACGATTTTCACGATCATCCATTCCGGCCGGTTTTCTATCCGATCGCGCGAGCCGCGGAACGCTTCAACCACTTGCAGGCGTTTCAACGCTTCGTTTTTGCGCTGCTGTGATGTTTCGTTGGCCGCTTGGTGGCGCAAATCATACGAGAGCTGGTCGAGATTAAGGCGTTTCAACAATTCCTCAAGCGCTTCAGCTCCCATCTTAGCGATGAATTTCTGCGGATCGGTATCGTCGAGGAACTGGTTTTCTTTCGGCAAGGTATCCAGAATATCGAGATACTCTTCCTCCGTAAGGAAATCCATGTACTTGATACCGTCCTCTTCCTTTACGCCGGACTGGATGACCACGTATCGCTCGTAGTAGATAATCATATCGAGCTTCTTCGTGGGAAGCCCCAGCAGGTAGCCAATTTTATTGGGCAGGGAACGGAAATACCAGATGTGGGCGACAGGCACCACCAAACTGATATGGCCCATGCGCTCACGGCGCACTTTCTTTTCGGTTACTTCCACGCCGCAACGGTCGCAAACGATCCCTTTATACCGGATACGTTTATACTTACCGCAGTGGCACTCATAATCCTTTACCGGACCAAAAATACGTTCGCAGAACAAACCATCGCGTTCCGGCTTATACGTCCGGTAATTGATTGTTTCCGGTTTAACCACCTCGCCACTTGAGCGCTCGAGAATGATCTCGGGCGACGACAAGCTAATCGTAATGGAGGTGAAGTTGCTTTTTATCTTATTATCCTTTTTGTAAGACATACTTTCGTTTCTAAAGTTAAACGCGCTTGCTTGATTAATCCAGCGTGATATCCAAACCTAATCCCCTCAATTCATGCACAAGTACGTTGAACGATTCGGGCACAGATGGGGTCGGGAGGTTATTGCCTTTCACAATGGCTTCATAGGTCTTCGCCCTACCCACCACATCGTCGGATTTAACCGTTAGGATTTCCTGAAGGATATTGGACGCGCCGAATGCTTCCAGAGCCCAAACTTCCATCTCACCAAAACGCTGACCACCGAACTGGGCTTTACCGCCCAATGGTTGTTGCGTAATAAGCGAGTATGGGCCGATGGAGCGAGCGTGCATCTTATCGTCTACCATGTGACCCAGCTTTAGCATATAGATGATACCCACCGTTGTCGGTTGGTCAAAGCGCTCACCGGTTAACCCGTTATAGAGGTAAGTCCGTCCGGATGCCGGGAGCTCGGCCTTTTTCACCCATCCTTCTACCTCTTCAGTAGAAGCACCGTCAAAGATCGGCGTTGCAAACTTGACACCCAGCTTCTTACCGGCCCAGCCCAATACGGTTTCGTAAATCTGGCCGAGGTTCATCCGTGAGGGCACCCCCAATGGGTTCAATACGATATCTACCGGTGTACCGTCCTCGAGGAAAGGCATGTCCTCGTCGCGAACAATCCGCGCAACGATACCTTTGTTCCCGTGGCGACCGGCCATCTTATCACCCACTTTGAGCTTACGCTTCTTCGCGATGAATACTTTAGCCATCTGCACAATACCCGAAGGCAGTTCGTCGCCGACACTGATGGCAAACTTATCGCGCTTATAGGCTCCCAGTTCCTCATTCAACTTGATGTTGTAGAAATGGAGCGTCTGCTTGATCAGCTCGTTCTTGTCGTCGTCGGTCGTCCATCCTGTCGGATTGATATTGGCATATTCCAACTCGGTAAGGATACGTTGAGTAAATTTCGATCCCTTGGGTACCAGCAACTCTTTATATACGTTGTAAACGCCCTGAGAGGTTTTACCATTCACAATGGTGAACAGCTTATCTATCAACCTATCCTTCAGCACCTTCAGCGCCTTTGTGTGTTGAGTATCCAGTTGGTCGAGTGCTTTCTTCTCTTCTTCCTTCGCCACTTTCTTCGCACGCGAGAACAACTTGGTGTCGATGACCACACCATTAATAGATGGTGGGGTTTTCAACGATGCGTCTTTCACGTCGCCTGCCTTATCGCCAAAGATGGCACGGAGCAGTTTCTCCTCGGGGGATGGATCGGATTCACCCTTAGGGGTAATCTTACCGATGAGGATATCGCCATCGCGTACTTCGGCTCCCACACGGATGATGCCATTTTCGTCCAAATCCTTGGTCGCTTCCTCAGAAACGTTCGGGATATCTGACGTAAGCTCCTCCTCGCCACGTTTCGTATCGCGCACTTCCAGTTCAAACTCCTCGATATGCAACGATGTGAAAATGTCTTGGCTCACCACGCGTTCGGAAATAACAATCGCATCCTCAAAGTTAAACCCTTGCCATGGCATAAATGCCACCTTCAAGTTACGCCCCAATGCGAGTTCACCGTCTTGGGTAGCATATCCTTCGCACAGCACTTGTCCTTTCGTTACTTCCTGTCCTTTTTTTACAATCGGTTTCAGGTTAATGCAGGTGCTCTGGTTCGTCTTTTTGAACTTGATTAAGCGATAGGTCTTCACATCATCATCAAACGAAACCAACCGATCATCATCCGTACGTTCATACCGGATCTTAATCTCATTGGCATCCACATATTCCACTACGCCTTTCGCTTCGGCGTTGATCAGTGTCCGGGAGTCGCGTGCTACGCGGCCTTCCAGACCCGTACCGACCACCGGTGCCTCCGGACGTAACAATGGCACCGCTTGGCGCTGCATGTTGGAGCCCATCAAGGCGCGGTTCGCGTCGTCGTGTTCCAAGAATGGAATCAACGAAGCTGCGATGGAGGTAATCTGATTGGGCGCGATATCCATCAAATCCAGCTTTTCCGGCTCAATAACCGGAAAGTCACCCTCATACCTTGCTTTTACCTTCGGGGTAATAAAGTTCCCCTTATCGTCGTATTCCGCATTCGCTTGCGCAATGGTTTTACCGTCTTCATCCTCTGCAGACAGGTAAATCACCGGCTCTTCAACCACAACCCGCCCTTCATCAACGCGCCGGTAAGGCGTTTCGATAAAGCCGAGGTTGTTAATCTTCGCGTGCACACAAAGTGACGAAATCAACCCGATATTCGGTCCTTCCGGGGTCTCTATTGTACACAACCTACCGTAGTGTGTATAGTGCACGTCGCGCACTTCAAACCCTGCACGCTCACGCGAAAGTCCCCCAGGCCCCAGGGCAGATAGCCTACGCTTGTGCGTAATCTCGGCCAATGGGTTTGTTTGGTCCATGAACTGCGACAGCTGGTTGGTACCAAAGAACGAATTGATGACAGACGATAATGTACGTGCGTTAATCAAATCGGTAGGTGTAAACACCTCGTTGTCACGAATGTTCATCCGCTCGCGGATGGTACGGGCCATACGGGAGAGCCCTACGCCAAACTGTGAATACAATTGTTCTCCCACGGTACGCACCCGCCGGTTAGACAAGTGGTCGATGTCGTCGACTTCCGCTTTGGAGTTGATCAAGTTGATCAGGTATTTCACAATGGCAATGATATCCTCACGGGTAAGCACTTTGGTCTCATCCGGAGTATCCAACTTCAACTTGCGGTTGATACGGAACCGGCCTACATCGCCAAGGTCATAGCGTTTATCAGAGAAGAACAAGCGTTCGATAATGCCGCGAGCCGTTTCCTCATCAGGCGGTTCGGCGTTACGCAATTGCCTGTAGATATGTTCCACAGCCTCTTTCTCCGAATTCGACGTATCCTTTTGCAGGGTATTGTAAATGATGGAATAGTCGGCGTTGTTGGCCGTATCTTCCTTGGTGAGGATGATGGACTTCACACCCGCTTCGATAATCAGTTCGATGTGGTCATCTTCCAATACGGTTTCCCGTTCCAATATCACTTCGTTACGGTCGATGGAAACCACCTCACCGGTATCTTCGTCTACAAAATCCTCAATCCACTTCTTCAACACCCTAGCGGCCAACTTGCGGCCTACATATTTCTTAAGCCCCGATTTGCTCACCTTCACCTCGTCGGCCAGTTCGAACAACTCCAAGATATCCTTGTCGGAATCGTAGCCAATAGCCCGCAAAAGGGTCGTGACCGGGAATTTCTTTTTACGGTCGATATACGCATACATCACGTTGTTCACGTCGGTAGCGAACTCAATCCACGACCCTTTGAAAGGGATTACCCGGGCAGAGTACAATTTCGTACCGTTGGTATGTCGGCTCTGGCCGAAAAACACACCCGGTGAACGGTGCAGTTGCGATACGATAACCCGTTCCGCGCCGTTGATAACGAAAGTCCCCTTCGGCGTCATGTACGGAATGGTTCCTAAATAAACGTCTTGCACGATGGTTTCGAAATCCTCATGCTCTTCGTCGTTACACGAAAGACGTAGCTTCGCCTTGAGCGGCACGCTATAGGTAAGCCCACGCTCAATACATTCCTGTATACCGTAACGCGGTGGATCAATGAAATAATCCAAAAACTCAAGTACGAAGATGTTCCTTGAATCAGAAATGGGGAAGTTTTCGGAAAATACCTTAAACAGCCCTTCCTGGTGGCGGTTATCGGAAGTTGTTTCAAGTTGAAAAAACTCCCTGAAAGATTCCAATTGCACATCCAGAAAATCAGGGTAATCGATTACCTTTCTGCTGCTAGCAAAATTTACTCTTTCGGTTTGAATATTTTTGTTTGCCAAGGGAATAAGATTTTAGTTTAACTATTTAAACTGCACTTTTGATACTGCTTTCGCCTTGTTCGGGCACCCATACAGCACGGATGTGGGTATTGACACAAAGAGGACAAGTCATAAACAGGAATAGACTCTGACGAAATTCACGTCAGAGTCTACCCCATTCAGGTGTGTTGTATGAACTGAATTAGTTGAGCTCAACAACAGCTCCTGCTTCTTCAAGTTGCTTTTTCAACGCTTCAGCTTCGTCTTTCGCTACACCGGTTTTGATTTCTTTCGGCGCACCGTCAACCAAGTCTTTGGCTTCTTTCAGGCCGAGACCAGTCAATTCCTTAACCAATTTAACCACGGCTAATTTCTGACCACCAGCTTCTTTCAAAATCACATCGAACGCTGATTTTTCTTCCGCTGCGGCAGGCGCATCACCGCCAGCAGCCGGACCAGCAACAGCCACTGCCGCAGCAGCAGGCTCAATACCGTGCTCGTCTTTCAAGATTTGAGCTAACTCGTTAACTTCCTTTACTGTCAAGTTTACCAACTGCTCTGCAAACGCTTTTAAATCTGCCATTTTATTTTAATTTTTGAATTTACTTTTTTAAAAAACTATTAACAATCCTTTGGGTATTTTTGATTGGAGGGACCCGATTAACCTCTTTCTTGTAAAGTTTTAACCAAACCGGACAGTGTATTACCACCAGACTGAAGTGCGGAAACCACATTCTTAGCAGGCGATTGCAACAAGCCGACGATATCGCCGATGAGCTCCTGCTTCGATTTAAGCTTGCTCAACGTGTCAACCTGGTTATCACCGATAAACACCGATGCATCGATATAGGCACCTTTCAACACGGGCTTATCGCCTTCTTTGCGAAGCTCCTTAATCAATTTGGCCGGCGCACTTCCGGTTTCGGAAAACAACATGGTCGATGACCCTCGCAAAACGCCGATTAGCTCTTCCGAATCAACCCCGGCGGCTACAAGCGCTTTTTGGATCAGGGTGTTTTTCGCCACTTGGATCGCGATGCCTTTATCAAAGCATTTACGGCGTATCCCGTTGACTTTCGCTACACTCAAATCAGCAGTGTCGGTGATGTAAAAATTACCGTACGATTTAATCTGCTCAGTTAAAGCATTAACAATTTCTTGCTTTTCTTCTCTTTTCATGATTAAATTCCCGCTACTGATTTCATTTCAATTTGAACACCTGGACTCATGGTGGAAGAAAGATAAATGCTCTTGAAATAAGTGCCTTTAGCCGCAGACGGCTTCAATTTGGAAAGGGTCTGCAATACTTCCAAGGCGTTATCATAAATCTTTTCCGATGAAAAAGATGCTTTACCAACAGACGTATGGATAATCCCCGTCTTGTCCACCTTGAAATCAATCTTCCCTGCTTTCACGTCGGTCACTGCCTTACCGATATCCGTCGTTACCGTACCTGTTTTCGGGTTAGGCATCAGGTTCCGTGGACCCAGGATACGGCCCAACCTACCTACTTTTGCCATCACACTCGGCATGGTAATAATGATATCAATATCGGTCCATCCACCTTCAATCTTGCTGATATAATCGTCCAATCCGACATAGTCTGCTCCTGCAGCCTTGGCCTCTTCTTCCTTATCGGGTGTACAGAGAACCAATACGCGGACAGTTTTGCCCGTACCATGTGGCAGCGTGGCGATACCACGCACCATTTGATTTGCTTTACGGGGATCCACGCCGAGGCGCACATCGATATCCACCGACGCATCAAACTTTGCATTGGTCATATCCTTTACCAAGGCCGCAGCCTCTTCCAAAGTATATGCCTTACCAACTTCAATCTTGGATAGTGCCGCTTTCTGATTTTTTGTTAATCTTGCCACTTTCTTAAACTGATTTCGTTAATTAATTATTCCAGGGCGCACTACCACTCACGGTAATACCCATACTACGCGCCGTTCCGGCAACCATGCGCATGGCCGATTCAACCGTGAATGCATTCAAATCAGTCATTTTATCCTTGGCAATGGTTTCCACTTGTTCCCAAGTAACCGCACCCACCTTCTTCCGGTTAGGTTCGCCCGATCCCTTCTTTACGCCCGATACTTCCACCAACTGGACAGCAACGGGAGGGGTCTTGATGATAAAATCGAATGATTTGTCGCTATAAACGGTAATCACGACGGGCAATACCTTGCCTGGCTTGTCTTGCGTACGGGCATTGAACTGCTTGCAAAACTCCATGATGTTCACCCCCTTTGCACCCAAAGCGGGCCCAACTGGAGGCGATGGATTCGCAGCGCCACCCTTCACCTGTAATTTTACTAACGCACTGACTTCTTTTGCCATTTCTCGATCTTAAATTTAATTAAATAAATGTTTGTTAGTAAGTTGGAAGCATATAACGTAACATTTAGATTTTGAAGCGCTTATCGCGTTAAATACGTTCGCACCCCAAAACGGAGTGCAAAGGTACAACTTTTTTATTAATATAGGGATTCTTTTATTCTTTCTCTACCTGAATATAATTCAATTCAAGGGGTGTCTTACGACCGAAGACCTTCACCATCACCTTTAACTTCTTCTTCTCCTCGTTTACCTCTTCGATTTCACCGGTAAATCCGTTGAACGGGCCGTCATTAACTTTCACCAACTCACCCACGTAAAACGGCACACTCATCAACTCGCCCTGTTCCGACATCTCATCCACCTTACCTAAAATACGGTTGATCTCTGCCGGACGCAACGGAATGGGGTTCCCTGCTTTATCGCCCAAGAAGCCAACCACACTGTTGATGTTCTTGATCACGTGTTCCAGCTCACCATCCAATGCAATTTCGATTAACACGTATCCCGGATAGAAGTTGCGCTCCTTGGCGACTTTCTTGCCATCGCGCATCTGGTAATACTTCTCCATCGGAATCAGCACCTGGGGTACAAGATGACTGATGCCCAAGCGGTTTACCTCAGCTTCAATATATTGCTTTACCTTTTTTTCCTTACCGCTTACGGCCCTTACAACATACCATTTCAGTGCTTGATCTGCCATTTCTTCTTTCCCGACAATTAAGAGCCAATATTATAGAACAATTCCAGCATGTTACTCGATGCTTTATCCATTCCGAAAATAAGCAGCGCGATAATGATGGATGCAACTAATACGACCACGGCCGAATTCTGCAGTTGCCCCCAAGTGGGCCAAGTGACCTTCTGGGTCATCTCGACATAGGAGTCTTTTATAAATTCAAGTACGTTTGCCATTCTGTCGATAATTAGCACGGGCACCAGGATTCGAACCCAGATCAAAGGTTTTGGAGACCTCTATTCTACCATTGAACTATGCCCGTGTATTTTAGACACGATTAGCTAATCAGCACTTTACTGATTAGCTAATCGGCTAAATAAATCCGATCCCAAGGACCGATTTATTTGATGATTTCAGTTACCTGTCCGGCACCTACCGTTCTACCACCTTCACGGATAGCGAAACGAAGGCCTTTTTCCATCGCGATAGCGTTGATCAATTTCACAGTGATTGTTACGTTATCACCAGGCATAACCATCTCTACGCCATCAGGCAATGCAATCTCTCCGGTTACGTCTGTGGTACGGAAATAGAATTGCGGACGGTATTTGTTAAAGAATGGGGTATGGCGACCACCTTCTGCTTTTGACAATACGTAAACTTCCGCCTTGAACTCGGTGTGCGGAGTTACGGTACCTGGCTTACAGATAACCATACCACGGCGGATATCGGTCTTCTCAATACCACGCAACAACAGCCCCACGTTATCACCAGCTTCACCGTAATCCAAAATCTTACGGAACATTTCCACCCCTGTTACAGTAGACTTCAGGTTCTCAGCACCCATTCCAAGGATCTCAACCGGATCGCCCGAGTTGATAACACCACGCTCGATACGGCCTGTAGCCACAGTACCACGGCCAGTGATAGAGAATACGTCTTCAATCGGCATCAGGAACGGAAGGTCTGTCAACCGCGGAGGAATCGGGATGTGCGAATCTACCGCATCCATCAATTCCATGATTTTATCTACCCACTGTTCTTCGCCGTTCAAACCACCAAGGGCAGAACCGCGGATTACCGGGATATCGTCGCCTGGGTATTCGTAGAATGACAGCAACTCACGGATTTCCATTTCCACCAAATCCAACAGTTCGGGGTCATCCACCAAGTCAACTTTGTTCATAAACACAACCAGCGCAGGAACGCCTACTTGGCGAGCCAACAGGATGTGCTCACGTGTTTGAGGCATGGGGCCGTCGGTAGCAGCTACCACGATGATGGCACCGTCCATTTGGGCAGCACCCGTAACCATGTTTTTCACATAGTCGGCGTGACCCGGGCAGTCAACGTGCGCATAGTGACGGTTTGCAGTTTGATATTCAACGTGTGATGTATTAATGGTGATACCACGCTCTTTTTCTTCCGGAGCGGAGTCAATCGAATCAAATGAACGGGCTTCAGAAAACCCCTTTTCCGCCAATACCTTTGTAATTGCAGCGGTAGTGGTTGTCTTACCGTGGTCAACGTGACCGATCGTACCAATGTTTAAGTGCGGCTTACTGCGGTCAAATTTCTCTTTTGCCATGTTTATGCGAATTAGTAATTTAAAATTTTAATGTATAAATGTTAACCCTATGTTACCCTTACGAGCCAATGATGGGACTTGAACCCATGACCTCTTCCTTACCAAGGAAGTGCTCTACCGCTGAGCTACATCGGCTTTTGTGCTTACAATCAAACCCCGTCAATTCACCAACTTGATGGGCTGACGGAGCATGCATGCCTAAACACCTTATGAGCGGAAGACGGGCCTCGAACCCGCAACCTATAGCTTGGAAGGCTATCGCTCTACCAATTGAGCTACTTCCGCTTTGTGTGGGGGGAGAAGGATTCGAACCTTCGAAGCCGAAGCAACGGATTTACAGTCCGTCCCATTTGACCGCTCTGGAATCCCCCCAGTTTTTTTTGAGCCCCCTGCCGGGATCGAACCAGCGACCTACTGATTACAAGTCAGTTGCTCTACCAGCTGAGCTAAGGAGGCAAAACCTCAAAAAACACCCCTTTTCTTAGGGACTGCAAAGATATACAAACTTGGTTTAATACAAAAATTATTTACAAAAATCTAAACGGGGTATGGCATCCCTATATAAACACGATGCTGCATTCCGCTTCTTATCTGTATCTTCGCCGCATAAATCACACTATGGGAGTCGTCATACAACATTGTTTCCTCTTCCTGGCCTTATCGGGTATCGTATTTCCCGCCATCGCGCAGGAGCGGAAAAACCTTTGGGATCACCCGCTCATCAAGCGCTTCATCTCCCCCGAGAAAGACACCTCACGGTCGGCCGGTTTCGTGGTGCTGCCCGCATTGGGATACGCACAGGAAACCGGATTGGAATTTGGCTTGGTGGGTGTTTATAATTTCTATGCCAACAAGGCGGATACGACCATCCGTACCTCCAACGTTACCTTCATTGGTACGTTCACCACCCAACGGCAAACCAATCTCAAATTGGAATCTGACATCTGGACCACCGGCAATCGATACCATTACATCAGCGAACTCCGCTTCCGTAATTTCCCGTTCAATTTTTACGGACTTGGAAACGAAACAGTGGCACAGGATAAAGATGTGGTGCTCATGCAATGGATCCGGGTGCGGCTGGAGGGCGAACGCGAGCTCGCCACCAACTATTATGGCGGATTCAACATCGCTTATGAACGCTACCATTTTTCCGATGAGGAAAGCGGCGGAATCTTTGAAAGCATGCAACCCTATGGACATGAAGGCGGATACCACCTCCTATTGGGCATCTCCCAATTGTACGATACCCGAAACCGGAACACGTATACCACCAAGGGCCATTATGCGCGGGTCAAATATGCATATTCGCCGGGCTTCGGTGGCGGCACCAACTTCCGGGGCAGCTTGGTCGATGTTGATCTGCGTACGTTCTTCCCCCTCACCGGCGAACTCACCTTGGGCTTGAACGCCAATTACGAAACATCCTTCGGCAATCGGGTACCCTTTTATGTTTATCGCGAATTGGGCGGCGATATGATGATGCGGGGTTACTATAACGGTCGTTACCGCGACCGGAGCTTGTTGGCTGCGCAAGGCGAATTGCGTTACCGCTTCCATCCGCGGTTGGGTGTGGCTGGGTTCGCCGGCACCGGTTCTACTTACCACGATGGGCTGTCCAATACGCGATTCGTGCCATCTTTCGGCGGTGGCATCCGTTACTTCTTCGATCTGGAACACCAAAGCAGCATCCGGCTGGAATATGGCTTCGGCGAAAAGCGACCGGGTGAAAAACGGCAAGGCGGGTTCTACCTCGCGCTGAGCGAAGCATTCTAACGTTTAAGCATGTATCTCGTGAAAAAGGCTGCTTTCCGACCATGGAAAGCAGCCTTTCTCAATCAGCCTGCATTTGAGCGAACCGGGTGAAATCAGAACCCGTGCTCCAAAATCTCTTCCCATTCCGTATCGAGCGCAACGGAAAAGCCATTGATCGCACCGGAATCTCCGAGTAAGTTGCCGGTAAGTCGCAGTATTTGGTTATTTCGTAAATCTTCGGTTATCGTTACCGTATTGAGTATCACATCACCTTCACCATAAGCTATCAACTCATAGCTGATACTCCCTCCAACATCAATCAAGCCGAAAAATTGGTGTAAGGCGATGTGATCTTCAGCGAAATCAAAATCACTGAACTGAATACGCTCGACCTCCGATTCTTCTTTCGCAGCGGGCATACCGAATGGCGTGTATAGAAAATTGTCGTGTAGCCGAACAATTTCAATCTTTTTGACCCGTTGAAGGTTAGTCTCCGAATCCGTGAAGTCGAACTCGACCAAACTGTAGCATCGGTTCAGTGTCACCGTCTCTTCCACATTGGCTTCGTCGACTATTACACTCTCCAATAATGCGGCATAAGAGACCGCTCGATAATCGTCAAAGTGCTGACCAAAATAAAACTCACTTGCATGGGTTAAATTCTCGGGGAGCAGCACGCCTTTCTCCGATCGATACGCTACAAAAAGCACATCGTAATTGCCATCCGCCAGATTCACATCGAGTGTACCACCATCACCAAGGGCATCCATCGGGAGCTGCTGTTGCTGCACCACACTGCCATCTTCGGATGAGAAGATGTAATAATGCAATGTGCTGGGTGTGGTTGGGGCTTCAGTCTCCATATTGTATACGCCCGAAAGGCGGATGTTGTCGAGATGAACTACGCCTCCACTTTCACTGTATTCTTTGCCTTCGCCGCGATCTCCAGCCAAAAAAACCATCTTGAAAAGCACCATATCTACGTCAGTGAATTCAGCAAAATCAGCAATTTCAAAGGTGTACGCGTTCCATTGTGTACTCTTCGTTTTCTCAAATTGATTGCTCGCACTCCATTCTTTATATGTTACTCCATCGTCTACGGAATATAAAAATGAAAAATCTTTGGGACCTGTATCTGAGCTTTTTATATCAAAGGCCAGTGCCGCTAAATTTTCGACAGCATTAATCGGCAAACTGATTGTCAGTGAGCTTGCACCAGTGATCTTAAGTGCATGGCCCGCCTCAAATGGGGCCAACGCATGCCCATTAACGAAGTTCGAGCTTTTTCCCTCAAACGCGATCACCGCCCCTACCTCATCCACAGCAACATCCGGCACCAAATCCTCGTTATTAAACGACCAGTAATATAAGTACTGCGGTTCCACCCTGGGTTCGATATTCTTCAATGCCTGTAGTCCCTTACCCGCCGCCCCGAGCGCCAAGCGGGCGGTGCCCTGCGAGCCATCCATAGGCCTCGTCTCCGCCGTGAAACCCTCCAGTTTAAATGTCACATTCCTTAATTCGTCTGTCGGCAGCGGAGGAATGTCCCGCTTGCAGCCGGACAGAAAAAAACTGGTCAATAAAAAAACGTATAACGAACCCCTCAAAAGATGGCGTAATGATTTCATTAGATAAATAGTTTAATGGTTTATAAAAAAGTACCGGGTGAGTGGCATGGGAGCCACTCACCAATATTCTCAAATAGGTACGACGGTGCCCAACACATGAGATGAGGTGTCGGGGATAAAAATAGTCTATTAGATAAAAAAAGTCAAGAAAAACCGTAAAATTTATCAAAATAGTTTAGTCCGGTTAAGAAATCACGTTAGGTTTTTGCTGGCTTTCGGATAACTTTCCTTTAAACGTTGGATTTCGTATACAAGGAAAATTGCCTCGGCTAGCTTTTCAAAATAGGCCATCACCTTGAATGGCTCTTTTACATTATTGAAGAGCCCCTCGCTCCCCTCCTTATAAGCGTGGATCAGTAAATCATCAATAAACTCATGCCATTCGCTAAGGCTATGAAAGGCAAAAAAATCATCCAGAAACACGCGGATATCATTCATCTCATCGCGATTCAAACAGCTGAAATTGTTCTCATAGCTCCGTACATTTCCGGACTTCAAATCTAGTTTGCCACAATACAGGACAAACAGAATCTCAACGACTTTGATGACCTGAATTTGGTTATATGCATAACTTTTATGGATGCCCTCAAAGAATTCTTCACGATAGGAATAGGCGGTTTTCACGAGATCAAGGATATCCCGATTTAAGTAATACAACGCGGTTTCCCGTTCACAAAGTTCTTCGATATAAGTGAGAGGGTTTTCAATCTCCTCAGCACTCAGGTGCCGGAAGCGGGCTTGGTTTACTGGCGCCGGGTTTAAAGGATGCTGATTGTTGTCCATGATTAACACGATTTAAGTTTAACTTCAATTCAATACCACAAAGATACTATCTTTTGATACATGTTGCAATTAAAAAGCTAATATTCTTATCGTTTAATACGGTAACAGACTAATAACCAATCAAAAAAATCCCGCCACACCTTTCACAGCATGGACGGGAAATAACAATATCCAATTAAAATCTAGTTCAGGACTTATTGACCGACAACGCCTGTTCAATCATAAACTGTAAACTTTGACGGTGCGCCACCGTTTGTGCGTCGGCATCCCCGGCACCATCCAATTTCACTTTAAGATCCTTCAACGTCGCTAACGCGCCAGCTTTGCTCGCGTAGTCGTATCCGCCTTTGGCTTCCAGGATGCCAATCAATGCTTTGACATAATCCGTTTGCAGGTTCTGCCGGATCAGGTTGACATTTCCGCCTAAGTCGGCCGCAAAGATATTTGTCGTCAGGTCCTTCATCACATCAGTGACCGAGTATGCATTACCATAAAGACTACTGTTGCTGATGCGCGCAAGCGTTGTTGGGTGCAGGATGTGAGAAAGCGTGCTCACCTGCAGCGACCTAAACGTACTCTGCGGTTTATAATCTTCGGTACCGCTGAAGAAATTGAAACCCCGGCGTTGCCGTTGCAGATAGGGGAACAGTGCGTAGTCCGTTTCAAATGCATCGGGGGCATACACATACTTGCCCAGTAGCTCCATGGCCTTCTTCTGGGTTTCCAGCGGCACGGGGGTATACGGCTCGGCATCCGTTTCCTGCCCCACAAAACTACGGTCTACATACACCCCGCCAATGTAGCGGCTGATGGCCGATGCCATACTGGCGCGTTGGCTATTCAGTTGGCCATAGCGCTGCAGCAATTCCTGATACCCATGATTGGGCCGGGTAAACCGCTCTTTCAGCTTCGGCATCATATCGTTGACCAACAAAAAACGTTCCTCGCCATACGCCATCATGTCGCTCGAGTGGTCATTTATCATCACCCGCGGATCGATTGCTTTGCCCGGGCTACGCATATCATCCGCATCATTGCCAAAAGCCAACTGCGGGTCCGTGCTGCGGCTCAAAATCTTGTCCAGTCCTTTGGCTTCTTCAGCCGTTGAAAAAGGCGTATAGCCATATTCAATGGCCCAGATATCGTAAGGACCGGCTTTGGTGGTGTAATAATCGCCCTGTTTACTGCGGTCGCGGCTCACGTTGATGGCCGGATAGTCCATCACCGACCCCTGCAGACCGATCTTTCGAGTCAGCTTGGTATCGTGCAGCTGCTCGGGACTAAGCATCTGGCTTGCCCGCATGTTATGGTTCAACCCAAGGGTATGTCCCATCTCATGCATAATCAGGTAATACAGGAACTGCTTGTGCATCTCTTTCACCGCGTCAGACTTACCGGTTTCACTCCCTTTGGCACCGAGGGTCTCCACGGCTACGATGCCGGTTTGGAACTGCATGCTCAGCTCGTTGGCCAAGTTGCACAGCGCCATCCGGTTCACCTGCGAATGGTGGATGTATTCCGCTTGCGGAGCCACTGCCTGCTCAGGATGTTCCCAAGGTAGCGATGCCAGCGCGGCATTACCGCCGTTGAACAGGTCGTCCATCACCGGCGTGCCTGCACCCGACTTCCACTCCACGGTAATATCGGCCCCCAGGATCTGGCCGGTAAGTGGGTTATAAAAACTGGGGCCTATGGCGCCGTAGCTAGGGCTGGACGACGATTTCCAACGGATTACATTATAAGCAATATCGGCCGGATCCCATTCGGCATCATCGGGCATTTGTTTCATCACGATGGCATTCTTGAAGCCCGCGGCTTCAAACGCCTCGTTCCATTTCTCGCCCGCTTCCTTAATGATGGGGCGGTACTCGTACGGCGTGGTATTCTCTATCCAGAATACAATCGGCTCCACCGGTTCGCTCAACTTCGCATTCGGATTTTTCTTTTCCAGGTGCCAGCGGCTAATGAAGTCGCGGTAGGGCGTGGGCGATACCGAGGTAAGGTCATCCACCTGGGCACCGAAATAGCCCACACGTGGATCATCCCGCCGCGAGCGGTAGCTGTTTTGGGGTACTTCAAGGAACGAGTGCTGCATCTTCACCGTTACGTACCGTGCATCGGTAATGTCCTTACCGCCCCCATTCATGGGCGCCGGATTTTCATAGGTCAATCGCACCACCACATCCGTATTGTGCGGAAACGAACGTACCGTATCGTAGCTCGATTTACCCGTGTTCAAGTTACCCAGGTTGAACCGCGCCGTCGGTGGCGTTCCGGGAGGCATCACTGGCTTTACGGCATCCAGCTTATTGCTGATAAATAAGCCATCAATCGAAATGAGGTAACCTGCACTGTCTGAAGCAGCGATCTTTTCCGAATGAAAAATGGTCTCCGCCACATCCGCATTGGCTGCCTTGCTCACGGGGTTGGCAGGGTCATAATAAAAAGCTGTGTTCTTCCGCAGGAACTCGATTTTATCGTGGTTCTTTCGGATGCTGAACAACCAAGTATCGCGAATCATATTCTGATTGAGGTACAAGGCTGTGGGACCGCCCATCGAAAAACTCTGGTAAATAAAGTCTTTATCCAGCTGCTCCTTCGTGAGGTATAACTGTAAACTGGCTGTTGCAGTATCCCGGTATAACGTAAAAAGTCCGTCGATCTTCTTGCTCGACTTCACCTTATCGTCCACACTGGGTTTCTCGTCTTTCTTTTTCTTCACTGAATCTGCTGCCGCCTTTGCGGTGCTATCCGGCGGCGTCACCTTCGCGGTGTCCGGTTGGTTTTTAGGAAGGGTGTCCTGCAGCGAATATACCGCTACATGGCCCGAAGCAGGCGCACCCAGAAACAGGCTACCCACTACAGTTGCTAACAATGCGTACTTCATACGATTTTGGTTAAAATTAATACATTCATGTGCGGTCCTTTGCCGTCCAAAGCCGAGGCTCATTATGTTGAGACGCGCAGTTACCGAATTAGTTGCATGCGAACATCGTAAATTATTGCCGTACCACCCGCAACTTTTGTGTTACAAAACAAACCGTTGCGGATTAAATCGTAATAATCCTTTACCTGATTGGGATTGTCGCCGTTGAGATGGAAAGGTCAACAAAAAAAAACAAAGAAATACGCACTTTAGAGAATGATGGTGGTAATGGTTTCGCCAAAGCGGGGTTCGGGATCAATGCCCCTACCGATATAGGCTGCGCGGAACTCATAATGCCTATAGCTTTGCAACCCGTCAATCGTGATGCGTGAATAGCTGGAGATGACGGTTGTCCATTCCCCGGAACCGGCCAGCCGGTAATCGAAACGGTACATCAATGCGGGTTCGAAACGCCCGGCGCTCACCACGGCCGTTCCACTGCCGGGCTCGCCATACTTCACGCGGAAGCGATGCGGAAGCGGCATCCTATCGATCCGTTCGGCGGATTTCCGCAATTCCATACCGGCACTCAAGATGGCCGCACGATCGCTCCTTGATTCGCGCTCCACATACAGTGCCAGGCTGCGGAGCGAACCGGCGAGCTGCTTCTTACACGCACGTTTTAACTCACCCTTCAGCCGATCGCCACCGGCCGCTTCCACCAGCGCGCCCCGGTATGCTTCCAAATGCCGGCGCACCGTAGCCAAGGCCGGTTCAGGATCGGGAAAGTGTTCATTGTCGGTTAACTTCGTAATGATTGATTCGGCTAAAGCGTCCAAATCGGCATCTTTCTCCTTGCTGAAATCATAAATCACATACGCCATAACAACTTACCATTTCCCAAAAGTACTAAATTCATCGGAATTGACTTCACCTCATTTCCCATACGAATTGAATCATTACCCGAATACATGAAATCATTACCCGTAAACAACACAGCCATTCCCAAAACTGATGCACCGATCCCCAGAACCAATCCTTCTTTTCCCAGCATCACTCCCCCATATCCCTACAACATGGCGGCATTTCCAAACCGCGTATACCTGCCGCCCAGTACCGGGAGCCTGTATACCAATAACAAGCAGGCACTGCCCACACCCCCCGGCCCGATCCCCTTAACCTCGCTGGGGGTTCCCCTAAATGCAGGAAGCGCTCCCAACTGATCTCCCACACCGCCCAATGACCTATCGGCAACACCCAATAACTTACGTATGCGTCCCAAATGCACCCGGCCATGGCCCATTACCACGAAGGGAGTTCGCAATTGCGATTACCGAAAACCCACTGCATTTTTGCTAGCACGCGTATCCAGCCGCCGCCACGCATTAGCCGTCCCGTCGTTGGCCAAACGGCAATTTATCGCTGGTGCCGTTATGAACCTCAACCAAAATTCGTACATTAGAAGCGCACACCTAACTCGTTAATAAACACGTAAAATTACATGGAAAAGAAAATTCTTCTGAACGAACGCGACCTACCTACCCAATGGTATAACATCGTGGCCGACATGCCCAACAAGCCGTTGCCGCCGCTCCACCCCGCTACCAAACAGCCTGTAGGCCCGGACGACCTCGCCCCTATTTTCCCGATGGCACTCATTGAGCAGGAAGTATCGGCAGAGCGGTATATCGACATCCCGGAAGAAGTGCAGCAAGCCTACCGCATCTGGCGGCCCACACCCTTGATTCGGGCCACCAACCTGGAAAAGGCATTGGGCACGGATTGCAAAATCTATTACAAGTACGAAGGGACAAGCCCCAGCGGCTCACACAAGCCCAACACGGCTATCCCACAGGCCTACTACAATAAACAGGCTGGGGTAAAACGCATCATCACCGAAACCGGGGCTGGCCAATGGGGCACCGCATTGAGCTTTGCATGCAGCCAATTCGGAATCGACTGCGAGGTTTACATGGTGCGGATCAGCTTCGACCAGAAGCCCTACCGGAAAATCCTGATGAACACCTTTGGCGCAACAGTCCACTCGTCGCCCACCAACCACACCCAAGCCGGCCGGAATGCGCTTGCGGCTAACCCTGATACGCCGGGGAGCCTGGGTTTAGCCATCTCGGAAGCCATCGAAATGGCCGTGGGCGATGAGCATACCAAATATGCATTGGGCTCCGTGCTCAACCATGTGCTGCTCCACCAGACCATCATCGGCCAGGAAGCGAAGAAACAAATGGAATATACCGGCGATTACCCCGACATTATCATTGCCCCATTGGGCGGCGGGTCCAACTTCGCGGGCCTATCCTTCCCCTTCATACAAGATAAAATTGCAGGCAAACCCCTACGCTGTGTGGCCGTAGAACCCGCCTCCTGCCCCAAACTCACCAAAGGGAAATTCATGTACGATTTCGGCGATACGCAGGGCTACACCCCCTTGTTGCCCATGTATACCCTGGGGCATACCTTTACACCCGCGGCTATCCATGCCGGTGGCTTGCGCTACCACGGGGCCAGTGTATTGTGCAGTCAATTACTCAAAGACGGACTTATTGAAGCACAGGCCATCCAGCAGCTGGAATGCTTCGAGGCCGGCATCCTATTTGCCAAGGCCGAAGGGATTGTCCCTGCCCCAGAAGCGAACCACGGAATCGCCCAAGTGATCCGGGAGGTCAACAAGGCCAAGGAAGAAGGGGTATCTAAAACCATCCTTTTCAATCTCTGCGGTCATGGATTTGTGGATATGGCGGCCTATCAGGATTATTTCGATGGCAAGCTGCGTGATCATTCGTTTACCGACGAGGAGCTTACGGCGGAGCTGGTGAACCTGGAAGCACTACAGCCTTAACGATCAGTACCTGATCTTAAAATCCTCTTTGCATTGCCCGGCATGGAAGAATACCAGCCCAACGTGAAATAAATCGATCGTTACCGTTACTTCAGGCTTGATTTTAATGGATTTCCACAGCGCTTTTGCCCCCGTATCGCGGTAGATACCCGGCAGCACCATTACACTGCCGGCATGGAGTTGCGGCCACAATGCTTCTAATTGGGCGACAGGCTCTTCGAGCGTACCAGCGTCGACAATAACGAAATCTGGGCGAGCTGTTGGTATCGGTTCGTTAGCCAGTATAAACACCATGTCTGGCTGAAACCGATCAATAAGCCGCGCGGTCAAGCGTTTAGCCTTATCCCGTGGTTCGCCAGGCAGGCGTTTGGCATAAATCACTTCATCCACTAGACGATAAACGAAGGGTGAATGGGTGCCATGGCGAGAATGCGCCACAAAGAAGTGCCTCAGCCCGTCGAAATAAAAGCGTAACCTACCCACAAAGGCAAAAATAATATAAAATACCGTTTTGATGGGCCTACCATCCGTATGTGAGGCCACCGTATAGACCAGTGTGCAACGTTTTTTTGCGGCCGCTATCGGTACCTCGATAACCGTAGGTTAACACGGGACCGCCCATTACCGCCCAATGATGGTCGATACGGAGCTTCGGCAATAACCGAAGCGATTGCCGCGACCTACTGTTTTTCTCGAATCCGGTGCTGGCCAGATTGGCAATCTCCGCATCAAACCCAAACATGCCCGCTGTTAGCAGATGGGCGCCCAACCCCGTTTCCAGACCGTATTGTTGCGCCCCACCATCCACACCATAACCAACACCGACAAGCCCGTACATCACCTTGCCGCCCGAGCGGAAAGTCAACCAGGCCATGCCAGGCTCGGCGACGCCTACGCCAACTCTCCGCCCGCCATTTTTCACCAGATTGACCAATCCAATGGGATAATCACTGCTATCGGCAATATTGACCAACCCCGCTAGTTGGACCCCTCGCACATTGTCGGCCACATTAAACACACCAGACAGTTGCATGCCTTTTACATCTCCAGCGCGGTTGCTTACACCACCCACTTGTATGCCCAACACGTCGCCGGCCACGATATTGGATATCCCGGCCACTTGCACGCCTTTTACCTGCCCGCCCACCAGGTTGAACAGTCCGGCGGTTTGGAAATAACCAACGTCTCGCTGGTTGACATTGAACACACCACCTACCTCAATGCCATTCACGCCAGCGGTGTGTCCGCCGATGATATTCAACGAAACTCGGTTGACCACCTGACTATTGAACAAGCCTTGGGAGCTTATCCGCGGGGTGAGGGATATCTGATAGGCATTATAGGCGAAGAACCCGTCGAGATTGATCCGCTGTATGCGTTGTTTCGAGCTGGTAAAAAAGCGCCCGAACGCCGTCCCTTCCAGTCCGGCACCATCGTTTTCGGGAAAAAACCAATACCGCCTCGCCGCAGCTTTCGAACCCACCTCCACAGGTAGCAAGAGCGCGATGGTCGTATCCCGGTAATTTTCTTTGCTAATGGTTAGCCATATCGTCTCGTTGGGCCGCCGGAAAGCCAGTTTAAAATTTCCTCCCGGGTCCGATAACGTAGACACGAGCACATTCCGCTCGTAAACACTGGCTTGGTTAATGCCCATTCCGTTACCGGCATCTTTCACCTTCCCCTCCACCAACAAGGGCCTGCCCCGCCGTTCTTCTATATGTACCGTAAGGTCAATCAGTCGCGGTGCATAACGGATAATGACGTAACCAGGGCTTTCCTTAAATACGTAGTCGGCACCAAACACTTGTTCGAGGAAACCCACCAACGTACCGCGATAGGGCGGCATGTTTATCTGTTTATCGGTAGCTACCACGTCGCTGTTGTACGAAAAATAGAATGCCTGCCGCTGGCTTATCGAATCCAGCAAATCGCCCAAACGTTGGACATCCGTACCATTAACGGTGATTTCGCGCGCCAGATACGGTTGGGCCCCGCAGGTAAATCCCATCAGCAACAAACCGGCAACCATCAGACGATACCGCATTCCCAAACTAATTGAACACGTACTGATTACCTCGCCGTGTGGCGGTTACCCCCAACGTTTCCGTGATCACACGCAGCGTCTCGTCCAGCGTACCCTGGTGCAGGGTCGTCGTCATCGGCAGGTCGCGGATCGTCTCGTTGCCAATGGTGACCTCCACGCCGTACGCATCCTCCAGCATCTCGGCAATACGCCATAACGGGGTATGGTCGAGCACACCGATTACCGTACGTTCTTCAAATTGTCGGGTATTGGTGTTGATCGTCACCTTCTGCCGGGCTTCCAGCTCCACAGTCTTATCAAGCCCGGTCACCTTTACCTTGCCCGATTCGACGATGACCGTCGTTTCGTCGCCGTTTCGGCTTACGTGGAACGAAGTACCCAGTACCGTTACGGTCACCTTGCCCGACTGGATGACGAAAGGTTTATCCTGGTCGTGTGCTACTTCGAAAAACACCGACCCCTTACGAAGTTCGACCGCTCGCTTCTGCTGGAATAACCCCTGAGAAAAACGCAACGAGGCAAACTTGCTTAGCGTGATGACCGACCCATCCGCGAGCGTATCCGTATCTACTAAATTGGTTGTCTCATGCACCGCCCCCATGAGGCGATCGCCAGTGATACGTACACCAACAAAATAATAGCCGGCGAACGCCGTAAATAATGCGATAACCAGCACGGCTACGATACGCGTCCACCCCATTCGCCGGATGAGCGTTTTGGCTGACGACGGCGCGGCGGCGTGGTCCGCGCCGTCCAAACGTGCGGTAAAGCGCTCCCAAGCTTCCTGCTCGTCTATCCCACTCTCGGGGCCGACCGACTTACTAATCTCCCAGATCAGTTCCATACGGGTGTAGTGACGTTTATTATCTGGATGTGCGGCAACCCAACGGCGCACGGCTTTGGCTTCCTCCTCAGTCGCTTCGTTCAGCAGGTATTTCATCAACAATGCATCATCCATAACAGCATAGATTTGATAATAAAACAATCAACAACGGCAGGAAGTCGGCCAACCTAAGCCGCAACAGTTTCAGTGCCTTCCCCATATGGGCTTCCACGGTTTTCACCGAAATACCCAGCCGTTCGGCAATTTCGTGGTACCGCAGCTCTTCAAAGCGGCTGAGCTGGAATACCGTGCGGCATTTCTCGGGCAACCGTTGTAATGCGGCATGCAACTGGCGTCGCAGCTCACTGTCGGCCACCACTTCGTCGGCTTGCCGACGTTTGTGTTCCACCATCGCTTCTTCCATATACCTACGCTGCACTTTCTTGTGTTTCAGGTAATTCAAACTTTCGTGGTACACCGATTTGTAGAGATAAGCCCGCAGGGAGGTGTGGATCGCCATCCGTTCCCGGTTCTCCCACAATTTCAGAAATACATTCTGCACGATTTCCTCCGCCATCGGTTCATCCCGAAGCACGGAGTATGCGTAGGCATGCAATGCTTTGAAGTTGCTTTTGAAGGCCTCCTCGAAGGCTGTTTCGGGACCGGGATACGTCACTGTTTCGCTTTTGGCCAAAGTTACTTCCATTTAGCTACATTGACAACCTCGCCGCCTTTTACCCTTACGCCAGAAATATTTTTTGATTTTTAACCCGGATTATTCATTAGCTTTCGTAATGAGGGCTGTAACTGCAATAAAGTCAGGATGTTTGGAGGCTGAGGCATAGCAACGCTATGTGAGGCCGAAAATATCAGCGAAGCGACTGAATTTGAAGCAGTTTTAGCACGTAATAGAAGTGCTAATGAATATTCTGGGTTTAATCAACGTGATAACGGAAAACCTTCCTTCCCAGTTGTCCTCCGGCCCCAATCCCTTCAATCACCACGCGGTAGCTACCCGGCCCAGCGGCATTGAAAAATTGGACACTGGCGCTTCCGGAAGCGTCGGTGCTCACATCGGGGTTCCAATACACCGTGGTCCGCCGGTCGGCAATGGCATCGGAGACTTTGGACGTACCGTATTTAGGCGAATAGAATTCACGGACGTTGCTGAAGCCTTTAGGAGCGTATAGCTTGGTATCGTAATTGGGCGTTGCGCCGGGCTGCCAGCCACGGGTGGTAATGATAATCACCCCGTTCCGGCCGCCGAGGCCGTAAACGGTTGTCAGGGACGGCGAACGGAGCACTTCAATGCTGACAACTTGGGAAGCGTCTAGCATGCCCTGCTCGAAAATGCCACCGATATCAGACTGACCGGATTCGCTATTGGGGTCCATCGTCCATCCATCCACCACCACCAGCATCGCGCCGCCGCGGGTGCTGTGCGGTATCCCAACGGGACCGAAGTTGGTCTGCGTTGTCCGAAAAACCACCCCTGCCAAACGTCCCTCCAAACAAGCGCGTAGCGTTAGGCATGCCGTAAGCTCATTGCCCGTAATGATTTGATCTGCGTTGCCCGGCCCGTTCATGTTGGCCGACTGTGCAAACCTGGACTGCCCGGTAGCGGTAACGGTTACTTCATCCAAGTGGATGATACGGCTTTCCAGCCCCAACGTCTGCAACAGGGAGTCGCTCGCCATGGCCTGCCGGGTATAGGTCGCCACGGCAGTCGGAACATCGAGCATAAGGTCGGCACGGTTCTTCGTCGCACTTACCGGCAAACCCGGCAGAGCGTCCAAAACAACCTCTACCTTATCGCCACCTTTTGCCGTGCGGCCCTGCACCGTAAACTTGATGCTATCGGTCAACATCAGGTTATCAAACACGAATTCGCCTTCCTCGTTAGTCACCGTATCCAAGGCTACATTGGCATTCGTAGAAAACAGGGTAACCCGTCCGTTGGGAACCGGCTTCTGGTTGCGCAGGGATAATAACTTGCCACTGATCGAACTGACCATTTTCTCGACCGGATAGGGCAGTTTGGCCATGTCCTCACTGTCGTTTAGAAGTTCGTCCCAGAGGAACCGTCGGAAGCCCTGCGTCATCATGAGCAGGTCGAGGTGATCACGCTTCTCATCCGTTACGTCGGAAAAGTAATAATTGGGTTGCTCAACGTACCCTTTCAGGTCCGAACGGAGCAGCAGCTGCGAAAAAATCGTGCGCTCCGATCCGTGCGCTACCGGTAGTGCATTTTCATTGGTTACGGACACCGAAAAATTGGCAAGCACAGGGTGACCCGCTGAATCTGTCGTGTTCCAATCCAAGGTCGTTGACGCGCGCCCGTCGGCTCGTACGGGCCAGCCGTTGTCGCCAAACCTTAACGTATCGGCATTTTCGATAAATAGCACCCGCTCATTCACCGGCTTCCCAGTGGCGTCAAACAGCGTAAGTTGCACAATGCCCGAAGAAATGTCAGTTACCGGTAAGCGCAGCACCGTCATCGGTGCCGAGAGCGAAAGGTTATCCGCGTAATAGACCTGCCCCTGCCGGTGCAACATCAAACCGACCGGTCCATACCGATTTTCCGTAGCCTGTAAGCGGATCAACACCTCGCCCAGATCGTGCTGCGCATAAGCAGAAAGCACGTAGCCCGAAGTAACGGACGCTGGCAGTTCAAATTCCTTGGTGCTGCCATCCGCCAGGCTCACGCGTGCGCGGTAGGTCTGCCCAGGCTCTTGAAGCATGGAGAATACCCCCATCCCCGCATGGGCACTTTCCAGGTTGGCAACCACCTTACCTTGGCTATCCAATATTTCTCCTTTGATATCCAGACCCAATCCATCCGTACCAATGGCCTTAAACGCGATACGCGAACGCAAGCCTGCAACAGCGCTGCCCCCTTCTGGAAAAAACTGGACGTCAAAATCGCCGAACGTGGATTTTATTGGAAATTTGTGTGTCTGTTTACGACCATCTTCGGTAATCGTCGTCTCGATATACATCGTCAAGGTATCGTACCCCTCTTTGGGTTTGAATCCGAGTGAAATGCGGCCGTCGGCATCGGTTTTCCCGTTGCCCACCCGGATTTGTTCCTGTGAAGATTTCACCACGTAGCGAACGGGGGTTCCAACGGATGGGCTCCCCTGCTCGTCGGTATAGCTAATGGTCGTGATCACCTCCTTTTCATCGGGTTGATACTGGTAGCTGGCATTCGCCTTTAGTATGCCCTCCGACATGGTGCCGACAGGAATCAATTCATCAAAAAAGTAAGCTGGTCCGGCATTGCGCATCCATTGGGTGTACCCCCGCAGGCGATAGTTACCGGCCCGCAGGTGATTGGGCAGATCGATATTTCCTTTGGCCAGCCCCGCCATCAACGGCAGTTTCAGCGCTGCGACCAGCGAATCCGTTTCGGAAATCAGATCGACGTATACGGCTCCACTCCAGCCGGAGAGCTGATGGTCGGCGCCAATTACCGTGTAGGCTTTTAACCAGATGGTATCGCCGGCTAAATAGTAGGGTTTATCGGTATGGATGTGCACCCGCTCCGGCCGATGCTGATGCTCCCATCCTTGCAACCTGGCTACGACCGTATCCAATGGCGCTTGCGCAGCACACCAGCACGTCTGCCCGACGATGAACAGCATGACGGAAATATACCGGATATGTTTGTATAGCGTCAATTCTGAAACGATAATACCCGCCACTCTGCCAACTGGAACAAACTACCCGAATTGACCTCGGTGATATTCAATCGGTAGACCAGGTATGGCGTGGTGTTATTAAAAAGAAACGTACGGGTTTGGAAGCGCTCGGGAAAATCTTCACCCTCGCGGACATCCAATGTCACCCAGGTTTCACCGTCGTTGGAACCTTCGAGATTCCAATTCAACGGGTCACGGCCGTCGGCGTCGTTGGCCGAGGTCATGGAGTATCCCGAGATGGCCACGGGTTCATAGAAGCCTAGCTCGCACCACAGGTCGCCGACATAGTCGAACTGCAGGAATTTGGTTTCGGTGTTATTGTCTATCAATTTCGGCGAACCTTCACCCGATTCGCGGCCGTTGGAATTATCCCGGGACACCGTTAAATTGGCCTCGTTGGTCACATCACGCACCAAACCCAGGTCCGTCACCTGTCCGTACACCACCACCACCGATCCATTGGCGGTAGTGCCTTTCAGGGTAAGATCATCCAATCGGCCCGATTCAACGGCAACATCCACCGATGGGCCGGCCGTGATAAACTCACTGGTGTCGGCACCGGCAAACCAGCGCACTTCCTGCAAGGGCATTACTGCGTTGTAACTTAAACTCATGAATCCGGGGTCGCCCGATGATGCATTCAACTTCAACAGCGAGTCGGCCGGCAGGTTGATGATTACTTCTCGCTGTGCCCAATAGCCGTCGTTATTTTCCGTACGCAATTTCACATTAAACACGCCGGTTTTCAGAAATGTATGCGTGGGTGATTCGTTGATGGAGGTACTATCGTCACCAAATTCCCATCGCGAAACGGCAAAATTCGTCGACGCATTGTCGAACTTAAACGTAAAGGGATCATCTTCCGATACCTGTCCGAAAGAGAAGTCCGCTGTTGGCTTCGGCTCTTCCTCCTTGGGCGGTTCGATAACTTCCTTATCACTGCACCCCCAAATGATCAGGGCTAATAGTGCCCAGCCTATAAAGATCTTCGTATTCATATCGCTATTCGCTTGCTTAGCTATTTCATAAATTTACCTACCGCTATGGATGAACCGTTACGGCACACGGATCAGCCGTAATTCGGCCTGTTGATACAGGGAGCTCCCCCAGTTTTCGGTGATATTGAGCCGATAATGGGTGTATGCCACGTTGGTTTCAAAATCGTACCGCTTGGTCTGGAACCTCCCCACAAACTCCTCATCTTGCCGCCTATCCAGCGTCACCCAGTTTTCGCCATCCATCGACCCCTGCAGGTCCCATGTCTTCGGGTCCCTGGTTTGCGCATCATTTGCCGATGTCATCGTGTAGGCCCCTACCAATTGCGGCTCGTCAAACACCAACTGTACCCATAGATCGCCCGAGAAGTTCGACTGGAGGAACTTGCTATTGATGTTATTATCCACCAGTTTCGGGGAGCCCTCGTTGTTGTCGGGGCCGCCGTTGTTATCTCGGCTCACGCTGAGCGTGCCCAGCTCGGTCACATCCGTCTCGATGACAAACTCCGGATAGATGACCACAATAACGTAGCTCTTTTCCGGGTCGATCAAATGCCGGGTGGTTTCGGTAATTTCGACCTGTATGGCTAATACCTTATCTACGTTTTCGTTGATCACCGACATGGGTACAATCATCCCCATTTCGCCACGCGACGTATTACTGGAAACCCGTAAACTGGAGTCCAACTCAAATTGTTCGGATGTAAGGGCAACCGTATTCGGCGGTAGCGTGCCGTCGGCAATCAATTTTTGGATCGTATCGGCCGAAGCTTTTGATTTCACATCAAAAAAGCGGCCCGGCTGGCCCACCAATGAAATACCAAGCGGTATGTTTACCCCATCGGATGAGATGGTATAATTCCGTCGGTTCCGCACTTCCAATTCACCGCCGCCGCCATTGGCGATGGATACGTAGTGGATATCCTCCATCGCCAGGAGGTCCGTGGTATTCATCACGATCAGCGTTGTCGTCTCCGATGTGAGTTGGTTACCCTTGCCGGGGTTTACGAGATCGACGGCTATGGCGATCTTCTCGCCATAAAATTTCTCCAGTTCGGTGATACTGAACGTTACAGGGAACGTGCTCTCCGACGCGCCATAGGTAAAATTGACCACATTGGGCAGCGTTGTTCCAATCGATGGAAAAGGGAATGCTCCATCCAGTTGCCCCGTCGCCGCCAGTTGCTCCACGGTATCGGGGTTCAATTGAAGCTCTACCTGAAAGGCTTTCGACGCCGGTGCCGATAACGTAACGCCCACACGGATGGTTACCGTCTCACCGGTTTTAGTAATCCCGTCGGCCACCGCTCCCGTTTCAACCGTAACGGGGGTTCCGCTTTCAATGCCGAAATCTTCCAATTTAGTGTCGCTGCATGCCATAGCTAGCGCGGCGACCCCTAAACAGATTGATGGAAAAATGCGTAATTTCATTGTCGTCATTATTTACTGATCTATCCAAACCCGGCCATCCAATTGCCAATTCTCTTCAGCGAACACTTTGAGCCATGTAAGTATCTGCAAAGGCACATCCACGGCACGGGGCACGTTTGCCGCCAGATCTTCGCTGCTGGGGGCACAAATCAACTCGTTGAGGTGCACCGAAGACTCGCCGGTGTTGGAAAGCTCCACGTGGTTACCCAATGGCCCCAGGTCTTCAATCTGGCCATCATCATAATTCGTCACCGGCCAATAGCCCGCCAACGCATCGTAATACGGATGGTTCTCGTCTACCCCAATCTCGCAGGCGTACTGGTTTACTACCTCTTCGGCCAATGCTAATTTCCAGATGCGCACATCGGAAATGAAGGCATCCGGGTCCCAGTCTTCATTGGGGCCCATATATCCGATGCGCAACGGTTGTTCATTGTCGATGGCACCCCAGTCTTTCACATTAACCTCATTATTTCTCACGCCATTCGTATACGTGATGATCACCCGCTCACCATTGACGATACGCCCCACGATGGCGATGCTGTTCCACGTTCCGTCTGACAGTTCGCCGCCGGAAATCTGGCCACCGCCCGTGGTGCCGCGGGCGTTGAAACGCCAATAGTTATCTTCCAGGAAGACCGTCCACCCGATCGAGTCGGTTTCTGTATTCCATTCACCGCGTTTGCTCAATAGTGCGGGATAGATCTGGTTGATGGTTTTATTCTTCTTTACTTTCAGCTCAATGGCAAATGATCCCTCCCCGAAATTATAGACCGAGTTGTCTCCTTCGTCTGTTACGGTGCCGTACAGCCGTTCGTCAAAACGGATGAAATTCCCCTGGTAGCGGTTGCCCGCGAACGGCTTAGCGATATAGCGTGTTTTGTACGTGGGTGAGCTGAAAATGGTAAACGTATTGTTCAGCGGCCGACTGAAAATCGTGTTGTCGTTATCGTCGTCGGCTACCGGGTAATCACCGCCAATGCTGGAGGTGACCACCACCAACCACTTTTCGGTGTCGAAATCCGCACGGGAACGCATGGCGGTGAGCAGCTCCCCCAGCCGGGTGTCGAAATCCATAATGGCCTCCCGGTACGCCGGCACCGAGGCATCGTAGCCCTGCGCAGCACCAACCGCGTTGGGGCTGGTAAAATGTACCGTAAATACATCTTCGTCGCCTGCAACCAGTGCAGCGGCCGCTGCTGCGGTAACCGCCGCATCATCCGCCAGCACCTCGGCTTGATCGGCCGATTCGCTAAATGCCGAACCGAAAAGTGCAGACGAGGTGTATAGCGCCGACTGGATGGTATTATCGGCTTCGCGAAGCCGTTCGAACATGGGCGGAAATGCGTCAAAATCGGCATTGTCAAAATCATTATTCAGCACACCGTGCTTGCTCTTGGACACGCCGGTAAGCATGCTCGCCCAGTTTGCACCCGGCTCCACCGTACCTTCGTCGCTCACCGATACCCACGAGTGGATAGCCGTGTTCAATAAGCTGCGCACCGTGGGTGGTTCAATTTCCTGGATGGACTGTCCGCGGACACCATCCACAATCACCAATAGTACCTTGGGGTCGCCGTATTGCACATCAACCGTGTCGCTATGGTCCGTTTCCGGAATCAGCCGACCGAATTGCTCCTGGCAGGCAAACACCCCCAACAGCGCAACCATTACCATTATTCCTTTTATTTTGTTGCTCATATCCAATTGCTTAATCGAGTAAAATGCGAAGGATGTTATGTGCCGGCTCGCCATTGAACTGGTCAAAAAAGCCGATAATCAATAATGCGGGCTTATTGTCGGCCGACCGGGTTTCGAACACTTCCGATACCGACCCACGGAACGTACCAATGTTGTTGTACCCCTCGGCGAGGTTGCCTGCCGCGTCGAGGAACATGATCCCGTTCCGCACCACCCCACCATATTGCTGGAAATTGCCCGATACGAAGACCAATCCGTTGGCTAATTGACGGGCATAGGTGGGGTTTCCGTTTGTAAACGTCTTGGCTTGGAATGAATCATCCAGCGAGCCGTCTTCGTTGAGCAATACGATCTGGCCAACGGGTGTACCGTTATACGATCGGAAATAGCCGCAAACCATATACTTCCTCGTGGTTTTATTGTATGTAACCTCGTAAACATCAAAATCAAAGCCTGTCTGCCCCGCATTGAATGTTTCATCAATGGTACCGTCGGCATTGAGCCGTAAGATGCGGCCAACGTCCCGGTCGTCGAATTTACTGAACTGGCCATATATCAGCAGTTTACCGGCCAACGCACCTTCTTCGTGATAAATGGAGGCAACGCCCGCTGCATTTGCCCCTATCGGGCTCTTATTGGTCGACTCGTCATAACGGTATGTTTTATCCAGCGTACCATCGCGGTTGAACCGTACCAGCTGGCGCATTTCGATGCTATCGATAATAACCGTATCACGTGTCTCTAACCGATTGGCCTTGTCGTACTGCCGCGACACGTAGTAGCGGAAAGCCCCGGTAACCAACAGCTTGTTGTCTTGGTTGTACACCTTGCCTATACCACCGCCGTGCACCCCGCCATTGAAGCGCGAAAAATATTGCGTGGTATCCTCTTGGTCTGGCCTACGCCAGGTATCAATGCCCATCGTATCGATTGTGCCGTTGCTATTGAGCATGGTGATGTTACTGATATTGCTCCGCTGCTGGGCATAATCGGAAAACGAGCCACCGATAAAGTACTTATCATCCAGCTGCACAATGGAACTGATGAAGCCGCTCGTTCCGATACCCGACCGGAATGACGGGTCATAAGCACCATCAAGGAAAGCGCTGGCTATCCGGTTAATGGGCCGCACCGTACCTTTGTTGTCGTAATTATTGAAGCCGCCTACCACGAGCATCTTCCCGTCGTTAGTAAAGAGAATATCGGCTACCTGCCCATTTGCGCCCTGGGTGGCGGCAAACGTCGGGTCTATCCGTACGTTTCCCTCCACGTCAAATTCGGGCCCGAATACCACCACATCATCCACCGAAATGGATAAGACGCCGGTACTGGCAAACGTGGGCACCATTACTTTGATCCCTTCTTCGGTGACCTCCTGGATTTCGCCCTGCTCGCCGTTGAAACGGAAAATCAATTGGTCTTTATAAGGCAATAGCCCGGTAGCCTCTACAGCAATCACCGTTCCCGGCTCGCCGGAGGCAGGAACCGGCGGACGCGTGCGGTCTATGGAAATACCAACGCCTTCCTTTCCCGGTTCATATGGCTCGCCGAAAAACTTAATGTCTTCCTTGCACGAAAGGACCGAAATGAGTCCGATCATCACTCCGATAACGAGTCGGTATGGGTTATTCATTTTCTTCATTTCGCTATCGTTTACTATCAATTATGTCAAAATACATCCGGTTATCAAAACCAAACCGGGAATTTAAGTAGGCCAACGCATGCACCACGCCGTTCGTTGGCTGGATGTCGGACGAGATCACATATACACGCTGCCAATCGGCGAATGGAAAGGACACATTTGGAATGTATGATATGGCCAGTTGCCGGTACCCACCATACTTTAATACACTTCCATTCGCATCGGCATCGTGAAATTCCACTCCGATATTGCATACCGTATTATCGTACGAATAGTAGTTCTGCCCCGGGAACGCGTTCAACACACTAAAGTCGACCTGCGGATAATCGGCGAGCATATTCTTGCCGTGGAACATGTAACGCAGCAGGTACTTCCGCCAGATCAGCGGATCGATATCCGATAGTTGCTGGATGGTGTCGCGGTTTAACCGATAGAGTTCCGTATTTACCCCTCCCCGGCGATAATCACCGATCAGCTCGCGGATATTCCGGTCGTTGGGCGCAAAAAATGTCAACGTATCGTTGTTGAATACATCTTCCAAGCCCGCCAGGCGGATCACCTGGGCCAGCGAATCAAAATGGACCGGATGTGCTTCCAGGTATTCGAGGATGGTGCCATCAAAGGTCGCAATGGCCCGTCCACCATCGATGTAGTAATCGTCTTTCTTGCAGGCGGTAGCCATCACGGCAAAACCCACCAGCATCATTATTATTTTCATGGTCTTTTCCATACTCCTAATCTGCTTTAAAAAACATCATACGCATGCCATCGTTAACTTCCCCCGCCACCCGGCAACCAATAATCATTCAACACCATCTCCGGATTGAACTGCAATGCCGCACCGCTGATTGGCCACGTCCATGCGCGGCGGTTAAACTGATCGAGGTTGAGCGGCCAAGCGGTCCATGTGGAGTTCAAAATACGGCGTGTGCGTATCAGGTCGAAATACCGGTGGCCCTCGCCAAACATTTCCCGGTTCCGTTCCAGGAAAATGGCATCTTTCAGCGCCTGCCCGCCTCCACCTTGGTAAAAAGCAGCACCGGCGCGTTGACGTACCATATTCAATGCGGTAACTGCCTTGTCGTTTTCCGCCACTTCTGCCAATGCCTCCGCCCAGAGCAATATGACACCCGCGTAGCGGAAAATCATATACGTATTATCCGGGTTGGTGCTCTCATTGTCCGTACCGTAAACGTTCAGGCCAAACTTCCGCGCCGTGAACAGGCCGTTATCGGCCAGCATGTTTTCAAACCACACCTCTTTGCGGTTATCGCCCTCGCCACTGGGAAACAAGCGTTCCATGTATTCGGCGGTATAATAACATTGGCTATAGAAATTATCCTGCCGGGGGTGTTTATACGGCCACCGCAGGAAATGGTCGCCAAAGGCCGCCAATAACCGTACATTATCGCCATAATTGATACTGCGGTAAAATTCAAACACACTTTCTTCCGAACGGCCTTTGGTCACCTCGGCCCAGCCATCGTCATCCATCGGCAACAGCCGGTATGGCCCACTATTTACAATTTCTTCGCCCAATGTGGCGGTTTGCCGGTAATACGATTCGCGGTTACTTAGGTCGAACCCGGCATTCCACATGTTCATGTGCATCAGCAATGCAATGACGCTGCCGCGGCTTGCCCGCGCACCACGCAGGGCGACATCGCCATATACCCAGGGGATGTTGTCTTTGTGTGGCGCAAGGTCGGCAATGCATTTATTGATGACAGATACCATGTCTTCGCGCGGCAACGGATCGGAGTGATATGGATCCGTATAATACACCACGTCTCCGTAAAGCCGTACCATCCAGAAATAAGTAAAACAGCGCATAAAGGTCGACTCAGCAATATACCGATCGGTCTCCGCGGCGCTGAGCCCCGGGATGCCCTCCTGTAACTTGTCGATCAGGATGTTGGCCGATTGGATGACTTTGTAATAATTCTCCCAGTTGGTAATCAAATCAAAACGATAAAGGCCGTTATACAACGACGTGTTCATGGCCCTTAGCAGCTGGTTCTTACCCAGCACTTCCACCACTTCTTTTGTATCGTGTTCGCGGTGTTCGGGCGAAGCCCGCATCTCGCCGCTCCGGGCCTCACCCACGGCACCGATGACCCACGACTCGCTCAGTTTGTCGAAAAACAGGCTATACATATTGGCCAATGCTGCTTCCACGTCGTCGCGGGAAAGGTAAAAGTTATTGCCCGTTAGCCGATCAAGCGGCTCCACGGTGAGAAACTCCTTGCACCCCCCGGCTAGGCATAGCAGAGCAACCAGTGCAATCCGTTTTATTTGATGAATATTAACCATTTTCATTTGCATATCGCTTAAAAATCGATGTTACAACCAAAAGTAAATGTCCGCGGCACGGGGTATCCATTCGAGACATCACGCCCCAGGGCGGTGACGTTTTCCGGATTGGGCCCCGAGTAACTCGAGAAGGTGTAGACGTTATCCATAGAGAAGTACACACGCAGCCGGTTAAGACCGAAGCTCTGGGCAATCCGCGGGTCGAATTGGTACGACGCCACAATGCTGTTGATTTTGAAATAGGACCCATCTTCGGCCCACAACGTCTGGTCATAGCGGAACGGGTCGATAATCCCGATCCGGGAATAATCGTACGCGTAAGGGTATTTGGCGATATCGCCGGGCTGCCGCCACATGTCCAGATCGTCCAGTGGAACCACCACCTGGGGCCCCGGCCCACCGGCCTCTGTGCCATACGGAAATTGCATTAACGAGAGCCGTTGGGCAATGGCGTTGTTCAGGATGGTCCGCTTTGCGGTGTAAGACGCATTGAACGATAAACCATACCCTTTATACCGGGCATCGATGAAGAATCCGCCAGTAACCAGAGGCTGGGTATTACCGATGCGAGTATAATCGTTTTCATCGAGTATATAATCGCCGTTCAGGTCTCGGAAAATCGGGTCGCCGGCTTGGAAAGGCTGGCCATGGACGCTGTAGCGCAGCCCCGTTGCCGGGTTAATGGGCACGTCCGCATCCGTGGAATACACCCCGTCGTTAATGAGTGCATAGTTGGAGAGCGACGGGAACCCGACCCGTAAAATGTAACGTTGCGACTCATTATCATCGTCCCGTCGCGACTGGATGAACTGACCACCATAATCGGAGGGCAGCCTGAGCAGCACATCCCTGTTATACGCGCCGTTCACCGAAATGGTCAGGTTCAAGGGGTTGGTACGCGGCAGCGGCCGGACCGTAATGGCCAACTCGTGTCCGTAGTTGGTAATCCCTGCATCGTTGCTGATCAACCTATCGAATGCTACTGTGTTTGAAAGGAGCTGCTCAAACAGCAGGTAATCCACTTTCTTGTAATAGGTATCGTAAATCAGGTCAAGCCTCCCATTGAAAACCGTAAAGTTTGCACCGAGGTTATACTGGGTAGACGTGGTCGGTTTGAGCCGCGGGTTGGGTATCTGGCCGAAATCGAGGCCAATGCCCTGTTCACCGTTGTAATTGCCTTCAATGTTGTACTTTCCATAAATCCGTTCCAACGTGCCGTTGGGCACCACGTTGATGCCCCAACTGGCTCGGATGGAGGCCAGATCCAGCCAGTCGGCATTCTCGCCGAAATTTTCGCGGTGGATATTCCAACGGACACCCACGGTAGGGTTGCGGGAATACAGGTCTTCAAACCCGTTGCCCGACGATCCGTCGATGCGGTAAGCCATATCGATGACATAACGCTTCATGTAATCGTAAGATGCCATCGCGGCGAACGAAGCGGCACGCTCATCGCGGTAATCGAGAATACCGCCACCGC
The DNA here is from genome assembly GCF_035818675.1 of Parapedobacter flavus. Taxonomy (NCBI): domain Bacteria; kingdom Pseudomonadati; phylum Bacteroidota; class Sphingobacteriia; order Sphingobacteriales; family Sphingobacteriaceae; genus Parapedobacter; species Parapedobacter flavus. The sequence goes on from NZ_JAYKZZ010000018.1 coordinate 147,588, forward strand.
GCGAACGCTCGCCGTCAAACCCCAAAGGCCCTTGAAACTGGTCATTTGGCGTCCGTTCTTGCCGGGTGGCCGAATTCTGCCGCGCCTTCATACGGACTTCGTTGAAGACGTTGGCGAAGAAGTTATGTCGATCGCCCCATGATTTCGAGTACGTAACGTTCGTTCGGCTGTACAACTGCGATTCGCGGCCGGTATAGGAGTAAACCTCGGCAAACTGGCCGTTTGCCGCCGCCGGGGTGAAGGTATCTTCGCCCTCTGACCGGAACTCGTAACTGAAGAAGGTCGTTGCCCGGATGGCGTCGGTGAGCATAAAACTGGCCTCAACCACGGGCCGCAACACCCGGGTGTAGTTGTCGTTGGCTGTGGTCAGTGACGACAGGTAGTCGGAACTGGCCAGGTAGAAACTCGGCGGCGGCAGCAGCGTGGAGGCAAAACCGTTGCGGGCTACCCCCTTCTGCAGTAACCCCTGCCCGCTGCCTTTATTTTGTTTACCGAGCTGGGTGTACATATACCCTTTGAAGCTCAACCGTGGGGTGGGCTGATACTGGAAATTCAGGTTGGCATTATAGCGGGAAAATCCGGTGTTTTCAATGATACCCTTTTCCTGAAAGTACCCCAGGTTGGCCTTGTAATTAAATTGCTGGTCACCTCCATCAATGGTGAGGTTGTGTGTTTGGTTATATGTGGTGCGGTAAAACAACGACTGCCAATCGGTGGAGTTGTTGAAATAGGCATTCAGGCTATCAGACAGCATTGGGGTGTTTGAAATCCTATCGATATTCCCCTGACTTGTTGCATTTTCCAGAATCTGTTTAATCTTTAGCCGCCGTTCCAGTGCGCCGCCCAGCGTGGGCCGCAGCGCAGGTGGGGCCTTTAAAAATGCAGCCCCATTATACCGTACGCGAGGTATTTCCGATTGCCCGCGTTTGGTGGTGATGATAAACACCCCATAAGCACCTTGCGAGCCGTACATGGCGGTTGCCTGGGCATCTTTCAGTATTTCGATGCTTTCGATATCTTCCTGTGGGATGAGGGAGAGGGGCGACACGCCGGGCCCCAGCTGATCAAACCCGTATTCGCTGGCCGCATCGCCTTCAATGGGCACCCCGTCTATCACCACCAGTGGCGAGGTGGGTTGCAGGAAAGATTCGTCGCCGCTACCTGTAACGGTAAGCGTGGAGAGCCCGCGGATCTGCGTGGTGCCGCGGAATCCCGGTGCCCCCGTGTTCAATTGGATGTTCATGCCCGGCACTTTCCCTTGCAGCAGCTGCTCAATATTCGCCACAGGCCGGTCCTGCAATTCCGCACCGGAGATTTTGTACGATGACCCCGGGTCCGTTTCGCGCGAACGCTGTACGTAACCCCGTGACACCACTTCCACTTCCTGCAGGCTTTGCTGCGAGGCGTGCATGCGCACGGTAATTCGCTCCTGACCAGAGGTTACACGGATCCGCTCCGTTTCGTAGCCTACAAATGTAAACACCAGGGTAGTTCCGGGCGCCACATTCACCGTGATCATCCCCCGTACGTTGGTAATCCCCAAATCGCGTTTGGGGCTCGCCGTGGCCACCGTTACTTCAGGCATGGGCAGGTTGTCATCACCGGCTACAATGATGGTATACGCTTGCGTTTGTGCAAAGGCTTTATTTACCCAAGCCACCGTAACCAGCATGGCCAATACGCCGATGATTACCTTGACCAATAGTTGTTTTAATAAATCCATAGTACGATCAAAATTCATCTTCAAACTTTGGGAGTTCATTACGGAAATGGAAAATTACCTGCCAATCCCCTTCGCGGTAAATCCGGAAATTCAATCCTATATTTGCTGTTATCAAGGCATCGCCGAATCCAATCCGGGAATACCTGAAATTCGTCTTAGCAGACAGGCCGGACGTATAATCGGTCTGGATAGCCGCCAATGGAATCGGGTAGGCCACATCATACTGTACGTACTCGTCGGTTTCCACGCGGTTGAACCCGTGCACCAGTTCGTCCCACACCGTTTCGTTAAAAAGGGCCGGATTGATTGTTGTTGAGTCCGGCCCCCAAAACACAAACCGCAAATTATGGCCATTGCCGCCCTCGAACGGCCTGATGTAAACCACCACATTGTCTAACTCGTCGTTATCTGTTCCCAAATTACGGTCAGATTCAGCACCGATGACATTAGCAAGCGATGGACGGATGTAATCACGCTTCAGCGGGTGGCGCGGATCTTCGGGATCCGGCGCGATGCCCCCTGTATACGGGTTGATATCGTCCGACGGGTCATACGGACGTTCCAGCCAGGGGATCAATTGAAAATCCTTGAGGATGGTTGTACCGCCGGCGTTGGTTACTTTCAAGTCAAAATACCGGATATCCTGTACCAGCAGCACCGTGTCTGATGGCCGTGGCTGCACGAGCGCGTTGGTGGATGATCCCCAAAAAATGAACTTCCCGGAGGGGGTCACCTCAAATATCGGCCGCTCCTCGACGCGCCGCTTCGCCTCGATTTCTTCGAGGCTGGTTTCGTCGCCGTCGTAATCGGCTATCCACACTTTTACCGGCCGAACCTGGAAGATATCGGTCACCGGCCGGCCATCGCCATAGCGCGCATTCACAATCTCAAATTCCATGGGTTGTGTGGAGTTGTCCATGTTCGGTTGCCCCAGTTCTGCCGTCCGCCCGATAATGGGCTCCAACGTCCGGTTGGCGTAGTTGATATTCGGGCTAAGGTATTCCGACTCGGCCGGCAGGTCGTACAGGTCCTTACAGCTTAAGGCAACCGTGGATAGCACTGCCAATACTACCGCAAACCGCAGGAAACCTAAGTTCTCAGTCATCTTATGGAGGATTTTATTGTTCATCTCTATTAACCGTAAAGTCGCCAATCTGCAGCGTACTGCCACTCCGTACCCGGGTGATGTCCAACCGGTAGAATTTGTAGGCTGTTTTGTTATTGATGCGGTAAACGCGCGTGATGGAATTCTGTGCAAATTCTTCATCGAGGCGGTTATCCAGGGTTACCCATTCTTCGCCATTGTTTGAGCCCGCCAGGGTCCAGTCGGCAGGGTCACGCTCGGGGTAGGCTTCCGAATCATAGCCCGTGGTGATGGTATACGCATTGGCTACGGCCGGTTCATTCAGCTCATACTGCAACCACACCGATCCCATGCTTCCGATGAGGAATTTCGTGCCGGGGTGGCCGTCAAAGACGTACTTGGATGCCTCACGGCTATCGGGCCCCGCACTGGCTTCCCGTTCGGCTGAAACCGTACCGCCAATGAGGAAAAAGAGGTTGGGTGGCGGCGGAATATACGTCAGCCGCCTGCTGAAGTCATCGAATCCGAAAACGTGGTCGGGATTCAACACGTGAACTACCCCGTTGGCGGCAGTAAGGTTCACCGACCCTGTTGTAGTGGAAATCCAATCGCGCTCAAAGAGGCTCCGTTTGGTATCGGAAAACTGGATCGAGGTAGGTCCGCCCGTAACGTATCCCGACGACGAATTGTCGTTGAGCCGGGCATGCATGGGGTAGCCGAACCGCACGCTCGATAGCTGCAATCCGTCTTTCAACACCAACGAATCGGTCGGATAGTTACCACGCAGGATGTATTGGGCAACCATGGTATCCAATTGTACTTCGTCTATATTGTCGAGGTATTCGGGCTCCTTATCGTTCCGTTTCCGCAAATTATTGAGGTTGGTGAGGGCCAATTGGAAACTGGCGTTTGACGGGGCAAATACCGTAACCGTACTGTCGCGCAGTACGTCTTCCAACCCCAGTCGCCGCACCACGCGGAGGAGCGAATCGTAAACTCCGGGTTTACTCTCCAGGTATTCCAACACCGTGCCATCGAACCCTTCGGCAGGGTTTTTCAGGGCGTAGTACCCCTCATCTTCCCCGCAGGAAGCGACCGTAATTGCCGCAACGAGGGCTACGTATTTCAAGCTATTCCAAACTGCGCTCATCTTCGTGGTTATTTTTGCCAATATTCAGTTTGTTCCAATAATGTATTCTGGCCCGTCAACGACTGGCTCAGGGGCCAATAAATCCCCCCTTGCTCAATCAACTGCGTAAACCCGGGGTCATGCCGTTTGATGCGGTGATAACGGACCAGGTCGTACCAACGGTGCCCCTCACCCATCAACTCCCGCTGCCGCTCGCGGAAGATGGCTTCCAGCAGCGTACCGGAGATCTCCTCATCGTAGGGTTCCATTCCCCGGAGGTCACGGATCACATTCAGGTTTTCGATGGCACCATTGCGGTCGCCCAGCACGGCCAGCGCTTCTGCACGCAGCAAGGTGAGGTCTTCCAGCCGCGTAAACACCACGGCACTGGAGTAGGTACGCAAGTTTGCGTTGGTGGTAGACCCTCCCATGATGCACTTGATCTTACTGAAGATCGGGTACTTCCCGTTGAAATTGGTGAAATACCGCTCGTTGGATGGGTAACCCAGCGTATCCAGGCTAAACCGCTCGTCTTTCGCCTCACTGAAAATCGACAGGATGGAGTCTTTGGGCAGATAGATATCGGGCATGCTTTTGTTGATGATCGGCGCAGCCAGCGTAAGCTCTTCCAAATGCCCTGCAAAGGAATGGTCGGCATACGACCATTGGAAGTGGAAGCTCAACAATTGGTTATTGCGCTTATCGAAGAAAAAGCCGTTGGCATCGGTTAGGTGCGATGTGGTTACGTAATTGTTATTCGCCCGGATAAAGTTGGTCAACACGAAGTCCGTGTAGGTGGCCACGTTGGAATAATTGCGCTGCCACGCGGCCAGGTGTGCGAGTACGCCGTAAGCAGAAAGCTTCCGCGCCAGGGCACCGTTCCACCTGCTGCCATCTTCATTATAATAGTTGCCCAGCTGCTGCTCGTCGTTCACGCTGTACCGATAGGGCAGGTCGGCCGCTGCCGCAAGCAGTTCCTGCTCCGCCCACGCCATCACTTTATCCTGGTCGTCGCGCGGCTTGTTCTCGAAGGCCCCGTCGTGCGATGAGATAATCAACGGTACATCGCCCCACACCCGCACCATATAGAAATAACAGAAGGCGCGCAGAAACCGCGCTTGCGCGATATCCACGGTTAAGTTGTTGTCGGTATACCGCCGGTCTGCCTCTTTGACTTCATGGATACGCTCCAGGAAGATATTTGCCGCATTGATGGCCGCGTAAAACCGGCGCCAATTGGAAAGGGCATCGATGGATGCATACGAAGCGGTGAGGTCATTGGCAATGACCGCCCGCAGATCCGGCCGGTTGGGGCTTTTGAATTCCCCGGCACGGACATCGCCATAGACCCAATGGGCGTTGTTATCCACCAGTGCGGCACGGGTAAGCCCATACAGCCCCATGAGTGCGGCACGGGAGTCTTCCATCGTGTTCCACATGTTTTCCTCGCCAACCGCACGGGTGGAATTGACATCCAGCATCTTCTGGCAACCCATGCTGAACAAACACAGGACCAGCAAGGCTGCAGGAACAAAGCGTCTGAATAAATTACCTGTTATCATGTTATACTGTAGCTTCATTACAAACTCAATTTAACTCCCAAAGTAAATGTGCGGGGTATCGTCATCCCGTAGCCCGAGTAATAGCCGTTGTAGCCGGCCAATTCCGGATCGCCACCGGAAAACGAGCTCACCGTGAACACGTTGAATACCGACCCGTAAACATACAGACGCTCCGCTCCTTTGATCCGCTGGCTGGCCCAATCCGTCAAATCATATCCTAGCGATAGGGACCGTAATTTCAGGAATGAACCATCTTCCAGGAATAGGTCTTGGTCAATCCGGTACGGAATTACCGTACTCCACGGATTATATAATGGATAATCCCCGTAGTCACCGCGTTTCTCCCAATACGTGATTTCCTTCACCGCATCCATGGACGTGCCGCCTTCGCGGTTGATGAAGTCGAATCGGTTAGCCACCCGCTGGTTCAGGAGCTTCCGGCCCAGCTGGAAGTGGAAATTGATGCCGAGCGACCAATCCCCGTAGCTGAACTGGTTGTCAAACCCACCGAAAACCTTTGGCAATGCATTCCCCAGCAGCGCTTTGTCTTCACTCGTTATCCGGTTGTCCCCGTTATTGTCCCGCCAATTCGGATCGCCCGCTTTGAGGGTAATGCCATTGAATGTACGCGGCGCGCCATCCTGTAGCGGCACTTCACCATCGGCGGCGTATATCCCATCATTCTGGAGTAACCAAAACTGATCGATCCGGCTGCCCACTTTCAGCAACCTGTCGCCCACAATCAATTGGTCCAGCCCCCGTGGCAGGGCCCGCAGCTCATTTTCGTTGAAGCTAATGCGCAACGCAGACGTCCATGCCAAATTCCGACCGGCGGGTTCCAGTATGGAACCCGCAAGCGCCACATCCACCCCTACGTTGCGCACGTCCATGCCGTGCTCATACGATTGGCTGTATCCGTACTCGGCGAAAGCCGGCACCCCCAACAGTTGCTCTTTATCATCGCGTATATACCCGTCGACCGAAGCATTGAACCGGCCATTCCAAGCGCCGATATCGACACCCACGTTCAACCGGTCTGAATAGGCCCATGGAATACCATAACCTACCCATCCGAAATTGTAAGGGCGCGATAATACGGCCATGGCGTTGTATCCCGGCGTGGTGACATTGCCGCTGTACGTTACATCGGCCGTATATTGCGGGCCCTGTGAGAAATTATCAAAGGCATACACCCTACCCACACGGGCAGCACCTATGCGCACCCCGAAGTCGGACAAGCCGCTGGCCTCCGGCAGCACACTGTTCTTCACATCCCACTTAAACGAAAGCGCGGGTGTAAACAGCCATCGGCTGGTGGGTTGCGCATTGGAAGTACCATCGGTACGTAGCAAGAGGGCGAGCTTGTAATGATCTTTAAAGGAATAATCCGCTTTGCCGTAGAAGGACACCAGGTTTTGTTGGGTCCGATCCAGGAACTTATATACCAGCTCATGGTCGAATCCGGTTGGTTCCAGGAACTCGGGGTCGTTCCGATCGGCCTCGATCAGGTTGAGTTTAATGAAATCGTTGATGCCGCGGTAGCCATAGGCATAATTATACTTATAGGTGTCCCACTGCAGTACACCGCCACCGCTAAGCTGCAATGCGTGTGCGTCATTGATCTGCCAATCGTAGCGGGCGGAATTATCAAACACCAGCCGTTGATTGAATCCGTAATAGTTTGAAGCGAAATTAACGTCGTCCATCAGCGAGCGCGGATAGAAGATATCGCGGTACCCTTCGTTGTAATCGACCGCGAATTTGGAATTGATCCGCAGTTTCGAAAAGGTAAATTCAAGGTTAACGAACCCCTGGATGATGTTGGTGGCGTTATTGTCGAACCCGTCGTCATAGCGGCTAAGGTACTGGCTGTAAATCGTATTATTAGGCGCCAATGGCGATTGAAGTTCAGGAAGATAGCCCATTTCGCCAAAACGGTCGCGCAGTGTCCGGTTACGGTCACGGATAATCCGGTTTCCATTGATCATCGTGGTAAAACCCAGCCATTTCACCGGCTGCATGTACAGGTTGAACATCGTGCTGTAGCGATCAACTTTCGTATCGTCCGCCACCCCTTGGTTGGAGAGCTTTCCAGCCGAAAACCTGAATTTGGCGCGTTGAATCCCGCCGGCGATATCCGCATTAATGGCGTGGTTCAAGCCGTTGCGGTAGTAACTATCCGTCCAATTGGAAGGGCCGTAATAATCGGCATTCAACGAATCACTCAGGTAGAGGGGATAGCTGTCATCCTCGGAATAAACGCCCGTGGCCGTATAGCGGTCATAAAACTGCTGGCGGAAGGCATTTTCAAACGCGCCATTGACGGTGGTGACAAACGGCCGTTGGGCCATACCGATATACGAGTTCACGTTGATCTTTGTTTGTTGCGTAGCGCGCTTGGTCCGTAAGACAATGACGCCGTTTACGCCCATGGGACCGTAAGAAGCGATATCCACCGGGTCCTTGAGCACCTGCACGTAATCGATGTTGTTCATGTCGATTCCGGCCAACAGGTTGGTGGCTGGTCCGATCCGGTTGAAATCGAACATTTTGATGTCATAGGCAAATGGATGTTCGCCTACTAAAGGTATGCCATCCAATACCACCAGGGGTTGGGTTTGATACACCTCTCTAACGGAAGTCAGCGGCATGGATATTCCCCGTAAGAACATTTGCTGCACGGTTCCCGGTTCGCCCGTCGCTTCCTGCACGTACAACCCGGACGCTTCGTTTTTCAATACTTGCTGCAGGGATACCATGGGCGACAGCGATAGCCGCTCCACATCGAGTGGCACCAGATCGGGTCGAACTTGGTTGTGAACCGCGGCGCTATCGCCGGCGAGCGATGCCGTGCTATCCGCGTCGTGGGCTACCGAGGTCGTATCACCTTCCTTTAGTGATTGCAAAAACCAATTAGCACGAGCCCCCGTGTGCCCTATCGACAACAAGACAATGCAAACAATCGTTATTTTTATTTGACGCATAGCTATAATTAGGTTAGCCAATTTTTACTTATCAGTGGTCATTTAATCCCTTGGTGACGTGGGTTATACCATACACCCATTGCCACGTCCATCTACGCGACAGACCACCAGCGATTATACTATATAATGATTTCTTTAGGTTTATCTTCAACCGACTACTTAGGCGCCAGCGGTAGCCATTGAGATGTTAAAAAAGAAAGTAATGATTTACCATATCCTTTTCATTAGTTTTTAATTTGGTTTGCGTTTAACTAATTAAATTATACTTGGTTTCTAACTGTGGGGCTAAGGTATGGAAAATAAAAACGTTTTAGCAAATTTTTTTTATTTTATTTTTGTATTGTGCATTTCCGCTGTATACTGGACACTTCCTACCCCACCTCCTCACGGGATAGCTTTCGGAATGGCTTCGGTGTTTGGTTTGGATTTCGACTGGGCTTGGTTTGGACTCGGACTGGGCTCCGTTTGGCGCCGCCAGTCTAAGCGCAGTACAAGGCAGCATGGAGGGTAAACTTACCTCCGAAGCCGACCCGAAGCCGACCCGAAGCGGTCTCCAGCACGACCCCAATCCGATCCCTGCCCTACCCTTTCCCTGCCCCAATGCGCCTTTCTCCCGCTATGTAGCCGCTTACCCTCCGCTAAAGTGCCGCTTTTGGGGCTTTTTACCGAGATATATGCGGGACATATGGGGATAGGACCCGGAGGAAGGGTAAGGGAAGGTGGGTTGGAGCACAGGATTGGGTAGGCTCTCCTATGACCGCCGTCAGCAAGGCGTGGTGCTTCCGTATGCATTTCACCTACAGGCGTACCGGTACCCGAAAGGCTCCGCATCATGGTCGGGTCTTCGTGCTGTACTCCGGCCATCACCGTGCTGGTTCGCTGCTGAACACAGCACGCGGAACCGGCGGGGAAAGCTCGTACATACCCAAGAACACCGCAGCAGTCTGGGAGCGGTCTCGGAGCGGTCCCGAAGCCGTATTCGAAACGGCAGTTGTTCTATCAATATGTCTATCGGCTACCTTTATCACCCAAGGATTGGATGCCACGAAACCACCAATCTTATGTTGATGTATCCTTATACGAACATATAAGAATCATGTCATATTCACCTATCGAATTGCATATCAACGCTATTATCCCTAAGTTTGTCATAGATGAACGAGAAAGAAATAGATTCGTTGATTAAACTGTTGGACGACCCGGATGCCGAGGTGTTCCAGCATGTGGAGCAAAAACTCATCATGATGGGTCCCGAGGTCATCGATCGGTTGGAAACGGTATGGGGCCAATCTTTTGACGTGATGCTACAAACCCGCATCGAAAACCTGATCCATAAGATTCAGTTTGAAGATGTGTTGCAGGAACTGGAGCTCTGGAAACTGAGCGGCTCGTTCGATTTGCTCCAAGGGTTAATCATCGTCAACAAGTACCAATACCCGGATGTCGACGAGCAGAAAATCATCAACCAAATTGAAGCCATCAAGCGCGATGCCTGGCTAGACATGATCTACAGCATGAGTGCGGTGGAGAAAGTGCGGCTTCTCAATAATATCATATACAACGCGCACGGCTTTTCGGGTAACACAAGCAACTACCACGACCCCCAAAACTCTTACGTAGGGCAGGTACTGGAAACGCACAAAGGCAATCCGATCCTACTGGCCTGTATTTATAGTATCGTTGCCCAGAAATTGGACATCCCTATATATGGTGTCAACTTGCCAAAGCATTTCATATTGGCATACACGGAAGACCATACGCCCGTAGAAAGTAAAGACGGCATCTTGTTTTACATCAATGCGTTTAATAGGGGGCAGATATTTGGGCGGCATGATGTAGTGGCGTTCCTTAAGCAGCTCAACCTCGCCCCGAGTGATAATTTCGTGTTGCCATGTAGCAATGTCGACATCATCGTTAGGGTGCTACGCAACCTGACCACCTCTTATTCTCAGGCGGGCAATGCGGCCAAAACCGACGAAATAAACCGGATGCTCGAACTGCTTACTTAAGTTATTGCGTTACCGCATCTCCGCGCACATCGAAGTAAATGCCAAACGGACGGCGGTCATTTGCCGGCACGTCTAAGGAAACGGTCCCCTCCGGGGCAACATTTCCGTCGGCGGATAATGGGAATCTTGAAATGGTATGCCCGTCGCGGTCGGCCACGAAGATGGTGCGCCTGCTGGTGCCGCCCCGAGGGTCTATGGCAACGTCAACCGGCCCCGTTAAACCCGTTAAGGCACCGCTGATGGTGCGGGTGGGTGATACGGTAGATGATGGCTTGTCTAAATGCGCTTTGATGCCTTCGATGATGTACACTTTACCAGTAGCCGACCGAGTTTCACCTTGTACCACACCGTAATCTGCGGCAACCAGTAAGTCCAACGAGTCAACGAAGGCGATACCCCGGATGGCATTGGCGCCCTCAATACGGATGTTGGACAACGCCTGGAAGTCGGGTGCGAGCGAATCGATTTGCGAAAGATTACCATAGAGCGCAACCCCCCCATTGTTTCCCGAGTTAGACACCAATAAACTGTCGTTCCATAACAACACGCTCCAGGGCCGCATCTCGGCACCTAATCGCAACACCCGATCCGGATCGGTAAACCCATTGCGATTCATAGGTTGATGAAAACCGTAAATCGTGTTTGCGCTTGCCACGTACAGCAGCTCGGTGGGTTGATGATAGGCAATGCCCCGCATCTGTTTCAGCAACCCGTTCCCGATACGCCCCGAGTTGCCCAAGTTACCTAGCATGCCTACGGTCATTATCCGGATGGTTGTATCGTTATAACCTGCTTGGAATAATCGGCTAGCGAACGGGTTGAAGTGGATACCCGCACCGCCCACGGCTTCGGAATCGTGGTTCAATGCCAGGTACATCTCTGACGTATCTGCCGGATCGATCAGTACCACGTTGGCGATATCATCTTTCGAGGCATCGTACTGATAGTCCTCAATTGAAACATACAATCGGGCAATCGGCCGTTTCGGGTACTCCGGCTCATCATCGTTGCGCATGCAGCCGGCAATAGCCAGTAATGCACCAAGTGCTACCCACGGAAAACCAAGCGATTTCTTCATCCAACGGCGTTTTGTGCAAAGGTATAAATTTTTGACGACGCAAACACGTCTCGTTCGGACCCAAACTCCCGGCAGGGATGATTAATTAGACGAGCGCGGAAAAGTCTACGTATTTATACCAACTACTATGATGTGCAATCTCTAATTCTTCCTGCGATAAGATGCCTGACCTTAACTCGTTATTGGTCATTCCTTCTATATGCACTCGTAATTCTGGCAAATGTGTTTTTATAATACGGAAGGTAATTTCGAAATCGACCCCCATATAATCATGGGCGATACGGTTTCGTGTTCCATACATTTCTTTCCAAGGGACTTCAGGATACTTGGCCTGCATATCAATGCTGACTTTACGCGCATAGTCACCTATGGTAGCAATAAGCATAAGTGATGCATTGAAGCGGAGTTGATCGTCCGCTATATAGAATTCGTAAGGGTCGTCAAAATCTTTACTGTAATGTTCAATCTTACCTATTGCTTCAAGAATTCCGAGCAGATAAACAAGATCATTTTTAGGCTGCGGTTGCATATTTCACATCCTTTAACGCACGATGTAATATGATAGGTTCGGCAAAATCCTTTACAACGATATCAATAGATACACCGAGTTCATCTTCCAGAAATGCACGCAACGCAATACGACGGTCCAAATCAATATGGGTATCGAGAAGCAAATCAATGTCATTGAATGATTCTCCGCGGGCAAATGAACCAAAAACGCCAATCCGTTCCAGACCGAAACGCGAAAACACGTTCCTTTCACGGAGAAAATGTTCGAAGCTATGGAAATCAATTACCTGCACACTACAAAGTTACATAAAGAAACCCTCACTTGCAACAATCCAGCTTTATCACTAATTTTGCCGTTTCACTAACGTTGGCGGGATATGGACAATACGGAGTTTAAACGCGAAAAACTAGCATTACCCGATGGCGGCAACAAACTGCTGCTGCACTCGTGCTGTGCCCCCTGCTCCGGCGAGGTGATGGAGGCATTGATTGCATCGGATATTGATTTCACCATCTACTTTTACAACCCCAACATTCATCCGCGCAAGGAATACGACCTTCGTAAAGATGAGAACATCCGCTTTGCTGAGCAGCATGGTATCCCTTTCGTTGATGCCGATTACGACGTTGACGACTGGTTTGCCCGGGCAAAGGGCATGGAACATGAGCCTGAGCGTGGTATTCGCTGCACCATGTGCTTCGATATGCGTTTTGAACGTACTGCATTATACGCCCATGAAAATGGGTTTCCGGTGATCACCAGCTCATTGGGCATTTCACGTTGGAAGAATTTTGAGCAGATCAACGATTGCGGTGAGCGTGCGGCAGGCCATTACCCCGGCATTTCGTATTGGACCTTCAACTGGCGCAAGAAAGGCGGTTCCTCGCGCATGCTCGAAATCAGCAAGCGGGAGGAGTTTTATATGCAGGAATATTGCGGTTGCGCATACTCCCTACGCGACACCAACCATTGGCGGCTGGAGAATGGCCGCGAGCGGATTGAGATCGGGAAGCATTATTACGGCGAGTGAGCGCTCCGTTAACGACAAAAAACTTTCATATCTTATATTTTATATATACCTTTGCGGGCTCAATTGTGGGGTGGTGAATTATTTGAAGCAATACCGGATTCCCTTCACGGGGCTGAGCTTGGGCACGCACGACTTTGCGTTCGACATTGGCAAAGCGTTCTTTGATTGCTATGATTATTCCATCGTAAAAGATGGTAGGTTGAAAGCGCATGTAAACCTGGTCAAACAGGAGACCATGATGATTTTACAGTTCCGTATCACGGGCTCGGTCATGCTTGCATGCGATGTTTGTTTGTCGCCTTTTCCGGCGAAGACCGATATCGAGGAACGACTGATCGTTAAATTTACGGATGAAGGCGCTGCTGAAAGCTCGGAAGAAATCATTGTGCTGGCTAAACATGAGCACGAGCTAGACATTGCCGGGCTACTGTATGAGTACATCAACGTATCCATACCGCTCTACAACAAGTGCAGCGAGCAAGGCGAAAACATCACTTGCGACGAAAGTGTGCTGGCTAAGCTCGATGGTCTGGCTCCGGCACACGAACAAAAGGAAGAAAAGCAGACAGATCCCCGTTGGGATGCGCTCAAGAAAATTAAGTATAATTGAGCAAAGACAGATAAACGAACAAGATAATAAACAAAATAAGTAGAATACGAGATGGCACATCCAAAACGTAAGATTTCCAAATCACGGAGAGACAAAAGAAGGACACATTATAAAGCAGAACGCCCCACCTTGGTAACCTGCAAGGAAACAGGCGCTGTACACCTGCCACACCGCGCGTATTTGGTGGATGGCAACCTTTATTATAATGGTAAATTGATCGTCGAGAACACTGCTTCCGCCTAAATTGATCTTTCAAAAAAATCGAACATCCCATCATGCGTAACTGATTTTTTATGCGTTACTTTGGGATGTTTTTGCGTATTATCGGATTCAGCGACAATAACGAATGAAGATTGGTTTAGATATATTGGGTGGCGATTTTGCCCCGGAAGCAACCGTAGCGGGTGCTGTTTTAGCTGCCAAACAGCTTTCGGAAGATCAAAAAATCGTACTCATAGGCGACCAAGATATTGCTAAGCAACACATTGAAAAAGCAGGGGGAAACCCTGCTTTTTTTGAATACGTACATGCCCCAGATCAAATCGGCATGGGCGAGCACCCCACCAAAGCCATCGCCCAGAAGCCCGATTCAAGCATCAGCCGCGGATTCCAGTTGCTCAAAGAGGGCGCCATCGATTCCTTTGCTTCGGCGGGGAATACCGGTGCTATGCTGGTAGGGGCGGTATTGAGTGTCAAAACCGTACCCGGTATCATCCGCCCGGCCATCGCCACCAACGTTCCGAAAATAAAAAGCGGCTTCGGTATCCTCCTCGATGTGGGTGCCAATGCCGACTGCAAACCGGAAATGCTCCCACAGTTCGGATTGCTGGGCAGCCTTTTTTCGGAGCATGTATATGGTATCGAAAATCCGACCGTTGGCTTGGTCAATATCGGCGAGGAAGCCGAAAAGGGCAATGCACTTACGTTGGCAGCCTACCCCCTCCTCAAAGAAAACAGCCACATCAATTTTGTTGGCAATGTGGAAGGCCGCGAACTCTTTGACGAAAAGGCCGATGTGATGGTGTGCGACGGATTCGTTGGCAATATCGTGCTTAAACTTGCTGAATCATTTTATGTACTGACACGGAAGAAAGGGTTCAAAGACGCGTTTTTCGACCGCTTCAATTATGAGCAGTATGGCGGCAGCCCTATCCTGGGTGTTAATGCACCCGTCATCATCGGGCATGGCATTTCCAGTCCCGAGGCGATAAAAAACATGGTCATGCTGTCTAAAACCATGATTGAATCGGACATCATCGAACGAATAAAACAGGCTTTCAATTAATTTGTTATATGTCAAAAATTCATGCTGCCGTAACGGCTGTACACGGGTACGTACCTGATTATATCCTTACCAACCAGGAACTCGAAACCATGGTTGACACGAACGACGAGTGGATTACCACCCGCACGGGGATAAAGGAACGGCGTATCCTGAAAGGTGAAGGCAAGGCGACCTCAGACATGGCCGTACCTGCGGTAAACGGCTTGTTGGAAAAGCGGGGCATCGGTGCTGACGAGATCGACCTGATTATCTTCTGTACGGTAACGCCCGATATGCCTTTCCCTGCCACGGCCAACATCCTGGCTGATAAAGTAGGTGCGGTGAACGCCTGGGGCTTTGATTTGCAAGCGGCCTGCTCGGGCTTTATCTACGGACTCACCACCGGCGCGCAGTTTATCGAGGCCGGTACGCACAAAAAAGTATTGGTGGTAGGTGGCGACAAAATGTCGTCGATCATCAACTATAAAGACCGTACCACCTGTATCATCTTCGGCGATGGCTGTGGTGCTGTACTGCTCGAGCCGAACGAAGAAGGCATGGGTGTGATCGACTCCATTCTCAAAGTCGATGGTTCGGGTTGCCCATACCTCAACATCAAGGCGGGTGGCTCACTCCTCCCCGCCTCACACGCCACGGTTGATGCCGACCTGCACTTTGCGTACCAAGAGGGCCGCACGGTCTTCAAGTTTGCGGTGACCAACATGGCCGATGTAGCTGCCGAAATCATGAACCGCAACAACCTCACGGCCGACGACGTGGCTTGGCTGGTTCCGCATCAAGCGAATAAGCGCATCATCGATGCCACGGCAGACCGCATGGGGCTGAGCGAGGAGAAGGTGATGGTCAACATCCAACGTTATGGAAATACCACCGCCGGCACCATCCCACTCTGCCTTTGGGAATGGGAAAGCCAGCTGAAAAAAGGCGATAACCTCATCCTTGCCGCCTTTGGTGGTGGATTTACATGGGGTTCCGTGTACCTGAAATGGGCATACGGCGATTAACGCGCAATAAATACCGATTTTATTTGTTATATAATAGATTAGCTAATTTTTTTGATTCTTTATTATCAAAACCTACTAAACAATGAGCATGGATATCAAACAGATTCAAGACCTGATTAAGTTTGTCGCTAAATCGGGGGTGAATGAAGTGGCTATTGAAGAGGAGGATTTCAAAATCACCATAAAGACGAACCAAGCCCCTACTTACGTTACGGCAACCGTACCGACGGCTGCACCCGCACCGCTACCGGCGGCAGCACCTGCAGCTCCGGCACCAGAAGCGCCGAAGCCAGCGGCGACCAAAGCAGATGACACGTCGAACTACCTCACCATCAAGTCGCCCATGATCGGCACGTTTTACCGGTCGTCATCGCCAGACAAACCGGTGTTTGTAAATGTTGGTGATGATGTCAATGCGGGCAAAGTGGTCTGCATCATCGAGGCCATGAAACTTTTCAATGAGATTGAATCGGAGATCTCGGGCAAAATCGTTAAGATCTTGGTTGAAGACGCACAGCCTGTAGAGTACGACCAACCGTTATTTTTGGTTGAGCCAAAATAATACGGTCGCGCAGGTATGCACCGTAGACG
Source organism: Parapedobacter flavus (assembly GCF_035818675.1). Taxonomy (NCBI): domain Bacteria; kingdom Pseudomonadati; phylum Bacteroidota; class Sphingobacteriia; order Sphingobacteriales; family Sphingobacteriaceae; genus Parapedobacter; species Parapedobacter flavus. The sequence goes on from NZ_JAYKZZ010000018.1 coordinate 164,188, forward strand.
AACACATACTACCGAAGATAGCTAGACATTCATGTTCAAAAAAATACTAATAGCAAACCGGGGTGAGATTGCGTTACGCATTATCCGCACCTGCCGTGAAATGGGCATCAAAAGCGTAGCGGTGTATTCCACTGCCGATCGCGACAGCCTGCATGTACGTTTTGCCGACGAGGCCGTGTGCATAGGCCCCCCGCCAAGCAAAGACTCATACCTCAATATACCCAACATCATTTCCGCTGCGGAACTTACTAACGCCGATGCGATACACCCCGGCTACGGTTTTCTCTCCGAAAACGCCCGATTTTCATCCATCTGCAATCAATATGGCATCAAATTTATCGGTGCCACGGCCGAGCAGATCGAGCAGATGGGCGACAAGGCATCGGCCAAGGAGACCATGAAGCGTGCGGGTGTACCTACTATTCCCGGATCGGACGGGTTGGTAAGCGATGTGAAAGAAGGGATCACGATAGCCAATGAAATCGGCTACCCCGTTATCCTCAAGGCCACCGCCGGCGGCGGCGGGCGTGGAATGCGTATCGTGTGGAAAGATGAAGAGTTTGAACCGGCGTGGGATTCGGCACGCCAGGAGGCCGGAGCTGCCTTCGGCAACGACGGTATCTACCTCGAGAAATTCGTGGAAGATCCGCGGCACATCGAAATCCAAGTGGTGGGCGACCAATTCGGCACCGTATGCCACCTCTCCGAACGCGATTGCTCCATCCAACGGCGTCACCAAAAGCTCATCGAGGAGGCTCCCTCTCCGTTTATCACACCCGAGCTACGCCGTGCCATGGGCGACGCAGCCATCAAGGGCGCCAAGGCCGTTAACTACGAAGGTGCAGGTACCATTGAGTTTCTGGTAGACAAACACCGCAGCTTCTATTTCATGGAAATGAATACCCGTATCCAGGTGGAACACCCCGTTACGGAAGAGGTCATCAATTTCGACCTCATCAAAGAGCAGATCAAGGTGGCAGCGGGCATCCCGATTTCGGGCACCAGCTACGAGCCCACCATGCATGCCATCGAGTGTCGTATCAATGCCGAAGACCCGTTCCATGGCTTCAGACCCTCGCCCGGCAAAATCACCAACTTTCACTCGCCCGGCGGTCACGGCGTACGGGTAGATACCCACGCCTATTCGGGCTACGTTATCCCGCCCAATTACGACTCCATGATTGCCAAGCTCATTTGCGTGGCCCAGACCCGCGATGAGGCGATCTCTACCATGGAGCGCGCATTAAGCGAGTTTATTATCGAGGGCGTCAAAACCACCATTCCATTGCACTTGCGGTTAATGCGCGACCCGAATTTCAGGGCCGGCAACTTTACCACCAAGTTTATGGAGACGTTTGATTTGAGTGAATAAATAAATGTAACAACATCCCTTCAAAAATACCATTCTTATCAAATAGAATGGTATTTTTGCTTTTCACAACATCATGAGCAAAATATCTGGCAAAAAATTCGTAGAGACCCTCAAACAAAAAGGCAAAAGCCTTGAGGCCGAGATGTCATTCTTTGACCACTTGGAAGTATTACGCTGGCACCTGATCCGATCGGCCATTGCCATCATGGTCTTCGTGATCGTCGCATTTTCGTTTTACGATTTCATTTTTGACGACATCATCATGGGACCAAAGAACGCTGATTTCTGGACCTATCGCGTGATGTGCCGGATTGCGGAATGGCTCAACATTCCCAATTTCTGTGTTACCGAAGTACCGGGAACCATTATTAACACCCAGATGGCGGGGCAGTTCCTCCTCCAGATCAATTCGTCGCTAATCATTGCGGTGATGCTGGGCTTTCCCTACCTCCTATATGAAGTATGGCTCTTCATCAAGCCCGCATTGACCGAGATTGAACGGAAATCCGCCAGCGGGTTCGTGTTTTACGCCAGCATGCTATTCCTTCTCGGAATTTTATTTGGCTACTACGTGGTGGTGCCACTGTCGATAAACTTTTTAGCTAATTTTTCCATCAGTAACGATATCGACAATACCATCACCGTGCAGAACTACTTGTCGTTCGTGGCCACGCTCACGCTGGGATGCGGTATCATCTTCGAGTTACCAATTGTCATCTACATCCTTTCAAAAATGGGTATTATGACTCCGCAGTTCATGCGGAAGTCGCGCCAGTACGCCGTTGTCATCATCCTGATCATTGCTGCGATCATTACGCCTTCTGCCGATGTCGTTACCATGCTCACCGTTAGTTTCCCTATGTTCTTACTCTACGAGTTGAGTATTGTGGTTGCTTCGCGGGTGCACAAGAAACGGATGGCTGCCGATGCCGAGTTCTACAATAAAGAGGAAAAACAAGAAGAGGAAAACCAATCGGATTGATCATGAATAAACCACATACCATCGCCATCGGCGGCGACCATGCCGGTTTTACCTATAAAGCCGAGTTGCTGGATTTCCTGACGCGCGCAGGCTACACCGTCAACGATTTTGGCACCCATACGGCCGATTCGGTGGATTATCCCGATTTCGCACATCCCGTGGCGACAGCGGTAGAAAGCGGTGAATTTGACCGCGGTATATTGATATGCGGCAGCGCCAACGGAGTAGCCATTACGGCCAACAAACACCAAGGTATCCGCGCTGCCATCTGCTGGCAGGAAGAATTGGCTACCCTCGCGCGGCAACACAACGATGCCAACATCGTTTGTATCCCCGCCCGTTTTATCGAAGTGGAGCTGGCAAAGGCTATCATCGACAAGTTCCTTACCACCGATTTTGAAGGCGGCAGGCATGCCAACCGCGTCAGTAAAATGAGTTGTTCGTGACCGTGCTCGGTAGCCCGGAGAAAGTGGTCTAGTGTCTATTGTCTAGCGTCTAATGTCTCAAAATAAAAGCACCATGAAGCAATTGTTATCGTTATTCCTTATCCCGGCCCTTTGCGGATGCATTATGGCCCAAGATCCGGTACAACTGAAATATGCTGCCGAGATCAGCCCTGAAACCGCCAGGGCCCACCTCTCCGTCCTGGCTTCGGCCGAATTCGAGGGCCGCGGAACCGGTGAGCCCGGGGGTGAAAAGGCCGCCGAATATATCGCCAACGAGTTTAAACGTTTGGGATTGACCGGCCCCGTAGACGGGTCGTACTTCCAGCCTGTCAAATTAATACGTACGCAATTCGACGTCAGCGAATTTACCATCAATGGGAAATCATTTACTAACGGGACGGACTTCTATTTCGTGGGCGGTGGCCCTGAGACCACCGTTGATGCTAAAGAAATCATCTTCATTGGCTATGGCATCAGCGAAGCAACGTATGATGATCTGGAAGAAATCGACATCAGTGGTAAAGTCGTATTGGTAATCAGCGATGGTGAGCCCAAAGATGCGCAGGGAAATTCACTGATTACGGGTACCGACACCCCTTCGGAATGGGTAACCTCGCGCACCAAGCGCCTGCAAAACCTCACGTCGAGAAACCCAAAACTCATCATCGCAGTTTCCAGCTCGGTGTCGGAAACCCTCGAACGTGTTGGAAGCCGCCTCACCCAGCCACGTATTGCGTTGGATGAAGGTGCCAACAACGTCCCTGATGCCGGCCGTACGCCGGTGGCCAACATCACCCCCGAAATGGCCGACCTGCTGCTCGTCCGTGCCGAAACCTCCATCGATAAATTGACCAAACGTATCGATGACACCCGGAAACCCCACAGCAAAACCTTTAAAACCCGACTGAAGACGACCTTCGGTTCGGTTACCGAACCGTTTACATCCGATAACGTATTGGGTTACCTCGAGGGTACCGACCTCAAGGATGAAGTGCTGGTGCTTACCGCACATTACGACCACGAAGGCAACCAGAACGGCACGATCTACTTCGGCGCGGACGACAACGGATCGGGCACTACCGGTATACTGGAACTCGCCCGCGCTTTTTCGAAAGCAAAGGCCGAAGGTCACGGCCCTCGGCGCAGCATCCTTTTCATGACCGTCACCGCCGAAGAAAAAGGACTACTGGGCTCCAACTACTACTCGCGGCATCCGGTATTCCCCTTGGAAAATACCGTTGTGAACCTCAATACCGATATGATTGGCCGGGTGGACGATAAGCACCTCCGCGGCAACCACAACTATGTGCACGTCATCGGGTCGGACAAACTGAGCTCCGAATTGAAAGTGATCAACGAAAATGCCAACGCCGAGTATACCCACATGGAGCTGGATTATATGTACGACGATCCGAAAGACCCCATGCGCATCTACTACCGTTCGGACCAATATAACTTTGCGAAACATGGCATTCCGGTGATTTTCTACTTCAGTGGCCTGCACCCCGATTACCACACGCCTGCAGATACCGTAGATAAGATTAACTTCGAGATGCTCGCCAAGCGCGTCCGGCTGGTTTTCCATACCGCATGGGAAATCGCCAACCGCGACAAGCGGCTCGTCGTGGATTCCAACAAAGAATAACTTAAAAAAACGCATATGTTACCCCGTATCAATTTTACAGCAACACAAGCTTACAAGTACCTCAGCAACCACTATATCGACATCGCGCCGAAGCACCTCTCGGAGCTGTTCGCTGCCGACAACGATCGGTTTGCCAAGTTTTCGATCGCGTTTGGCGACATCCTGTTCGACTACTCAAAAAACCGTATCGACGACACGACCAAAGCGCTGCTCCTCCAGTTGGCCCGTGAATGCCACCTCGAAGAGGCCATTAAGGCGATGTTCAGCGGTGATGCCATTAATGAGACCGAAGGCCGTGCTGTGTTGCACACCGCACTACGCCACCAGGGCGACAGCCCGGTGTTGGTAGAAGGCCGGGACGTGGTGCCCGATGTGGAAGCTGTACTCACGAAGATGCGTGGGTTTTCCGAGCGGATTATCAATGGCGATTGGAAAGGGCATACCGGCAAACCCATCACCGACGTGGTTAATATCGGCATCGGCGGCTCCGACCTTGGTCCGGTAATGGTAACCGAAGCACTGAAGCCTTACAAAAACCACCTGAATATCCATTTTGTCTCCAACGTAGATGGCACTCATATCGCCGAGACGCTTAAAAAAATAGACCCTGCAACTACCCTGTTCCTCATTGCTTCCAAAACGTTCACCACGCAAGAGACCATGGCCAATGCGCATTCTGCACGGCAGTGGCTGCTCGACAGCGGTGCCGCCCCAGAAGCCGTAGCCAAGCATTTCGTAGCCCTCTCTACCAATGCCAAAGCGGTAGCCGAATTCGGTATCGATACGCAGAACATGTTCGAATTCTGGGATTGGGTAGGGGGCAGGTATTCATTATGGAGCGCTATCGGCCTCTCCATCGTACTCAGCATCGGTTACGGCAACTTCGAGCAGTTGCTCCAAGGGGCGGATGCGAGCGACACCCATTTCCGCGAGGCGCCGTTTGAGGAAAACATTCCGGTTATCATGGCGCTGCTTGGCGTATGGTATAACAACTTCTTCGACGCCGAAACACAAGCCATCCTCCCCTACGACCAGTACTTACATCGATTTGCCGCTTATTTCCAACAGGGCGACATGGAAAGCAACGGCAAGTACGTGGACCGCGAGGGTCATCCGGTGGATTACCAGACCGGGCCTATCATCTGGGGCGAGCCGGGCACCAATGGCCAGCATGCTTTTTACCAGCTTATCCATCAAGGCACCAAGTTGATTCCTTGCGATTTCATCGCACCCGCGCAAAGCCACAATCCCATTGGTGAGCACCACACGCTGCTGCTGTCCAATTTCTTTGCGCAAACCGAAGCGCTGATGAATGGCAAGGACGAAGCAGCGGTCGTCGCCGAATTAAAAGCATCGGGCAAGTCGGACGAGGAAATCGCCCGCTTGAAAACCTTCAAGGTGTTTGAAGGTAACCGGCCCAGCAACTCGTTTCTTCTTAAGAAGATTACTCCTTTTACGCTCGGGTCGTTGATCGCCCTCTATGAGCACAAGATTTTCGTACAGGGCATCATCTGGAATATCTTCAGTTTCGACCAGTGGGGCGTGGAGCTCGGCAAGCAACTGGCCGGAAAGATATTACCCGAGCTGCGGAACGATGAACCGGTATCCACGCACGACACTTCGACCAACGGATTGATTAACCGTTATAAAGCGTGGCGCTAATCCGTCAGCCGGTTTTTTTCGATAAACGGGATTTCCTGCACGGAATTTGTCGCTTAGTTACTATGAGCGTACAACATCATTGGGGATTATTGGCGACAATCTTCAGCGCGGCGGCGTTGTTGGCTGGCAGCTCCTGCCAGGGCCCCACCTCTTCGGAAAAAGCGAACACTATACAAGGCGACACCATACCACAGGGCGCAACCGTTCAGGAGTCAACAACTTCGTGTTACCTCCATACGCACGAACGGGATTCGGTACGGCTAAGCATCAACCTGGTGAGCGATAGTGTGTCGGGCACCTTACACTTTAAAAACTACCAAATAGATGGCAGCCAAGGCACGGTAACAGGTCGCTTTCACGGCGATACGCTCTTGGTTGTTTATGATTTCCACGCCGAGGGAAGCCACAACCGCACGGAGGAAGCATTTCTCAAGCAGGGAGTCGATTTGATCCGGGGCTTTGGCGACCGGGAACCCGACGGAAACACGTACCGGTTTACGGATCGGGGCGCTATCGATTTCGAAGCGGGCCAAATCTTTCAACCGGTATCGTGTGATTAGTTGGCAAGTACGCGTGGTAGGCGGCTAAGCTTACGCCAGTGCCGCCAACGCTTCGTCGTAGTTGGGTTCGTTGGTAACTTCGGCCACCTGCTCAGTATATTTCACCGTGCCGTCTTCACCGATGACCACCACGGCGCGGCTCAAAAGACCTTCCAATGGGCCATCGGCTAGCTTCAATTGATAGGCATCCGAAAAACTGCTGTCCTTGAATTCCGACAAGGTTTCCACATTGCTGATGCCTTCTGCCGCACAGAACCTGCCTTGTGCGAAGGGTAAGTCCTTTGAGATACACAGCACCACCGTATTATCCAGTCCGGCAGCCTTTTGGTTAAATGTCCTTACGGACGCAGCGCATGTGCCTGTATCAATGCTCGGGAAAACGTTGAGGATAACTTTTTTGCCTTGGTAATCGCCAAGGGACTTCGTGGAAAGGTCGCCAGCTATCAATTTAAAATCCGGGGCTTTGCTTCCGACTGCCGGAAGCGATCCGGCGGTATGCACTTCTGTACCTTTGAATGTTATTGTTGCCATATTTTTTTGATTTTCCGTAAGTATAGCAAATTCCAGCCGTGTTTAAAAGCCAAAGTCCAATTGATGACAGGTGGATGATAGGGTACAATCAATCGCCGTAGATATAAATTTCAGCTATGCTGGTAAAAGGATCCCGATTACTGTCGGGCAAGACCAATTTTAGGTAACGGCCAGATAATACCGTAATGACGGTTCAACAGACATTGCGCGGACACTTATTTTTCAAGTCTAGGCAAAAACCTTAAGGAAATCAGCCGCATTTAGAATCGGGATATTTTCAAAGGGATTCAATATCAGCAAATCCTTGTCCCCTGTGATAATACACGAAGCAGCGACAGAAACCGCTAATTCCAAGTACTGGTTATCCTTTGGGTCTCGGCATTCTTTTATGGTTAGATTAGGCTTAGGCAACTCAATAAGTTGGGTTTCAAGGAAACTCAGGATAGAAATACGTTCATTCAAGGACGCATATCTATCGAATTTTTCACGGAGGAATACATCGCTCAATTCCCGTTTGATATCATAAGTGCAAACAGCTTTTCCAATTATCAATGCCTCACGGAAAGCGCGGTTGTTCGTGTGGCTGCCAATCAAAAATGCACTAACAAGCGTATTAACATCAAATAGAAATATGTTATTCTTCATCTAGGAGCTTTTCCAGCTTTTCTTGGGTAAGCCCTTTCTTACCTGCTTTCTCCTGCACCTTATCAAGCAAGGCAAAGAAATGATCACGTTCCACAACTGCTATTTCCTCGGCAATACGTTTCTCCAATTCTCTTTCAAGCGTTTGCCTAACGGTAGCAGGAGCCTTTCGCCAAGATTTGGCCAACTCACTGTTTACCTCCAATACAATCCTATCCATAACATTCTCCTTTCTCTTGTAAAACACAAATTTACAAAATTTCCTTGACCTATTTAGCTATCCTTCAGCACTCGCTTTTCAGCGAATCCAGTTTTACCGCTTTTCCAACAAGAATTATCAACCGATGGGCAGGGCCATGCTGCATTAACCGAAAGTTGATTTTAGTTTCAGGGTCGTTTTGGAGGCTTTTGCCGCGTAGAATTTCAAGCGCTTGTATGCGGTAACGATGACGAATTCGCAGAGCGTATCTATAAGTACAACTACCGCATTCCATCGCAAAAGCATTGCTCCGGCATGACTACCATCACGACCGCATTATCAGGTTTTTAGTATTTCTGAAAAATTTCCTATATATCAAAAATTCCGAAATAAACCGTATATTTGATGAACACGTAGTACTTGAAGAAATCTGCAGAACGACGATGATCGGGTGGGTATTATTTACATTAGTCGCCATCTGCATGGCTGCCATCACCCGGGGGGCCTTCCATATCCAAGCGAACTTTTTCCTTAAAGCCACGCATGAAGGCGACGCCCGAGACCAACAGATTGCCCTCACTTTCGACGATGGGCCACATCCAGTCTATACGCCGCAGGTGTTGGAGTTGCTGCGCCAGCACCACGCTAAAGCAACTTTTTTCTGTACCGGAAAAAACGTGGGACAGCACCCCGATGTCGTGAAGCAAATCCATGATGCGGGCCACACCGTGGGCAACCACTCCTATTCCCACGCACAAACGATCGATTTCCATGGAAAAAACAGCTGGCTCAACGAACTCCGGCAAACCGACGCGGTTATCGAGCAGGCCATCGGCCGCAGGCCGCGGTTCTTCCGGCCACCTTACGGCGTAACCACACCACACCTTGCCAATGCCATCCGCACGAGCGGTCATCGCACCATCGGATGGCGCGTGCGCCCTTATGACACGCTGGAACACCGCTCACCGGCACAAATCGTCCACACGGTAATCAAAAAAGTGAAGCCCGGAGCCATCATCCTGCTGCACGATACGCACGACCGGATTGTACCCGTTTTGGAACAGTTGTTGCCCAAGCTCTGCCAGCGCGGTTACACGTTGGTTACCGTGGCTCAATTAATCGATCAGGATGCATATACGGAAACATGATATACTTGCGCTGGCCTTGCTGCTGTGTTGTACCACCGGGTTTGCCCAGCATAAGGCACTCAACACCGAGGAATCAGCGGCACTGAAGGCCAAAATCACCGCCAGCACGCAAAACCTGCAATCGCTGCAAAGTGACTTTACCCAAACCAAACAACTCAGCTACATGGACAACGCCATCCGCTCCACAGGTAAGCTCTATTTCAAAGCTCCGGGCAAAATACGGTGGGAATACGTGTCGCCTACCAATTATGTGGTCATCTTCGACGGCCAGACCATGCATACGGTTGAGGGCGGTCGCACCAAAACAACGAACCTAACCGCCAACCGGCGGATGAAAAGGCTGAACGACCTTCTGGCGGGCTCGGTACAAAACGGCAACATGCTCGACGAAAGCCGTTTCGACATCACCTATTATCGTGATAAGGCCGACTACGTAGCCGTACTGGTACCGAAAGACAAAGGCCTTAGCAGGTTCATCCGGCAAGTAGCGCTGACCTTCGACGGCACCAGCCTACTGCTTACCCGGGTTACGCTCACCGACCCGGCGGGAGACACCACGCAACTGGCCTTTGCCAATCAGCGGAAAAATGCTACCATACCCGGCACCGTGTTCGAGCCATAACAATCCGCCGACTATTCCAACCCCAGTAGTCGCCGGTTACTGGCTTCGTCGGCATCGCCACCGGCAAAGTCATCGAACGTCTTCTCCGTAACGCGGATGATGTTATCGTTAATGAATACCGCACCTTCTCGGGCCCCGTCTTCGGGATGTTTCAGCGCACATTCCCACTCCATCACTGCCCAGCCCTTGAAGTCGTAGGCCGTCAACTTGCTGAATATGGCCTTGAAATCCACTTGGCCATCGCCCAACGAACGGAACCTTCCGGCACGTTCCACCCAACCGGAATAACCGCCGTACACCCCCTGTTTGCCTGTAGGGTTAAACTCGGCATCCTTCACATGGAACATTTTGATACGCTCGTGGTAATGGTCGATATACGCTTTGTAATCCAAACATTGCAGCACGAAATGCGAGGGGTCATACAGTAAGCAAGCCCGGGGGTGGTTGTCTACCTTTTCGAGGAAGCGCTCATAGCTCACGCCGTCGTGCAGGTCTTCACCGGGATGGATTTCGTAGCATACATCCACGCCTTGCTCGTCAAACGCATCCAATATCGGCCGCCACCGCTTCGCCAATTCGGTAAAGCCGGTATCGACCAGCCCTTGTGGCCGCTGCGGCCAAGGATATACGGTTTGCCAGAGCAATGCGCCGCTGAACGTGCCGTGTGCGTTCAGCCCGAGGTTGGCCGACGCCTTGGCCGCATATTTCAGTTGCTGCACCGCCCATTCCTGCCTCGCCTTGGGGTTGTTGTGGTATTGTTCGGGGGCGAAGCCATCGAACTGCTGATCGTAAGCCGGATGCACCGCCACCAGTTGCCCCTGCAGGTGTGTTGATAGCTCGGTAATCTCGAGGCCGATTTCATTGACCAGCCCCTTAATCTCATCGGCGTAAGTTTTACTCTCCGCGGCCTTTTGCAGGTCGAAGTAGTCGGTAGCCCATGTAGGTATCTGCACACCTTCAAAACCTAAGTCCTTCGCCCACCGGCAAATGGATTCGAGGGAATTGAATGGAGGTTGATCGCCCAAAAACTGGGCAAGGAAAATACCTGGACCTTTAATTGTTTGCATAATTACTGTGAGTTAAAAAAATAATCGATTCATTTCTATCCGGCACTACACCGTAAAGGGTGTCCATTTTTCGGCACTGTCGTTGCTGCGCAGCACATTATCGAGGAAAGCCATGCCGCGTACGCCGTCGGCAACGGAAGGGAAGTCGGCCCCTTCATGTTGCACGCCGCTACGTTGCGCGCGCCATGCATCGGCAAAACTGCGGTATAGGTTGGCAAACGCCTCGAGGTAACCCTCCGGATGCCCCACCGGCGTACGGCAAAAGGCGCGGGCTTCCGGCGAAATAGCGGCATTGCCCCCTGCCCGGTATATTTGAGCAGGCTCATCCAGCCACTTCACCGTTAGCGTATTGGGCTCCTGCTGGTTCCATTCCAGTCCGCCATTCTCGCCATAGATGCGCACTTTCAATGCGTTCTCCTCTCCTGCCGCCACTTGCGAGGCCATCAGTACGCCGCTGGCACCGTTGTCAAACTGCAAGAGGATGTTGCCGTCGTCTTCCAGCCGGCGCCCTTCCACAAATGTGTACAACGAGGCGCACAGCTGCGTGGTGCGCAAGCCAGAGATAAATTCGGCGAGGTGCAGTGCGTGGGTACCGATATCGCCCATGCAACCACTTTTGCCCGACTTGCTCGGGTCGGTACGCCACGCGGCTTGCTTGTCGCCCGCCTGCTCCGAAGGCCTGCTGAGCCACCCCTGCGGATACTCCACATTGACCTTGCGGAGCTTGCCGAGCACGCCATCCCGTACCAGCTTCCGGGCTTGCCGGACCATGGGATAGCCCACATAAGTATGGGTGAGCAGAAATAACAGCCCCGTTTCTTCGACTTTCTGTTGCAACTGTTTAGCCTCCTGCAGGTCGAGCGTCATGGGCTTATCCAGCACCACGTGGAACCCGTTTTCCAACGCGCGCATAGCGGGGTCGAAATGGACGTGGTTTGGCGTAACGATGCTGACAAAATCCATGCGTTCGCCCTCAGGGAGTTTGCGCTCGGCGGCAATCATCTCCTGATAGCTCCCATACACGCGATGGGCAGGAAGATAGAGCGACTCGCCGCTTTCCTTCGATCGCCCCGGATCGGAACTGAATGCACCGCACACCAATTCAATCTGACTGTCCATAGCAGCCGCGATGCGGTGGATTTCGCCGATGAAGGCCCCTTTTCCGCCTCCTACCATCCCCATCCTGAGTTTGCGATTGATTGGATTACTGACCATAGTGCTATTGATTTTGTAAGTGATACATTGCGTTCGTTGGTATTATCTCAGGGCAACCGCATTTAAAACTTGTCGTCATCGAAACTGTGTTGGGTCGCGCGAGATTGAAGCAATCTGCGATCAAAACAGATTGGTTTCCTTCGGAGCTGCTTCGCGGTCGCTCCTTTTCACTGGCAAACGCTCTTGCTCGCAAGGACGATTAATCGTTCATATTTTTAAATGCGGTCGCCCTGCATTACCCACAAAAATAACATTAATGAAAAGAATCGGGCATATTACGACAAAGATTTTGCCTCCCGTACCGCAGGGTATTCCAAATGTGTTAAAATTGGTTAAATTCACCGGGCATTGATTGCGAATGTGTACTTTAGCCACTTGTATAGTTAGGTCGCGCGCGTTGCATGGAAAAGCTAATGTTCAGGGTGTTTATATGGTCGGTTATGATCCTCACCTCGTTGCTTTCGGCCTGCGACCATGAAAAACCGAAGCCAGTGGCACGATCATTTGATCAATTTCTTTATCCTGACGACCTGAAGGGAGTTGTTCCCGCCGGGGTAACCGGCGATGATAGCACGCAATTGGTGCATGCTTATATCGAACAATGGCTACGCCAGCAAGCGCTGCTCTACCATGCCCAACGCAATGTCAATATGAATACGGAGCGTCTCAACAAACAGGTAGAAACGTATAAGAAAGGCCTCATCGTATATGAATATGAGCAAGCGTTGGTGAGCCAGAAACTGGACACGGTGGTTACCGATGATGAAATCAGTCAGTATTACGATGACCGGCCGGAGCTGTTTATCCTACAGCAGCCCATCTTCAAGCGTTCCTATATCCGGTTACGTACGGATGCGCCCGAACTGGAGCGCGTAAAGCGACTCTTGGTTTCACCAGACTTTGAAGCACAGGATTTACTGACCAAATACTGCACCATGTATGCAACGGATTACGCGCTGCTTGACACCTCATGGCACTACGCTGAAGATGTGGTGAAAGAGATACCGCTTGCACGGATTGATGAGGCAGATTATGGACAAACCGCGCGAATTTTTGAAATAATTGAAAATAATGAATTATATCTGATAATTTTGCACGATTCGAAATTGAGGGACGAACGCTCGCCACTGCCGTTGGCACAGGGGCAGATTCGCAATTTGATTTTGAACAAACGCAAAATTGATCTGATTGATCGCATGCAACGGAGCATCGTAGCTGATGCCCGCGAGAAGAACAACATTGAAATATACAATTAAATGAGTAGATACAACTGCATTTCCCTGGTTTTGGCATTAATAGGTACATCCCATTGGGCCACGGCCCAAGAACCCCAGGTCATTGACCGGGTGGCAGCAGTGGTTGGATCCAATATCATCCTGGAGTCGGAAATCGAAATGCAATATGCCCAACATTTAGCGCAGGGCAATAAAGCCAACGAAGACATCAAATGCTACATCCTACAACAGCAGCTTACCCAGAAGCTGCTGGCCCAACAGGCGGCTATCGACTCCATCGAGGTGAGTGAGGGCGAGGTGGACGACAACATCAATGCGCGCCTGCGGTACATGTCGAGCCAGGCCGGTGGACAGGAACGCCTCGAGCAGTTCCTCAATCGCTCACTGCTCCAATATAAGGAAGAAATGCGACCTAGCGTATACGAGCAGCTCAAGGCCAACAAAATGCAGCAAAACATCGTGGCAGGTATCGGCGTAACGCCGCTGGAAGTGCGGCGGTATTTTGAATCGCTAGCGACCGATAGCCTCCCGTACTTCAACACCGAAGTAGAGGTGGGCGAGTTGGTCGTGTTCCCGCAGCTCACGCGCGAGGAAAAGCAGCAGTTTCGCGATCGCGCCGAGGAGCTCCGCCAACAGGTGGTTGGTGGCGATGACTTTGCCACAATCGCGCGGCTATATTCGCAAGATAAGGGCTCAGCTCCGTACGGAGGGGATCTTGGCTTCAACACGCGCGACGGGTTTGTGAAAGAATTTTCTGCCGTTGCATTCCGGCTCAAACCCGGTGAGGTCTCACCGGTATTCGAATCGGAGTACGGCTTCCACTTCCTCGAGGTCTTGGAACGCCGGGGCGAAGAGGTGCATACACGGCATATCCTTATTCAAATAAAACCCACCACCGCGAGTTTGCAACGAGCCAAAACGCATATCGACAGCATTTACGAAAAGGTGGTAGACAACAAACTGGATTTCTATAGCGCTGCTACGGAGTATTCAGACAATAAGGAAACCAAATACAACGGCGGTATGTTGCTCAACATGGAAAACCAGAGCCGTACCACACTGATTCCGGCCGACAAGCTGGATGCTAACATCTTCACAGCCATCGACACGCTTCAGCCCGGTGAATATTCGAGGCCAGCGCAGTTTACCGACCGTACCGGAAAAACAGGATACCGGTTTACCTACCTGAAGTCGCGGACACCGCCCCACCAAGCCAGTCTCGACATGGACTTCGCTAAAATCAAGGAAGCTGCCCTGCAAGATAAGATTAATCGGGAGCTCAGTAAATGGTTCGAAAGCCGCCGCGAGGTGACGTTTATCGAAATCCATGAGGCCTACCACGATTGCGACGACTTGAAGATCTGGCTGAAAGATAGTGAAACGGCGGTGGCGAAGCTTTAGGTTCGTGATTGGTGAGCTTGTGAACAGGTGAGCAAGTGAGTAAGTGAGCCTGTTACGGCCCTCACAAGTTCACACGCTAACAAGTTCACAAAAAAGCAAGGACTTACGACTCAAATAACATTTCTATAATCACCCGCCATTGGAAATCGGGTTGCAGCTGCCATATCCGTACATAATTGCATTGCAGTGTTTCGGAGGAGCCTGTGGCTACGGAAGCTTCGCCATACGAATAAGCCAGTTCGCCGCTATACGACCGGCTAGCCACCAATGATTTCGCTTGCATCGCCAAATCCTGTTCTTTCACGAAATCAAGGATGGCCGACTTACCGATAATGGGGGTCTTCCATGGGAAATAGAGCCGCGCATCATCGGCCAGGAACTCACCATAGGCTATCCCCGCATCGGTTTTCAGTACCGTAGATAGCAATTGGTCATTGCTCATTACGATTTCTTTCCGCTGCTGTATGCGTACTTTCGTTTTGAACCGCCTATACTGCGCGGTATCAGGCTCCACATAATGAATGTCGGGTTCGTCATTACCGCCCTTATGTTCAATCTGGGCACGGAGGTCGATTTTCCAATTGCCTTTGCGGTCGCGCCGCCACACGGTAAGGTACTCGCCGTACCGTTTGATTGCTCCGACACGTTGAAACGAAAGCGTACCGGTCGTTACACCCCACTCCATGCTTTTAGCAATAGTGGCAAACGTAGGCCGCCACGTCATCACATCGGGTATGTTCGGCCGGTTCTCCAGGTATTCCAATGCATCCACCGGCGCGGGGGTAAAAAACGTAGAATTACGATCCACTACCGACATGAATGCCGCATGCGGCCCCTGTGTTTCGGAAAGCCGCGCCGCGGTACGGTCGGCCATCAACAAGCTTCCTACTTTCCCCAGTACCTGCGCCGTTGCCGAATGGGAGGCAATCACCAACAAAACAATAACGCCAACCCTATTCATCATATTCATTCGCTCAACCATTCAAATCTTATTCCAAAGTGTACCCTCTTTGCTGTCTTTGAGCTGGATACCAATGGTATTCAAACCTTCCCGTATCCGGTCGGATGTGGCATAATCTTTATGTTGTTTCGCATCATTGCGGAGGCCGATAACGACGTCCATCAGCTTCTCGAAATCATCAGATCCGGTATGGTCATCAACGAGGCCCAGCACGTCATGGACGAAACCCTGCATCAACATGTTGAGTGCCGTCAACGTCGGTTCATCAATGGCCAGTTTGCCATCGTACACACTATTAATGATGCGCACCGCTTCGAACAGTTCGGCAATCAGCACCGGACTATTAAAGTCGTCGTCCATTGCCGCATAACAACGTTGTTTCAACCCATCGATGTCTACCTCGGTCTTCTTTGCCGTCGCTTTCAACTTGGGCAGCAGCGCCATGGCATTCATCAGCCTTTTATAGCCTTTGTCAGCAGCATCCAGGGCCTCATTGGAGAAGTCGAGTGTACTCCGGTAATGGGCCTGTAGCATAAAAAAGCGGACGGCCATGGGCGAATAACCCCGTTTCAATAACGGGTGGCTACCGCTGAAAAGCTCGTGGGGCAGGAAACCGTTGCCGGCAGATTTAGACATCCGCGTACCGTTTACCGTCAGCATATTTGTGTGCATCCAGTAAGTAGCCGGCTGCGTATGATTGCAGGCCTGCGATTGGGCAATCTCGTTGGTGTGATGCGTGGCCGCTAGGTCCAGCCCCCCGCCATGGATATCGAACTGATCGCCCAAATATTTACTGCTCATGGCCGAACATTCGATGTGCCAGCCCGGAAAACCGACACCCCAAGGCGAGGGCCATCGCATGATGTGTTCGGGCTTGGCTTTGATCCAAAGGGCGAAATCAAGGCGACCGCGCTTCTCGTCCTGCCCATTGAGCTGACGGGTGTTGTTGAGCATGTCTTCCAACTTACGATTGGTCAGGATGGTGTAATCGTATGTTTTGACATACTTTTCGACATCGAAATATACCGTGCCGTTCTTTTCGTAAGCATAGCCTTGGTTGATGATTTCCTTCACCATCTCGATCTGTTCGGAGATATGGCCCGTGGCCGTAGGCTCGATGCTGGGAGGCAGTGTATTGAACAACCGTAGCACTTCATGAAAACCCAGTGTATATTTCTGCACGATTTCCATGGGCTCCAATTGTTCGAGCTTCGCCTTCTTGGCAAATTTGTCGTCGCCTTCGTCGTTATCCCCCTCCAGGTGGCCCGCATCGGTGATGTTGCGTACATATCGCACCTTGTAGCCCAGATGTTGAAGATAGCGGAATATGAGGTCGAACGATACGAATGTGCGGCAGTTGCCCAGGTGCACATCGCTATAAACCGTGGGGCCGCAGACGTACATGCCCACGAAAGGCGGGTTTAGCGGCTCAAATTTTTCCTTAGCTCGTGTTAGTGTATTATACAGCACCAGTTGGTTGTCCATGGCTGCGAAAATACAAATTAAGTAGCTTAGCTCCCTTACAATTTTCCGGAAACGAACGGTATTTTGACAATCGTGTCTTTAAACTCGCGGATACGGATACCTCCGGTGAATTCCCCTTTAAAATGATTATCAACTTCTCCGGAGATTTTATCAATGAGTTCATCGACGGTTTCGCCGAATACCACGAGGCCATGATTCCCTTCAAAAGCTGCCTTTACGCCATCTTCATGATCCAACACCACGAAAATCAATTCGTCGAATTTCAGTGACTCCATCGTTTCCATGTGTTTTATCATTTTAATAAGCTAACACCGTCACCTCCGTTCGCCGGTTGGCTTGGTGTTCCTCGCGGCTACACGGCACGCCATCTGCACAGCGGTTCACGAGCTTGGTTTCGCCGTACCCTTTGGCCACCATCCGGTCGCGCGCAATGCCGCGGCTCACCAAATAATCCACGGCCGATTGTGCCCGCCGTTGCGACAGCGCCTCGTTGTAAGCATTGCTACCGCGGCTATCCGTATGGCTCGACAGCTCGATCTTCAACGTCGGGTTATCGCGCATTGTACGAACCAACTCATCCAGTATCTCCGCAGCATCCGGACGGATGTTATGTTTGTCGAAATCGTAATAGATGTTTTCCAGTTCGAACGTCTGCCCTACTTTGAAAATCGGCTCCAGCAGGAGGGCTACTTCCAATGTATCGGATTTGGTGATGCCCATCGTACTCACCTTGGCGGAATCGGCATGGTAGCCTTGTTTTTGCCCGAGCACGGTATATGTTTGGTTCCTGTCGAGCACAAACATAAACGTTCCCTCCTCATCGCTGTTTTTCTTGGCAACGATTTCGCGTTGGCCGTCATACAGCGTTACGGCAGCTGCCGGCAAACGCTCGCCGGTGGATTTATTGGCGGTGGTCCCTTTTAAGATGATGATGATCTTGGGTTTCTCAAAACTGAACGAATAGATATCATCACCACCAACACCGCCTTTGCGGTTTGAGGACAGGAATCCACGGTATCTGTCTTCGTCTTCAACGGAGGTTAGGTATGCAAAATCGTCGCCCGCGCTATTAATGGGAAACTTCAGGTTCTGCGGGGCGGTCCAAGCAGATTGGCTACCCGTAGCACGGAAGATATCGAGGCCACCCATCCCGGCGAAGCCATCGCTGGAATAGTACAGTGTGCCATCGGCGGCGATATTGGGAAACAGCTCATCCCCTACGCTGTTGATGGTCGCGCCGGCATTCAACGGTTCACCCCAGCTGCCGTCGGCCTGGCGCTCGCAATACCAGATATCCGTACCGCCCTGTCCGCCCGGCATGTCGCTCACAAAATAGAGTGTCTGCCCGTCGGCAGTTACCGTAGCGTGACCAACGGAATATTCGCGCACGTTGTTATAAGCGAAAGGTTCTGCGGTCCAGCCGTCGGGCCCTTCGTTATACATGTACAGTTCCAGGGTGTTCGTGCGGTAGCGTTTGCCCTGCTCGCGCGACACGTCCCCCTCGCGGCCGCTATGGGTACGCGTCACAAACAGTTCGCCCGACGGCGCCCGTGACACCGGTCCGATGTGGTAGTCTGCATTGTTCAAGTCATCGCCCGCCAATGCAGGCCCATCCAGCTTTCCGTCTGCCGCATACGCCGCGGTATAAACGCGCAGAAAGGCATTCCCCGTCCACCCGTATTCCTTTGCGTTGCCTGCGGGTTCACCTGCGTAAAACACGCGGTTACCCTCCGGATAGGCGGAAAACTCCGAAAGGGAGGTGTTCACCGCCGCCTCATTGTACAGCTTATGGTCCGTTGGGTTAGCCATCCACACCAATGCCGAATCACAGCCGGCAATCTGGGTAGCAACAGCCCGGTTATCGCCGGTCTGAGCGGCATAAGCTTCCAGCTGTTGCTTCGCCTCGGCGTACTTTCCATTGGTTTTGAGCACCTCGCCATAGCGGATCAGGCCTTCGGGGGTACTTCCCTCTGTGGCGACCACCCGTGCATACCAGTTCTCCGCCGATTCGTAGTCGTTCATCTGCACGTAACTGTACGCCAACCGCTCTAGATCCTCCAGCCGCGGTTTGCGCGTATCGACAAGTTTGGTGTATATTTTTGCTGCGTTCGCATACTCATACTTCCGGTATGCCTCCTCCGCACGATCGCGCAGGCTGGGTTGTTCTTGTGAAACTGCGGCCCCGCTCATGCAAAGCAGCACTGCGAAAAAAAAGAATCGTTTCAGATGGTATCTCATGGCGACTGTCTAATGTCTAGTGTCTGTTGTCTATTGTCTGTTG
>NZ_JAYKZZ010000019.1:0-4534 GCF_035818675.1 Parapedobacter flavus
CCCGCTCATGCAAAGCAGCACTGCGAAAAAAAAGAATCGTTTCAGATGGTATCTCATGGCGACTGTCTAATGTCTAGTGTCTGTTGTCTATTGTCTGTTGTCTAACGTCTAGTGTCTCCCCTAAAAAAACCGCGGACTCAACAGCCGTCGATCGCGGCGGCCGAAGGTAATGCCCAACGTGATTTCGTGCGAACCGTTCTGTACGCTGCTCAGCTGGCTCACGATGTGGTCGTACGAATAACCCACCCGCAGTGCCTCCGTCAGGTAAATCTGCGTAATCGCCGAAAACGAGTTGCGCCCGTCCAGGCTGTTGCCGCTCACCCGGTTGTAGTCGCGCTTGAACACCGTAACGCCCGTGCGCCAGCCCGCACCCAGCCAGAAACGCTGCCCGAAGATGAACATCGCATTCACGTCCACGCTCGTCGGGCCCTTGAAGTCCTCCTTCACCAACAGGCTCGGACGGAAGTCCAGCCCCCGGCTCAGGTTGAACAGCGTCCCACCGATGAAATACATGTGCCGCTTGCGCCGGATGTTGTCCGTAGTGGTATTGTCCCAGCGGAAAATGTTGTTGCTCTGGTCGCCCGACAGCAGGTCCATCACCGATACACCCGCATACCAGCGGGGGTTGTAATAATAGACGCCAAAGCGCACATCCGGCACCCAGTTGCTGATCTTGCCCGCGGGTATCGTCTGGTCGCCCCCGTCGATGGGATCGAGCACGGCACCGTCGAGGCTGTACTGTGTTACCCCAGCACCGATGCCGAAGCTCAGGCGCTGCGTGTCCTCTTCGTTCAGCCGCAGGCGGAACGCGTAGTTGGCATAGGCCGAGGTGGCGGCCTGCGGGCCGAGCTTGTCGGCCGTGATTTGCATGCCCAGCCCGTGCCGCTTGTTGATCGGGTCCACGATGCCGTCGATGGACAGCAGGCCCGTCTGGGGGGCGCCCTCCAGCCCTACCCACTGGCTGCGCAGCCCCAGCTGGCCAAACCATTGCTCCTTGTAACCCGTATACGCCGGGTTCACACTCATCGAATTGAAAATGTACTGTGTGAACTGGACGTTCTGCTGGGCTACGCCTTCCTTGGCTACTATAAGTAGTGCCAGTCCTGTTATTGCTATGATCAGCTTCTTCATTTACAGACGTTTTATCAATACCCAACCTTTGTGCACTTCTTTCGAGCCACCCAGATGGGTTGTTATCAGGTAATAGTAGGTGCCTTCCGTAAGACCTTGGCCACTCCAATCGTTTTGGTAGTTATCGTTCCGGTACACCTCGTTGCCCCACCGGTTAACGATGGTCACCTCGATGCGGTCGAAACCTTCGCTGCCGATGATCTCAAACTGGTCGTTCCTGCCGTCCCCGTTAGGGGTAAACACGTTCGGGATCTTGAGCGGGTTCACCACGGTGATGGTTACCGTTGCCACCGAGCAATTATCGGGGTTCAGCCTTTCGCATATCTGGTATTGCAGGGTATACGTGCCGCCCCGTGTGCCCGGCGCCACGTCGACCGAGCCGTCGGGGTTGAGCGTCAACGCCGCATCGCCGCTGACCAGTGTCAGCGTCACTTCTTCCGGCACCACGGGCGCACCGTTGAGCCGGTCGTTGGTAAACACATTGGTTACATCCGACGTGCCTTCATAGCCGTTTACACCGGTTACCCGGTCTTCGATGGCCTGGATCTCGGCTGGTGCCACCACGACCGTGACCGTGGCCACCTCGCAATTGTTCGGATTGATGACATCGCACACCCGGTACTCGAAGCTATACGTTCCGGCCGGTGTGTTCGGTGCAACCGTTACCGTACCGTCTTCTTCCAGTGTCAGCGGTGATGGACCGTCCGATGGCACCCGGGTGAGGGTTACTTCTTCGGGCACCAATGGCTTGCCGTTGACCTTGTCGTTGGTGAAGACATTGCCTGTGCTGCCACCCGTCTTGCCGTTCACCGGACCGAAGTCGTCGTCTTCCGCTTCGATCTCTTTGAAGTATGCTTCCACTTCCACGGTGGCCGCGTGGGTCACTTCGCTTCCGTCAGGTGCTAGAGCCGTTACCGTGGCCGTGTTGACGATCTTGCCAACCACCAGATCAGCGGCGGTGGTCACGTAAGCCGTCCGGAAGGTGTGGGCATTGGTGGCACCTGGCTTCACTTGGGCAATCTGTTGCACAAATCCGGTCAGCGGGTCGGTGATCTCCACATCGTGGAGCGTTACATTCCCGGTATTGGTCACCTGCAGCTGGTAGTTGATACGGTCGCCTTCCTTCTCGACAAGCTGCCTGTCGGCCACTTTGCCGATACGTATCGCAGGTGCCTGTGCGATGGGCGTGATGGTTTCGTCGCCCGGTTCCGGCGTATTCGGATCGTCCGACAGGAACTCGGGGGTGCGGTTACCATCCGGATCGTCGCCCGATACCTTCGCCTGGTTGATCACTTCGCCGGCATCCACATCGGCCTGGGTTACCACATGCTGGGCCATCACCGAGACGGATTCGCCTGGCATTAGCCTGGCAATCGGCGAACCGGCGAGGATCTCTGCGCTATCGTCGGTAACGACCACGTTGGTCAGTGTCACATTGCCCGTGTTGGTTACCACGATATTAAAGTATCTGATCGGGTCGCCCACCTCATACGGGCCCTCGCTGGTTACCCCCTTGGTAAGCGACAGCATCGGCGTGCTTTCCATCGGCACCACCGTAGCATCATTCGGCTCCGGGGTATCCGGGTTGTCCGATGGTACTTCAGGGGTCGGGTTACCGTCGGGGTCATTGCCGGTCACGTTGGCCTGGTTCACCACCGACCCAGCGTCGATGTCGGCCTGTGTCACCTGGTGCCGCGCGAGGATGGTAGCCGTCACATTCGGTGCCAGGCTCGCTACCGGCGTGCCCACCGTGATCTCGGCGTTATCGTCCGTTACCGTTACGTTGGTCAGCGTTACGTTCCCGGTGTTGCGTACGGTGATCTCGTAAGTGATGTACCGGTCTACCGTATACGGACCTTCGCCGGTTACCCGCTTGGTTAACGACAGGGATGGCTTCGTGGTTAATTCAACCGCTGTCGGATCATTCGGCTCCGGGGTATCCGGGTTGTCCGAGGGCACCTCCGGGGTCGGGTTACCGTCCGGATCGTTGCCCGTTACTGTCGCCTGGTTCACCACCGTACCTGCATCGATGTCGGTTTGCGTAACCTGGTGCCGCGCGATGACCGTAGCCGTGGCATTCGGGGCGAGGCTCGCTACCGGAGAACCCGATACAATCTCCGCATTGTCATCGGTAACGACCACATCGGTCAGCGTTACGTTGCCTGTATTGGTTACAGTGAGCTCGTAATAGATATATTGACCAACTGTGTAAGAACCCTTGGTTGTGGCACGCTTGGTCAGTGTCAAAGCTGGTTTTTGCACCAGCTCAACTACTGTCGGATCATTGGGCTGTGGCGTATCTGGATTATCCGATGGCACGTCCGGTGTCGGATTGCCTTCCGGATCATCGCCTGTTACGGTCGCCTGGTTCACCACCGTACCCCCATCGATGTCGGTTTGCATTACCTGGTGCCGTGCGATGACCGTAGCACTGGTAAACGGTGCCAATGAAACAATCGGTGAACCCGCCGTGATTTCCGCATTGTTGTCCGTCACCGTTACATTGGTCAATGTTACGTTGCCCGTATTGGTTACGGTGAGCTCGTAGTTGATGTACTGCCCTACCGCGTACGGACCTTCGCCCGTTGCGCGCTTACTCAGCGACAAGCCGGGTTTCTGTGTCAATTCGACGACGGTGGGGTCGTTCGGCTGCGGGGTATCCGGATTATCCGAGGGCACGTCCGGTGTCGGGTTGCCTACCGGGTCGTTGCCCGTTACCGTCGCTTGGTTCACGACGATGCCCGCATCGATATCGGCTTGGGTAACCTGGTGACGTGCAATGACCGTGGCCGTTGCGTTCGGCGCCAGGCTCGCTACCGGTGAACCGGATACGATTTCTGCATTGTCGTCGGTAACGACTACGTTCGTGAGCGTTACGTTGCCGGTATTACGGATGACCATCTCGTAATCGACATAATCATCTACCGCATACGGGCCTTCTCCAGTTGTCCGTTTCGTAAGCGTCAATCCGGGGTTTTGCGCCAGTTCGACCACGGTGGGGTCATTCGGCTGTGGGGTATTCGGGTTGTCCGATGGCACCACCGGTGTTAGGTTTCCTTCCGGATCGTTGCCCGTTACCTTCGCTTGGTTCACAACAACTCCCCCATCGATGTCGGCCTGCGTAACCTGGTGCCGTGCGATAACGGTGGCGGTGGTATTCGGTGCTAAACTAACTACAGGCGATCCCGATACAATCTCCGCATTGTCGTCGGTGATGATAACATCTGTCAGCGTTACATTCCCCGTATTATAGATGACCATCTCGTAATCGATGTAATCATCTACTGCGTATGGGGCCTCGCTGGTTACCGCTTTGGATAATGCCAAAGAACGGGCTGATGGTACGTCTGTGGTGGTTGGTACACCCGGGTCGCCCGGTGTGCCGGGGTTATCCGTATCTGGG
>NZ_JAYKZZ010000020.1:0-131940 GCF_035818675.1 Parapedobacter flavus
TGATGGCGCGGAAGTCAGCGGCATCGTTTTTAATTTACCGGATGGTTTCGCTGAAAACGCGACTTACTACGTTACGGTAGTGCCTTATAACTCCGCAGGTGAAGCATCGGACTGTACGGAAATCAGTTTCACAACAGAGACGTTACCGATGCCTCCCGGCTGCACGACCATTACCAATCCGACAGATGGCGCAAGTCGTAACACAATCGATGCAGGAATCACTTGGACAGCTGTTGCTGGTGCTACCGGTTACCGGATTTCTATCGGCACAACCCCAGGCGGTAGGGAAATCGTGGACAATGAAACGGTGACCGGTACACGGTTCATTCCAACCCTTGACTTCGCCGAAAACACCGCGTATTACATCACCGTCATTCCATTTAATGCGGCAGGAGAGGCAGCTGGATGCGGTTATACCCGTTTCGTCATCACGCCCGGTGAGCATATAGGCCGAACCAAATACGGTATTTCTCCCAACGGCGATGGCATTAACGATTTCTGGAGAATAGAAGGCATTGGCGACTACCCCGATAATACCGTTTCCATATACAATCGATGGGGAGACATGGTTTTCCAGCTCCCGCGTTACGACAATGTATCAAAAGTATTCACAGGCGATGCCAACCGACTTACACGGCTCGGTGGCGGTGCGTTGCCTTCCGGTACATACTTCTTCGTGATTCAGTATCGCGATGGTCAGGAGCAGAAAAAAGTAGAAGGATTTTTAGTGTTAAAGCGTTAGCATGAGCTTCACAAAAAACTATTTTATTACTTTGTGTGTGCTTATCGGGTTGCACGGTGTTACCCTCGGTCAACAAACACCGCTTTTCCCCGAATATAATTACAACCCATTCCTGATCAACCCAGCCTACGCCGGAATGACACCCGGACCGGTGATTAGTGCTAGCCACACGCGGTTTACCCGTAATATAGACGGCGCACCATCAACGTCTTCGCTGACTTATCACATGCCCATATCGGCAGGAAAAATGGGTCTGGGGGCAGCTATCATCGACGATAGAATCGGGGTCATGTCGGCCACAAGCGTCGCCTTGGCCTATTCGTATAAAATATATTTTGATTTAAAACGCGACCGCCCGTATTGGGAGGTGTACGACCAGAACGTACTTTCATTTGGCATGACGGCGGGGATGAGACGACTTCATGAGAACCTGCTTGAACTGGGGGTGCCAGAAGACCCCGAGTTTGCAGCTAACCTTTCCGAGACGATCCCGACAATCGGTGCCGGAATCTTATATAATAAGGTAGGGTTTTATTTCGGGATTTCTGCGCCCGACCTATTGGGGGGCAGGTTCGCATCGTGGGATGACCTGAAGTTGTCGACACCCATCTATGGGTATGCCGGGTATCGCTTCTTTACCGATCTTTACAAAGAAATCATGATAACACCCAGCACATTGGTCAAATATGAGGCGGGGGCACCCGTACAGATAGACATGAACTTATCCGTGAATTTCAAAAGCAAGTTTGAATTTGGGGCAGGGTACCGAAGCAGTACCTCGCTGAATGTGCTCATCGGTGTTTACCCTGTTGAGCAACTCCGAATGGCTTATCATTACACCATCGGGCTGAGGAGACCAACATTGGGTAATCATCATGGTTTGATTTTATCGTATAGCTTATCGCCGTGAAAGTACCCTCGGCCGTTTTTTTTAAGAGGTCGCATTTAAGGGGTCGAATCCGTGAGCTAATACGCCTTCGCTTCGGGGGTTTCTTCTTTTTTGCTTTGCGTAATCTCGTGCTGAAATGCATTGCGGAAGGCTGCCGAGGCGTTTTCAGTCAGGAAAAAGCCACGTCCACTATAATGTGCAACGTTGTAAACCTCCTCGTCAAATTCGGAGGTGAACTGGCGAACTTGCTCCGTCCACTTATCGATCTCCGATGACTCGCCTTGTAAGTAATGCAGCGTAAGCCTACCTACGGCGATTTCAAAGTCGGCCGCGAGCGACCAAGCGGTAGCAAAAGCCGAAGCTGCTGCGTCCCACTGCCGCTGTTCCAGATGAGCGTAACCGAGCAGCTTGTAGCCCCGTGCGTAGGCCGGATCTAACCTAACCGCAAGTTCAAGATGGTGCACGGCTGAGTCGTATTCGTGGGTGATGTCTACTTCCGCCCATGCCAGGTCTGTCCACTCTTCGGCAGTCAATACCGGATGGCGCAGCGCCGTTTGGCGTTCGGTGCCCAGCCGTGCGTAGATACGGTCAACCCGCTTCAGCACGCGCCGTATGTGGCGGTACACTTTTCGTTTGTTGTAGGCCTTAGCAAATAACCGGGTCAGCTCATCGGTGTGGGCGGCAAAATCGGGCGCATTGTCTTGCCCATACTCCACCCAATTCCGTCCATCCTCCTCGCCAAATAGCACCATCACGTGGTTCCGCGCAGCCCGGGGGTCGTCGCCGAGGTAGTGCCCGGGCAAGCCGCCGATTTGGCCGGTCTCCCATTCGGCTACCTCCTCGGGTATCATCGAGACGAAGATAACCACAGCACCGTATTCGGCACGTATCTGCTCAATGTGCCGATTGAGCTTCGCAACCTGCTTGGCGTTCAGAAGCTGCCGGTTTACCTCGCCGAAACCTAGTTTGGTATAGCCAATGCCTGCATACCTGATTCGGTCGTTTTTCCTAAGTTCTTTCTGTGCGAATAGGAGTGAGGGCATAAGGGTAAGAAACCCCATCCAAAGGAGGTAGCCAAAATAAGGTTTTTTAACGGCAGGTAACATGGACACTAATCCGCAATAACCGCGCCGCATAAAAAAACCTCCCGGTTTGGCGGGAGGTTGGGCAACGCTGGGCGTTGTGTGTATTTATCCGTTGGTAGGCCTCGGCGCACCGCGGTCGTATGGCGTCATATCGAAGCTGTTCACCTCGTCCATCGTTAGCCCGAGTGCATGAGCTACACCCTCACCGTATTCGGGGTCGGCCTTGTAGCAGTTGCGGATATGGCGGATCTGGATGAACTTTTCTGCGCCACCCACTTGTGCGGCCGTATTCCGGAATAAGAAATCGGCTTTACCATCCGCTTTGATGATACGGAACAGGTCGCCCGGTTGGGTGTAGTAGTCGGCATCGTCGTCACGGAAGTTGTGCGCGTAGGCCGTGCCTTCGAGTTCCAACGGCGGTTCTTTCGCGGCAGGTTGCTCCTGCCATTCGCCGTAACTGTTAGGCTCGTAGTTTTTCGCGTCGCCATAGTTCCCATCCACGCGCATGGCACCATCTCGATGGAAGGCATGGTAAGGGCACTTGGGCTTATTCACCGGTATTTGATAATGGTTTACCCCTAGGCGGTAGCGCTGCGCGTCGCCGTACGAGAACAGCCGGCCCTGCAGCATCTTGTCGGGCGAGAAGCCAATACCCGGAACGATGTTCGTGGGGTTGAAGGCCGCTTGCTCCACATCCTGGAAATAGTTTTCGGGGTTGCGGTTCAGTTCAAACTCACCCACTGGGATGAGCGGGAAGTCTTTCTTGGACCATACTTTCGTGAGGTCGAACGGATGGAAGCGATAGGTCTTTGCCTGCTCTTCGGTCATCACTTGGATGAACATTTTCCATTTTGGGAAGTCCTGCCGTTCAATTGCATCGAAAAGGTCGCGTTGCGACGATTCGCGGTCTACGCCTACCAGTTTCGCTGCTTCTTCGTCCGAGAGGTTCTCAATGCCCTGCTGGGTAACGAAGTGGAACTTCACCCAGTGCCGTACGTTATCTTTATTGATCAGGCTGTAGGTATGGCTACCGAAACCGTGCATATGGCGGTAGCCGCGTGGGATACCGCGGTCGCTCATCACAATGGTTACTTGGTGCAGCGACTCAGGGAGTAGCGTCCAGAAATCCCAGTTGTTGTTGGCGCTCCGCAGGTTCGTTTTCGGATCGCGTTTAACGGCGTGGTTCAAGTCGGGGAATTTCATCGGGTCGCGGAAAAAGAATACCGGCGTATTGTTGCCCACCAAATCCCATATCCCTTCATCGGTGTAATATTTCATGGCGAAGCCCCGGATGTCGCGCTCGGCATCCGCTGCACCACGCTCGCCCGCTACCGTAGAGAAACGCGCGAACATATCGGTCTTTTTCCCGATTTCGCTGAAGATACTGGCCTTGGTATATTGCGTAATATCGTGGGTAACCGTAAAGGTACCGAAAGCACCCGACCCTTTCGCATGCATGCGCCGCTCGGGGATAACCTCGCGGTCGAAATTCGCCATCTTTTCGAGGAACCAAAAGTCTTGCATGAGCAACGGACCCCTGGGGCCGGCCGTTTGCGAGTTTTGGTTGTCCGGAACCGGAGCCCCGGTTTGTCTAGTTAATTTTCCCTTGTTCTCTTCCATGCTGTTGTTATTTTAGTGAGTACACGCAAATGTATATAGATTGTGATGATTTGTTTCAATAAATGTGATCAATAGTATTTATAACCGTATAGCCGTGTTAAATAAATGGTTTCTGCTAACCTACGAAAATAAACCGGTAATACCATGGAACATTTTTATGAATGTAACAGCAAAATTTATTGTATTTTATGTGCAATTGTCTTAGGTTAGCAGCCCATGCAAATGAAGGATTATATCATCGTACCACTTGGCCGGGTACTTCTTTTTATGGTGTGTTGTTTTATGTCGGGCTGCGCGGGCACTGTGGAAGACGAAGAAAGCGATCCGCGGCGGCCTTCGTTTAAGCCGATTGTCGATATCGACTTCTATGAGGTAAGGCGTTCGTTCGACAACGGATTGGCGTACGACTCGATCGGGTTTGTGCAGGAAGCCGAATGGCATATTAAATTTACGCGTGAGGATGCCGTCCAGATTTATGTGCCCGGCAGCGATTCATCGTTCAATTTTGAAATTACGCACGACCACGATTCTTTTTTCCACTTTGCGCGTGAGAGCTGGAAGGTCGTCGACCTGAATCGCGACAGCCTCATGTTGCAACGGCTGAGCCTCGATGGGCTGCGGGTGAATAAGATGCGTTCCAATGTATATATGCGTTTCTACGCTAAAGATTACCTCAATACGTTGGGTACATCGTTGACGCGGCTTCGCGAGCCGCGTCGGCAGGATACGTTATTCGTGCG
Source organism: Parapedobacter flavus (assembly GCF_035818675.1). Taxonomy (NCBI): domain Bacteria; kingdom Pseudomonadati; phylum Bacteroidota; class Sphingobacteriia; order Sphingobacteriales; family Sphingobacteriaceae; genus Parapedobacter; species Parapedobacter flavus. Next base: position 5,077 of record NZ_JAYKZZ010000020.1, read on the forward strand.
GCAGATGGTGCAGCGGGCCAACCGGAACCTCGACAATGTAGATAGCTCGTATTCATCCAAGAATTACCCCAAGCTGGCGAGTAAAAGTGAGATGCTCGAAATCGAGCGCCGGCAATACGATAGCCTCGCGTTGATGAGTCAATCGTCGGCTTATGAATACCTGTATCCCGAATATGATATCACCATTCACCGGGCATACAAAGATTTTTACCATACGTTTTCCATTCTCGTAGGACCCGATGGCAAAATGCGTCTGGGCAAGTTTTTCGTCATGCCGGAGTTTGTGGAATCCAGGCGGCGCGTACTCAAGGGTATCATAGATGTCTACCTGCAGAACCTGCTCGATGTTACCCCGGCAACGACGTTGGGGATGCCCCACAATAGTGTAGTCTATCTGCGGGTGCGGGGCAAGGAAGATGGATAGATAATCGTACCTTAGCGGGTATTAAAGCAACGGTATTATGTTTGATAAATTAATGGCAGCCCAACAGAAGGCTGACGAAATAAAGAAGCGACTTGACCACGTGATGGTCACCGGAGAGGCCGAGGGCGGTGCGATCAAAGTAACTGCAACTGCCAATAGGGACGTGACCAATGTAAGCATCGACCCGACTTTTCTTGCCAATGCTGACAAGGAAGAACTGGAGGAGTTGTTGGCCGTGGCCATCAACAACACCATGAAGCAGGCTGAGAACGTGAGCCAGACCGAAATGCAGGGCGCCGCGAAGGATATGCTTGGTGGATTGGGCGGCTTGTTTTAAGCCGCCATCCGCCAATCACTTACTTGATTTATTGATGTGGTACTGTACGAGGTCGTCTATAGGCGACCGTATAATGCGTCCCACTTTCATGCCATACTGGCTAGCTGTATCTTCCAACACGTTTCTGAAGTTATAACCCACGGAGCCAATGCAGTTGAATGTGTGGTTTTGGTAATCCGGGTAGCGCGACACCAGGTTGCGGAAAAAGTCGTCGAACGCTGCATGCACAATGCCGCTCGAATAGTTGATGTTGACCGACACATCGTACACGAATTTGCTGAAACTAGCACAGAAACGGTTGGCCAGTGGTTTGGTATACACGGCGTCCATCACATCGTCGGGCGTCAGCTTATAGGTGTCCCAAAAAACTTCCCGCACATCTTCGGGCATAAAGCCACGGATGTAGTCGGTAAGCAGTTTCTTGCCGATGTAGCAACCGCTGCCTTCATCACCTAAGATATAGGCCGCCGAGTCGATATTGTGGGCGATGTCTTCGCCATCGTAAATACACGTATTGGTGCCGGTACCGAGGATAGCGGCAAAGCCCGGTTGGTCGCCCAGTAAGGCCCGCGCAGCTGCCAGCAGGTCATGCCCCACGAAAACCGTTGAGTTGGAGAAAACTTTTTTCAAAGCTTCGACAACAATACTGGCTTTTTCTTCATTATGTACCCCCGCACCGTAATAGTTCACTTCGGTGACCTCGTGGTACGGTAAGTCTTTGGGTAATCCCTTTTTGAGTGAGTTTACGATATATTCGCTATCTACGAAATAAGGGTTATACCCCTCCGTATTGAAATACACTTTTTTCCCAGCGTTGTCCAGCAAGCACCAATTGGTTTTGGTCGATCCTCCGTCTGCAATTATAATCATTTGTTGGGTATTAGTTTTGTTGGTTTTTTCAGTTTAATGATATTCCTTCAATTATACGCGCCGAAAATACGGTTTTCCCCGAAAATAATGACATTATCGACTTTCTTATTTCAAAAATAGTTCAACATCGGCGCTATATCGGGCTAATGGCCGCCTTCGGTATTGAGGTTCTCGATGTCGTACCCCTGCTTTTTCAGGATGTCCGATACCTTCCATGCAAAAAATGCAAGGTAAGCAAAACAGGCTACCGGAACCCAATACGAGAGATGGATGTCATGCAGCACATCGGCCAGACTGCCCTGTAGCGGCGGAATGATAGCATGGGTAAGGTCGAAATGGGATGTGCAGAATGGAATGAATACGCCGTTGGCCCCTGCCAGGAACCCCCAGAAGAAAAACACCATGGTCAGCGAATATAGCGCCGATGTGTAGCTTTGATTTGATTTATTTGTCATTTGTTTCATGTAAGGTTAGCCGAAATTTTCGCCTAACTTAGGGGTTTTGGTGCCAATTATTCGAACTTTTTCGGGACTTTTCTATAGGTGTAACCGATAAATCGTTTTACCTATTTGATAGACAGCGAATTAATTTGGCTTTTTTTGACGGGTGGTAGCCGGGGGAATGATGCTGCTCTTCCGCTGGTTTCGGATGCCAGAAGTGTTATTTTTTTAATATTTTTTTGAAAAGACAAATAGAATGTGTTACTTTGCGCAGTATTCTCAAAGTTTATCCTAGATACTTCGTCGAAAACTCTTTGATTTCTGAAGATTAATGCTGAATCACTACTGTTTGAAAATGAACGGCTGCACGAGGTGGATGAATTTCTTTTTATAACAGCAAATCCATATATTATTATATTTTTTAGTTGAATGAATATTAATGAACTGAACGCGAAACTCGTGTCTGAGTTACGCGAAATAGCGAAGTTGATCGGTATCGCTGACGTAGAGAAGCTTCGGAAGCACGAGTTGGTAACCAAGATCGTTGAAACCGGTGAGGAGGAAGCCAAGAATGCTGCATTGGAAGCTGAGGCAACTACGGAAACGGAAGACGCGGCCGAGGCGGTAGGCGAGCGCCCAAGGAAGCGTACGCGCACCATGAAATCGGTTGAGCCAATCAGTGTGCGCAACACACGCGACGATTTTCCTGCCGATAGTCGGGAACCGGCTGCGCCGGCGGATAACCGTCCGGAACCAACTGCCACCCCGAAACCTGCTAACGGTAGCAAGATGGAGGGCCCCGCAGGAAGTCTCGACTTTGACAATGTCATCGTCAATGAAGGGGTGTTGGAAATTATGCCCGATGGATACGGTTTCCTCCGGTCGTCGGACTATAACTACCTGACGTCGCCGGATGATATATATGTCTCGCAGTCGCAAATCAAACTTTTCGGACTTAAAACAGGTGATACCGTGCGCGGCAGCATCCGGCCACCGAAGGAGGGTGAGAAGTATTTCCCTTTAGTCCGCGTAGAAGCCATCAACGGCCAGAACCCCGCAGAAGTACGCGACCGTGTGCCGTTTGATTTCTTAACGCCGCTGTTTCCAACCGAGCGATTGAAGCTTTTCACAGGCACAGGTAACTACTCCACGCGGATTATGGACCTGTTCACACCCATCGGTAAAGGCCAACGTGGGCTGATCGTGGCGCAACCCAAAACGGGTAAAACCATGTTGCTTAAAGACGTGGCCAACGCCATCGCAAAGAACCACCCCGAGGTGTATTTGATTATCCTTTTAATCGATGAACGCCCGGAAGAGGTGACAGATATGGCCCGCAGCGTACGCGCTGAAGTGGTGTCGTCGACCTTTGATGAGCCCGCGGATAGGCACGTGAAGATTGCGAATATCGTATTGGAAAAAGCAAAACGCATGGTAGAATGTGGGCACGATGTGGTTATTCTGCTCGATTCGATTACGCGGCTGGCGAGGGCATACAATACGGTAGCCCCGGCGTCGGGCAAAATCCTGTCGGGTGGTGTGGATGCCAATGCGCTCCACAAACCGAAGCGCTTCTTTGGTGCAGCACGTAATATCGAGCACGGCGGCTCATTGACGATACTGGCCACGGCGCTGATCGATACCGGCTCCAAGATGGACGAGGTTATCTTTGAGGAATTCAAAGGAACGGGTAACATGGAGCTGCAGCTCGATCGGAAGCTTTCCAACAAGCGTATCTTCCCGGCAATCGACCTTATTGCGTCGAGCACGCGTCGGGACGACCTGCTGAACGACCGCGAAACGTTACAGCGGATATGGGTGCTGCGTAATCACCTGGCAGATATGAATTCGATGGAAGCCATGGAGTTCTTATTGTCGCAGATGCGTGGAACCAAATCTAATGAGGAGTTCCTCGTCAGTATGAATGGTTAATCATTAATAATGGCTGTAGCATCATCATGCTACAGCCATATATTTATGAAGACGCATATACCCAATTTTATAACCTGCCTAAACTTATTCAGTGGTTGTGTAGGGGTAACCTTTGCCTATGCGGGGCAGCTCGATATTGCTGCCTATTGTGTGCTTGCCTCTGGTGCCTTTGATTTTTTTGATGGGTTGGCTGCCCGAGCTTTGCATGTAAAATCGCCTATTGGCAAGGAACTGGATTCGTTGGCCGATGTGGTGAGTTTTGGTTTCCTCCCGGGGGCAGTACTTTATAGCATGCTTGGGGTAGCTTGGCCGGGCAATGGCTATGTGCCTTACTTGGGGTTTCTGGTCACCGTTTTTTCTGCACTTCGCCTCGCAAAATTCAATATCGACGACCGGCAGTCGACCGATTTTATTGGCCTCAATACGCCAATGAATGCGTTTTATGTGGTTTCGCTTCCCTTCATAGCGGCTACATACGGTACCATTATATACCATCCGGCCTTCTTGATCGGCAGTATTTTGGTTACCTCGCTGCTATTGGTCAGTAACGTGCGGCTTTTCTCTTTGAAAATCAATTCGTTTTCGTGGCGCGAAAACGGCTGGAAATTCACCTTCTTATTAATCAGTGCGGTTTTGGTGGTCGTGTTGAAATTCGCTGCTGCCCCGTTGGTCCTGGCTCTTTACTTTTTGTTTTCCTACGTCCACTTTCGGCAGCCCCAGTGAATTCGGGTCAGGTCCGTCAATCAATTGTTTTCAAATACGCGCGCAATTCCCCGTAAAGCACGTCTAGCTTTGGTAACATCGTAGCGAGTTTAGCTGCAATGCCATCCACGTTTTGACGATGTTTCGCATCATCTTCGATTTCCTGCAATTCCTGGCGCATTTCGTTGGCACCAACATACGCCAATGTCGGCTTAATATGATGGGCCTGTTTATAGGCGCTTTCCCAGTCCTCCTGTTCCACATACGTTGTAAGCAGCTGCATATCCGATGGGGTCTGCTTGATAAAAAGATCCAATATTTCTCGGATGAGCTGCGTATTGCCGTTGGAAAGGTCCATCAGGTATGCCAAGTCGGCTTGCTCAAAATTCATCTTGTTCATATGTATCTGGGTTAAAAAGGCGAACGGCAAGCCGGTCGGATGTCTCGTCCAGCAGCTCATCGGTGGTTTTCCCTAATATCGGGTGGACGAATGTCGCCGCGATTTCTTGCAAAGGTGCTAATGCGAATCGACGGTTGGGCAGGTGCGGGTGCGGTACTTGGAGGTTTGGCTCGTCGATGACTTCATCGGCATAATACAGAATGTCGATGTCGATCAACCGCGATTCCCATTTGTTTACACGTATGCGGCCCATCCGCTTTTCGATCGCGTTGATTGTTGCAAGCAAGGGCAGTGGTTTCAGCGTGGTCGCAACCCCAACCACTTGATTGAGGTAGTTGGGTTGGTCTTCATGGCCCCAAGCACCCGTTTCGTATATGGAGGAGATACGGTGCAAGTTCCCAATTTTTGTGCTTATTTCGTTGCGCGCGTGGCTTAGCTGGGCAAGCCTATCGCCCATGTTTGTCCCCAATAATAAATAGGCACTCGCTGTAACCTGCATAAAAACGATATCGATCGGTTTCGAAAGGCAAACTTAGGTAAACGGCAGTTTATATCCAAATATGCATCGCTGTAACGAATGAGGCGTGGCGTCGTCAAACTCCTGGCATGCTAGATATGCTATTTGTCAATGCAGTGAAGTTTTTCTAAGTTTGAACACCTTATAATAGAACACATATGAAATCATTTTTCAAATACGTGCTCGCTACCGTAACCGGTATCGTCATTTCGTTCATCCTGTTGTTCGTGGTGGGGTTAATCGTCATCGGTGCCTTGGTGACCTCCATGAGCGCAGAGAAAGAAACCACCGTTGCCGCTAATTCGCTGCTGCTGATCGACCTCAAGCACGACATCACGGAACGCACAATCCCCGATCCTTTCGAAGAGCTCGACCTACCGGGATTCATTACCGTTAAAAGTTTCGGACTGAATGATATACTCAAACGTATAGAAGGGGCCAAAGAAGATGAACGAATCGAGGGCATCTGCCTCGACCTCTCTTCCGTATCCGCAAGTTTTGCTACGCTACAGGAAATCCGCGATGCCCTGGTCGATTTCAAAGCATCCGGCAAATTCATTGTTGCCTACAGCGAGGGTTATACCCAGCGGGCTTATTACCTCGCTTCCACGGCCGATCGGGTTTACGTCAATCCGGAAGGATCGATAGACTTTAGGGGCCTTGCCTCGCAAACCGCTTTCTTAAAAGGTACGCTGGATAAGTTGGGCATTGAAGCACAAGTAGTGAAAGTAGGGACATTCAAAAGCGCGGTAGAGCCTTTTGTCTTGGACAAGATGAGCGATGCCAATAGGGAGCAGGTCAGCTCTTTCTTGGGAAGTATATATGACCATTTCATTGCACAGATCGGCGAAAGCCGCGGTATGGCGACCGATTCATTGCACGCCATTGCCGATGGCTACCTGGTAAGGACTGCCGACGATGCAGTGGCTTATGGGTTGGCCGACGGCAAACGGTATAAGGACGAATTCTTAACCGAGTTGAAAGACTCGCTCAACGTGGATCAGGAAAAAGATTTGAATGTCGTGTCGATTTTGAAATATAAGCCTACGGCGAAATCGGTGAGTGCATCTGTCCGCGAACGTGTTGCCGTGGTATACGCGGTAGGTAGCATCGTGTCGGGCGAAGGCACCGACGACATGATCGGCTCAGAACGCATATCGCGCGAGCTGCGCAAGGTACGCCGCGATGATAAAGTGAAAGCGGTGGTGTTCCGCGTTAATTCGCCCGGTGGTAGCGCCCTAGCCTCAGACGTCATCTGGCGCGAAGTGGAGCTGTTGAGCCAGGAAAAGCCGATTATCGTATCCATGGGCGATGTGGCGGCCTCGGGAGGGTATTACATTTCAGCGGCTGCCGATTCCATTTTTGCCGAACCCAACACCATCACCGGTTCCATCGGTGTGTTCGGCCTTATCCCCAATATGCAGGAACTGTATAACGACAAGCTGGGTATTACCTTTGATGAGGTGAAAACGGGTAAATATGCCGACTTCCTGGCGAATGTGGACCGGCCGCTCACGGCCGATGAACGACAGATCCTCCAAATGCAGGTCAATCAGATATACGATACGTTCCTGCAACGCGTGGCCGATGGCCGTGGCTTATCCAAGGCACAAGTGGATAGCATTGGGCAGGGGCGCGTATGGAGCGGACAGCAGGCCGTGGAACACGGACTGGTAGATCGCTTGGGCAGCATGGACGATGCGATTGCCGCTGCCGCGGATAAGGCCGGCTTGGAAACCTACCGCGTGGTCACCTACCCGGCTATCAAGAGCCCCTTCGAGGCATTGTTAGGCGGCTCTGCCGACCGGATAAGCACGTGGTTCAGTAAGCGTGAGTTGGGCGAACACTACCGGTATTATGAGCAAGCGAAAGCCGCATTGCAGGTGCGTGGTATACAGGCGCGGCTTCCGTTTACCATGGAGATCTATTGACGCCATGGCCGCTGCATCCCGGTCGCGAGTGCGCAACGGCGGTGTCCGCAAGGTGTCGATTACCGAATGCCCGCGCGATGCCATGCAAGGATTGCACCGTTTTATTCCCACGGCGACCAAAGCGGCGTATATGGAGCTGCTCCTCGGTGCGGGATTCGACCGGCTCGATTTCGGTAGTTTCGTGTCGCCCAACGCCATTCCCCAAATGCGGGATACCGCTGAGGTGCTGGACCGCTTGGATGGCGCTTTAGAAGGAACGGAAAGCTCCACGGAACTTCTCGCCATCGTTGCCAATGTGCGTGGCGCGGAGGCGGCGGTCCGGCATGGCCGGGTGAAGGTGCTCGGCTTCCCTTTTTCGGTTTCCGAGACCTTTCAACAGCGCAATGCCAACACGGGGATCCTACAAGCCCTCGATACCGTTAAACAAATCGCCATGATATGCCAGGCCCATGGCCGCACTCCGCTTGTGTATCTCTCCATGGGCTTTGGGAATCCATATGGCGACCCATGGAGCCCGGCCATCGTGGCCGACTATACGGAGAAGCTGGTGGCCATGGGAATCCGCCATTTTGCACTGGCAGATACGGTGGGGAATTCCACGCCGGAGACCATCACTTCGCTGTATCCGTATTTGCATGACACGTTCCCCGATATCGAACTGGGGTTACACTTGCATAGTACGCCAGCGACAGGTCGCCAGAAATTGGTTGCCGCACTTGATGCGGGATGTGTCCGCTTTGATACCGCGCTCCGTGGTTTCGGCGGATGTCCGATGGCTGCGGATAAACTGACCGGTAACATCGCTACGGAAACATTGCTGGAGTTGCTCGATGAGCGGGGTATCGGGACCGCGCTAAACCGAGATGCATGGGCCGCGGCACAACGGTATAGCTACGAAGTGTTTTGATTTTCCAATACTTATAGTAGCTTTGTTCCCCTTACATCATTAGCATTATAGATAGCATGAAGACGATAGACGATTTAGATTTTTCCGGGAAGAAAGCATTGATACGGGTAGACTTCAACGTACCCCTGGATGAACATTACGCCATCACCGACGATAACCGCATACAGGGGGCAACACCGACCATCAAGAAGATCTTGAACGATGGGGGGGCTGTCATCCTGATGTCGCACCTCGGTAGGCCTAAGGAAGGGCCTTCAGAAAAATTTTCCCTGAAACACATCGTCGCCCACCTCTCGGGCGTATTGGGTGTTGACGTGCAGTTTGCCGACGATTGCATCGGCGACGGCGCGTACGCCAAGGCTGCGGCACTGAAGCCGGGCGAAGTGCTCCTTTTGGAGAATCTCCGTTTTTATAAGGAAGAGGAGAAAGGCGATGCCGGTTTTGCCGAGAAGTTGGCTAAGCTCGGCGACGTGTATGTCAACGACGCATTCGGTACTGCCCACCGGGCACATGCTTCAACGGCCGTGATTGCGCAGTTCTTTCCAAATGCTAAATACTTCGGGTACCTTATGGCAGCTGAAGTGGGCAACGCAGAGCGCGTACTGAATGATCCACAGCGTCCGTTTACCGCCATTATGGGCGGGGCAAAGGTGTCCGACAAGCTCGAATTGATCGAGGCGCTGCTTGATAAGGTGGATAACCTCATTATTGGCGGCGGCATGGCTTATACCTTTGTAAAAGCCCGTGGCGGCGAGATTGGCCAGTCGCTGGTGGAGCTGGATAAACTCGACCTGGCGAATGATCTGGTGAAGAAGGCGAAAAAGAAAGGGGTAAACCTCGTATTGCCCACCGATTGCCAGATTGCCGACAGGTTCGCGCCGGATTCGCCGGCATACGATGGTCCGAACGACCAAATTCCTGCCGATAAGATGGGGTTGGACATCGGCAAGGAATCGGGCGAGCATTTTGCCCAAGTGATCCTGGCTTCCAACACGATTTTGTGGAACGGCCCCATGGGTGTATTTGAGATGGACAAGTTTGCCAAAGGTACGCGCGCGGTAGCCGATGCCGTGGTGGCGGCTACCGAACGGGGTGCATTTTCGCTGATCGGCGGGGGCGACTCCGCAGCCGCGGTAAGCAAGTTCGGTATGACCGAACATGTGAGCTACGTGAGTACCGGGGGGGGAGCCCTGCTGGAATACATGGAGGGCAAGGAACTACCAGGTGTGAAAGCCATCAACGAATAGGAAAATGGAGCGGCCCCGGCCGCTTTTTTTATGTGCTTGGCATGGACGATCATGCGGCTAATTACTTGCCGCTTTTTAATCGGTACCAGCATAGCATTACGATTCCAACGCCAACTACAAGTAGGATGATACACCCCGCCCAATTTGGCCGGGTATGCTTTTCTTTGGAGGTCGTGTCTTGAACTTGGGATTCGAGGGTCTTGGACGTACGCGACACCGATTGGACGGTCTGGTCTTGCCTGCTCGATCCGGCGACCCTGGTCGACGTTTGGACATCCATCCGGTTGGTTAGTGGCCACAAGGTCGCTATCAACGCGTTGGACTTTACTTCCGACATCCCATTGCGGTTTGACCAGGTTTGCAAAGTATACAAAATCCCAGTGTTGCATCCGTATAATTTGGGCTGGGCCGGGCTGACCATCGTGATTGACCCGGAGGGTATGCCATTGACGAGTATCGCAAATGCTGACGAAAAGTTCAATGAACTTACGGTGGTGGAGCACGTTTCTAGCCAACTGAAACGTCGCGGAACACCACAGGAATGGTTAGATGCAGTCATTGAGGAATATATACAAGAAGAAGAGCAATTATCGCCTCCCCAACTGTCCATCGCATCTTGGACCGTTGCGGCTATGTGCACACACATCCTCTTTAATTTGGCAACTCATCGGAAAGTAAAAATGTTCCCGGAATTCTACTTTTCCTCGCTAAATAATTTTTAAACGAGCTTATTATTGGTGGCAAATGCTATGGCCTCAGAAATATTGCTAACGTCCAGCTTTTGACACAAGTTCCTTTTATGAAATTTGACGGTGTCTTCCGAGATAAACAGCGCCTCAGCAATTTCTTTTATGGTGTAGCCGCGCGTTGACAATTGTAATATTTCACTTTCTCTGTCGGAAAGTTTTGCTTTTTCATCTAGTTTCCAAAAATTACGTGTTAAATCATAGGTGTGTATCTGATTGCTTCCCATTCGGTAGATTTTAATGTGGCCGGCTTCCTTTTCGGACGACAGCGAGACAATACACAAGGCTTTCCATATCTTGCCATCCTTCGTCAAAAACATGGGTGTCAGTTTTTGATTGATTAATATGGCCTTTCCCTCTTGACTTTTGATATGAAAATCATAGGATATGGTGTGTTCTTTTCGCTCATTTACAGGGATTTGCTCGTAAAAATCAAACCCTATGGTGTTGATTTTAATCAATAAATCCAAGTCTTGCGGAATGACGTGCTGAAAATAAAATTCATACCCGAGTTCCTTGACTTTATCAGCGGTATGCCCGCATAAGAACAATGGATTATCCGACACATAATCAAATCCTTTTTTTTCATAATCGATGATATAAATACTGTTATAAGTCGTTTTAGCGAATGCTAGAACGACATCCATGTAGTCGGTGATTTGTGTCTTTTCATCCTTAGTTACTTTCCTGATCGTATTCTTGGACGAAAAGAAATCTTTCATATCAGCCATAACTGGTTTTGTTGGTTTATACCGAAGGTAAACATTTTTATGTTAATATGACATTATCCTACGTACTTGAAAACTACACTTTTGTGTAAGCTGGTGATTTACTGAACCTAGTATTTTAGGTGTAAATCGCTGATTATGAAATCCTCAAACTATAACCTGGAAAAACTGTCATCAAAAGAACTGCTCGACCTTGCCAAATTTGTAGTTACTGAGAATTTTAAACATCATGTAGGAACCGACGATCCTGTGGAGTATGAGTGTGCAATTAACTGCATATATGCAGATGAACAGGGCTATTTTGATAAGGCACAGATATTTGTTTCCAAGGGTTTCGATCGATCAATCATAGGCTCGATAAGGGTATTAAGGTGGAACTACATTGATGTGCTCCCTATTCAACGGATTTTCGGTATTAACCCGCTAGATATTGACGATAGCCCTAATTGCAGGCCTATTTGGCATATCGGCAGATTTGCAATAAAAAAGGGGAGTGGAGATGTCAATCTTCTCAAACAACTGATGGTTTGTGCAATCGCTTCTGTATGCGAGGATGAGAATGCAATAGCCTATGCTGAATGTGATTGTAAGTTGCTCAGGGTGTTGGCGGCTTTAGGAATCAATGCCCATCCGCTGGGCAATGCAGTAAATTATCTGGGTTCTGGAACTATTCCTATCCGTATGACCTATGGGAACTTAATTGATTTCTATTGCAAGCATAAGTTTATAGTGCCGAAGGGCATTTTAGGCACCAATGATACGAAACACGAAAACTACACTTTAGTGTAATGGATTCGCATTTCTACACTTGTATATTTGATGCGATAACTGATGTTGTCGACTAGTAACCAGTAATTGACTAATGCATTGCGAATATGATATTTTCAGGATTTTGACAGATAAACGTGGATTCATTACAGACATGTCCAAATCATATTGCTAGGAGGTACATGATCACTGACCTTTGTTGGGGTGATGGTAACGATATTATGTTCATAGTATTTTTTGAAATTGGTAGAGAGAACACAACTGGGAAGAAAGCTTGATTTAGAATCGTAAAGTTCAATTTTTAAATATTAATCAATATTCTGTATTAGTACTGATGTGTTAACTTTTTGCATCAAATAAGTTTAACAATTTTTGTTCTTTGACACTTAGTACTGATGTGTTAAGTTTTCAAACAATTATTTCGTCAATTTGCAATTGTGTAATCTTGGCTAAAGAGCCTCTGCAAGGAATTACTCCAAGTTTTATCCTTTGGCTGCCTTGAAACTTAATTCAAATCAAAAAAACGCATAGATTATATAATTAGCTAAAAATCATAATATTACGAGTTTTTATTAAAACTTAACGCATCACCAGTATTTGACACTTTGATTTTTTTGATCCTGAGCGATTAGATCCTTTAGCGGTGTTTTATCAAACACCGAGATTCCGAGAATCTGCATGATTTCGTAAATGGAGAGCGTGCTTTTCAGGTCGGCAAATCTACAGGTCAATTCAAATCAAAAAATCAAAGAACAACGATAATGTATTTATATACAGTGTTTTACAAGAAATTTTGAAAACTTAACGCATCCCTAGTATTACAAGATTATAAATTGAAGTCCATTTACTCGGTAATTACGTATAACCGATTGTAATTCAAATTAAAATAGCTGAATTCATGAACTTTAACGGGACACTAATGAAATCAATAAATAGTTTTAGATGGTATTGATAGTTAAACAAAAACGGGATCGATTTGACTTAAATAGTGCAGAGTTAAATATTTTTTGGAATAGCTAAATCAGCTAACTATAAAAATGAACTAGAGTGAGTCTAATATAAATTTAAAAGCCATGAAAAAAGCACAAATTATTCTAATTTCAAGTGTAGTTTTATTAGTCATTTTTTCGATAGAGAATAGTATGTCTGCAATTCTCGTTGAGGATGGTTGTACGGGAACAGCAACCACGAAACGGGGTTATGTATTTCTTGATGAAGGCAGTACAGAATGCTCTTATTGTAAAAATACTGGTTTTATATCGGAACCCGTTTTTAATTCTGAGCATGAATTAATCGGATACTTATATGAGACAGAAGAAGTTATGGGGACAGCAAACTATGTAACCTGTGAACTATCAGCAGATACAACATCCTCATGTACCCAAATTGATGTTTATTCGGGTTCTCTTGATTGTGAACCAGTATTTGTTCCATTACCGTCTAATTAACAATAAATTTATCAATAACAAAGATATCTTATAAACTTAGACTCACTCTAAATTTTTATAAGTCGTTTCTACTACAATTATGAATACAGCAAAATGCACTTACTTTTTTATTATTCTTATTTCCATCTCAGGCTGCAAAAATAACAACCCTATTTCAGATTCATCTGCACCCGCTATTCTCGATCACGAGCACTTTGAAATAATAAATATAGATCCTCAAAAAAGCATTTTATTAAAAACAGATGATTTCGTTAATTCAATTAACTTTATTCCTTTGGAAACCACAATAGATTCAGAGTTTTCAGAGATATCCCAGATTGCAAGCATAGACGATCGCTATATTATCTTAGACAAGAATACAAGCCAAATTTTATTCTTCACTAAGAAAGGCAAATTTCTAAAAAAAATCAGCCCAGGTAATGACGAATCACCAAACTCCTATAAAAAAATCCTCTATTTCACTATAGATAAATACAACAAAAAGATCTATTTTAACGATTTGGATTCATTTAACAAGTTCGAATTTGACCTCGACGGAAATTTATTACGAGTCTATCCAAAGGAAGGAATAGATTATCATATAAGAGAGAATCATAATATAAATGAATATCAACTAAGCTATTTCGCCTATAGAGGTTTTCAGATAAACAAGGAGGCTCCTTCAAATATAAAAATATTTAAAGGTGAGGCCCTAGTCCATGCCTATTTGCCATTTGATGCTACTATCATAAACAGAGAAGACACATACGGTTCCAGCAATTACTTTTTCGACTCAGACAGCCTGGTGTTCTTTAGTAAACCTTACAGTTATAACATCTATTGTTTTGACGATTTAGGCGGAATGGCCAGAGCCTTCCAATTTCGGTTTCCAAATCAATTGTGCATACCTGAGGATTTTACGACAAACCCGTTATACAGTAAGAAGAGGAAACAATTTATTAAAAACAATGGAAAAAAATATATTTGGTTACTGATTTTTTCAAAACAGGCAAAAATCTTTTATTCCGGCTGGTTGGTGGAGCCTATTCGGATAAGTTTCTATATAATATACCGACAAGATCTTTAATTAGTTTAACAAATTATATCTCAGATTCAAGCACAAATCTTTTACCTATTTTAGGCAATAAAGTACTAGCTATGGACAAGAACAAAATACTCTCTGCCTTCTCCTCCAAGCAGTTTATTGATTTAATAAATAATTACAGTAAAAGTGGAGGAGATACAAACACATTGCCAACATATATCAATGAAATATATAACAAAGGAAATAATCAGAACCCGATATTGCTACTAACTACTTTCAAAAATGACGTGTCCTATGACAAGACGTTTTAATCAGGCATATGCTTTCCTCCCTTTTATACTCCTAATACAGCTGTATCCATCAAAGGTGGTCTATGCACAAGATCTCGGGGACAAAAGTCCAAAAGAGTTGCGTATTGCATCTGCTACCGCAAGTGTAGCGTCTGAGACAGCGATGTTTGATTCAGTACGCTTTGTACCCCTTGAAACCGTCAAGGCATCAGAGTTTCGGCAGATTTCGAAACTGTTGGTTATGAAAGATCGTTATATTATTTTGGACGAGAGCTTGGATATTGTCCTTCTTTTTGACAGGAATGGTCGCTTTATCAACAAGATAGCGACAAACAACAAAGATCTACCCGACCCTTTCCAAGATATATACAACCTTGCGGTAAATCATGCGGAGCGAACAATAGCCTGCTCTTTCGCTGAGCCCCATAAGGTTGTTTGCTATTTCGATTTTGAAGGACGATTTCTTCGCAAGGAAGACGTAAAGGCGCGAATCCAAGAAACTGTGTTTTTCAACAATCTGGAGATAAGATATTACCGTTACCGGACTGAACTGACAGAACCAAAGGATGGACTGTTTCCAAATATCGAGGTATTTGACCGCAAAACCAGACAAAGGACAAATGCTAATCTCTATTTTGACACGGCGAGGATGGACTATCGAGACGAATTGTTTGGAATAAAGCGCTACTTCTATCCCTCCGGTCAAAATCATCTTTTTTTTACCCAACCCTACAACTACACGATATACGAATTGCTCCCATCTGGAATACTCACCGAAAGATACCGGATCATTCTTCCGTTGGAAAACTCCCTGCCAACAGATTTCCTGTCTGATAGTAGCTATGATGGTCATCGTAAAGAGTATATTCATACTAATTCCACTACTAAATATGTCCCCAATCGAGTTTATTATTTTTTAAACGTGTACCAAGCCGGAGATTGGTTAACCTTTCAAATGACCGCTGGGAACGCCCTGCTTTACCACTTGGAAACGAACGATTTATACGATTTTTCACATATAGAGCTATCCAATTGGGGATTTCCGAGCACACCCCACACGCGTAAGATCCTAGCGGTAGATGGAAACGCATTGATAACCAATGTTGATTTTAAAACAATAAAAAGATTCTATGAGGACAATCCTGATGACGACAGATTGCGAATAGCAGATCTAAAGAGATTTCTCCAGAAAAGTTTTCGAAACCCCATTCTCCAATTCTCTTACTTAAAACAATAGAACATGTCCAATACGGGTCTATCGAACAGACATAAACATATACTGCTTATCACTGGTTTACTTTTGATATTACTGGGATTTGGATTGGGACGATTCTCATCGAATGAAACCAAAAGTAACAATGAACAACAAAATGTACCTCATTCGGCACCGGTCAATGACAATCGTACTTTTTTTTGGGATATATATCCTGAGCTTGTGATCCCCAATGCAGGACAAGAGATAAATGGTAACCTAACTCTACTGGATTCCAATAACACGATCATCTCCTTGGCGGATATTTCCGCCGATTTTCCTATATTGGTCTTTCGATATTCCAAATTTGATTGCCACCTATGCGTGGATCAAATATTGGACAAATTGACCAGACTATTTAAAGTCGAGGAAAAGAAAGTATGTATCCTGGTAGACGGATACAGTTCCAGAGAGTTACGAATCAAATACAAGGGTAGTGCATGGAAATTCCCTATATATATACTTGACAAAGAAAAGCTGGGGCTTAAGCTAGAAAACAAGAATCTGCCGTTCCTATTTGTGTTGAAAAATAAAAACTTAGAGGTCAGTAAGATTTTTGTCCCATTTAAAGAACACAGTCGCCAAACAGACACATATTTACAGAATATTGCTACATATTTTGATTAATAAACACGTTTTCCTTACCCTTATTCATCTAGTATGCTTTTACTTCATATGCTACAGTCAGACGGATTCGTTGAAACAGATTTCGATTCGTGGCCGTGTCCTTGATTCACTTAATGAGAATGCGATCTCGGAGGCTACCGTAACACTGTATCACAAGGACAGAATAGATATGTTGAAATATGGATTCACTAACAATAGTGGTGTTTTTAATTTCAGTGCCATCCCTTCGACCGATTCTGTTTTTTTAATCGAAGTCTCACACCTAGGTTTTGTGGCAATAAGCAGACAGCTGCGTTTGAAGCAAGGAAGTAGAAGTATAGATCTGGGGGACATCACTATGGCCAAGCGGTCTATCCTGATCGAAGAAGTAGACATCGGCAAGCCACCTATCATGATGCATAAAGATACACTTGTTATCAATCCCGAAGCTTTTTCGGTCCAACCCAATGCGGTAGTCGAAGACCTGTTAAAGAAAGTGCCCGGCATCGTCGTATGGGGAGACGGGGAGATCACTGTCAACGGCAAAAAAGTAGAACGGGTACTCGTGAACGGAAAGCCGTTTTTCGGAAGCGATGTCGTCACCTCCACGCGCAACCTGCCCAGTGGAGCAGTAGACAACATAAAAGTCTATGAGCAGCCCCAGCAGCGGCTGGACGAAGAAGCAATACTGGAGATGGATATCCGGCTCAAGAAACCAAATGGTTTGTTTGGAAAAATCCAAGGCAGTGTTGGTAACCAAAACCGCTCGGAAGCCATCCTATTGATGAACTATTTTGACAGTAAGAATCAGATCAGTATGTATGGAGGCAAGAACAACACCAACAAACGATTGCGCTCCCTGAAAGAGGTCTTGAGGAGCAATGTCTATAAAGCTGGTGGAGAGGATATAAATATCTATGCTCCTGCTTTTGGCAAGCCAGGATTGAACCGCTTTATGGTAGGTGGAGCCAGATTTGATCGGGAGTGGAGCCCCCTTATTACGAGCAATGTAGAAATGCTCTACACATCTGATGAAACCGAACTCGACAGTGATATGCTGGAGTTCAGGAATTTTGAAGACCAAAATGATCAAATGATCGCACAGGTCAACAACCAGAAAAGACGCCAAGATCGATGGTCTATCGGCGGAGATGCTAGCTTTAAGGATAGGTATCGGCTGTTCAGCGTAAGTTCAAAATTAGTGCAGACTAAATACAACAATGAGGGACAACGTGATAGAACTGTACGGGGCGACGAAGACAATGTACTGTCTACATGGGCAACAGGCACCCAAAACTCTTCGACATTGACCGCAGGAGATTTCAAAATAGAATATGCAACAAAAGTTAAGAATGGCATATTAAAAAATCAAGAAAAGTTCAGCCTATCCTATCGGCTCAACTCTTCAGATAAAGAGGACAAAATACATCAACTTTCTTCTTTTGACAACGTTGAGCAGGGCATTTCAGAGTATGTTGACCGTACCATGAACAAACAGCTCCGTAGGAATCAGCATGATCTCATTGCTAGTGTCAATCTCAAACCCATTATTAGCAGAGGTTACACGAATTGGGAGCTGAAACTCAACAACACAGTCAAATGGGATGATATAGATACGGATCAAAAAGATATATTCCTTGATACAGCGACCAACAACTATACAATCAACAAAAATTTGACATTTAGGGACCAATTCAATGAGCTGGAGTGGATGCCGGGCCTATCTCTAGGGAGGTCGTATTTCAAAACCATCCCCAGAGGCACTGATATTTGGGGATTTACCACTAAAATGGACCTATCTACAACTATACGTAGCAATCAGTCTGACAATTTGATGCGCAATCTCGACCAACAAATATCCCTGCCTATTCCTTCAGGCAGCCTATTTTATCAACAAAGGAGACAATTGTGGAACAGTTCATGGACATTGGCCCTGAAGACAAGCATCCGACAGCCCGAACTAGAGCAGCTGGTGGCGGTAATGGATGAGACACAAAAAGACTACAACCTGGTGGGCAACCCCACCTTGAAGCCCGAGGAACAGTACAAATTCGGATTTGAATATTCTCGCAGGAGTAGCGTAACCAGTAGTTCGCATCGCTTTCAACTCAATTATACCCTCGTCGCCCATCAAATGGTAGACAGCAGTATGTATCAGGTAGACGGAAGAAGAATATCCTATGTGGTCAATGCAGCAGGGCTTCCTTTTTATGACATAGACTATCGATATAAAAGTGCCCCAAAACTTGGCCCCGTACCCTTGAATTTCTCGCTGGCCGCTTATATCAGAAAAGGACAAAACTATTATTTCAATAATGGCATACGATCCATCAATGACAATATAACCTCATCCCTGAATGGCTTGGTGACAGGGGCTCTCTATGATCACTTTTTGGTCAGTATGCGTATTGCCTCTAAAAAATACCTGAATACCTCCAATGGCCATACGACAAACTCAGGAAACAATTCCGTGGGAATGGACTTCACCATCACGTGGCCACGACGGACTACTTTCATTAGCAGTATCACCACCACCAACTCTTACATCAAAGGAATATCCTCGGACTACCTGTATTTTTGGAATGCTCATGTCTACTACCGCATGTTGAAAAAAGAGCAGATAGAGATTAAGTTATCTATCTATGATATATTGAACAACAGCAAAAACATTAGTACCTTTTCGAACGAAAATATCGTAAGAAGGGAACAGACCAATAATCTACGCCAATATATTATGCTAAGCCTATCCTACTACCCAAGATTTTTTTAAACTAATTGACTGACATGTATAGATTTGCCAGAATAGGAATAACGCGGCTGAGAGCGTTTGTATTGTTAATTGGTCTGGCCTATTCATCTTTTACAGGCCAATCTACCTTTAATTAACTATTTTATGCAGAGACACACAATAAAGGCAAGCAAACACCGCTCGGCTGTTTCAGATTACGAGTCAGAAGCAAATATATTAAATCTAAAATTTGTTATAGTATTATAGCGTTATGAATGTGCTGGTGTCGGTTTTAGGCCGCCTCTCTTATGCCATTTCCTCAATAAATATACCCAATACTGTACGTGGCGAAAACCCGCTGCGGCGCGCTCGCCTCGTTGGCGTAAACCAATTTGACGCCAATGTCGAAATCGGGCAAGTAAAACCGTAGGAGATTCATATCGGCCCTTAACCCAAGGCCAAACGTACGGGGCTGGAAGGGCACGCCCGTGCGCACATTCTGGAAGTCGGCAAACACCCCGCCTTTAAAGCGTTTGATATAAGCCAGCGGGCCGATGGCCCAGTCGGGATAGGCAATGGGAAACCGGTAGCTGAATAGTAGCGTATTGTCTACCGGCACCGGTTGCAGCCGGTCGTAGCCGCTTACCAATGGGATATCATCGGCCATTTGGTAGCTTCCACTGCGCCGTTGGTAGCTGAACCGGGCAAGCAGCGAATGGTTGCTCCACAGGCCCGGAAAATAGAAGGCTGTACGCACGGAGAGGTGTTTGCCGCTGAGGTTGCCGTCGAACGGGAAATGCCGATAGCTGACGCTGACGTTCTGCCCCCACCGTGGGGCCAGATCCAAGGCACTCTGCCGCACGTTGTGGTTGAAATAGGCTTGGTACTGCATAGGGAACCGGACGCCGCTGATGAATTTTTCCTGGAGTTGCGGCTCGCTCAATCCGTACCGGTTGGTGTAGGATGTTGCTGCACTTACGCCGGTGGTGAACACATGGTTGAGCCGGTAGAAAACAAGCGGGATGTCCATTTGCAATGTGGCCACGTTTTCCCGCCAGCGAATGCGTATGGTGTCTACTGCCGATTCGCCGGTTACCTGGGCCGCGGCCAGTTGTCCGCGGTTGCTGTATGCCAACGAGAACTTGGGAAAGAAACGCTGGTAAGCCACAGTTGCTGAGTAGGTGCTCGAACGGATATCGCTGTCGTATTGGTAGCCAAGACGGACCTGCGTCGTGTTTAACAGGTCGTCAGAAAGCCAGTAGACCCCGGGTTTGATGTCGCCGATATTGTCAAAATTACCGTTGTCTATCGACAAACTATGGAAGTTTATCAGATTTTTGACGCCGTTATAGGTTGTAGAAGGCCATAACTCCTCTTTCGGCGCATCTTTAGTCTTTAAATTGTGTTTTTTGCTTAAGGGGGCCTTAAAATGGCTTATCGGCAAATCATCCATTTTCAGGCGACTGATTTCGTAGCCATTTACTTGGTAATTGTTGAACCATAGTTGGTTGCCGGTGGTGTCTACTGAAGGGTTGAATGCTCCGAAGCGGGCATTCGTCAACTGGTAGACCATACCGTGTTGGTCCAGTGCATACACATTGTCGATACCGTTGAAATGCGCTTTGAACACGATGCGATGGCCGGCGTATACCGGCCGTTCGATTTGCTGGGCTTGCCAGTCGAGCAGGTAGCGGTACGTGCCTGTCGGGATGTCTAGCTCCACAATTGTAGCGCCTTTTTCGGATATGCCGGTTGCCACCACCTTGGTGCCTGTAGGGTCATAAGCAGGCGTCTGGAGTAGGATGTTTTCGGGTGCGGGAAAGCTTGCTAGCATCTCCCCGGTCGCGGTATCGAGCACTACCAAGCTCACTTTATTGCTTTCGTCGACGGCTACCACAGCCACTTGTGAGCCGTCCGGATTTAGTGTTGGTGAGAAGTATCTGCTCTTCCGTGTAAGCTGGTGATAGGTCTTTTGCTCGAGGTTATATAGGTTGATAACGCTGTATGTACGCTTGCCGTAGCGGCTATGCCGACGTACTTCATCCCACACGATTTTGCCTGCAGCATAGGCGAAATGAGGCTCGGTTTGACGCCCGGTTTTTACCACCTCTGTGTGCCCGTCGGCCGGGTCTAGGATGACGATTTTGGGTGCCTCGCGCACGCCCCTGTACAGCGCGATAATACGCCCGTCGGGCAGGGCCTGCGGCAGCAGCCAACTCGCCGGTTTTCCATCCGGTTTTGGCGATAAAACCGGATAGTCTATTGGGTCGTTTTCCAGTAGTTGTTTCTGCCATTTTCCGTGGAGATTTTCGGTGACTTTTACATGCCATTTCCGCGTACCATAACCGGTGAATTTGTGAAGTGAATTGGTGAAATTATAAGGGCGGATTGGCAGCTTGGCCATGCGGGTCATCAGGCTATCGAGGATACCCGCGCCATAGTCGTCCCGCAGGGCGGAGGTCATGAAATAGCCAAGCTCGTAGAACCCCGGTGTGACGTTCTTGAGCGATCCTAAATAATCTTTCTGGTAACTGTATTTTTTGCCGCTGAGCAAGTTCGTTCGGAAAGGCATTTCCCAAGAGGGAAGACGGCCGCGCCCCGCATTGGAAAGCCGGGTTTCCGCCACCACCGCGTCGCCCTCAAAAAACCACGCGGGGAGGGTGACTCCGTAAATGGCCAACGCCAATTGTTCAAAAAAAGGAGCTCGTAAGTAGCCTGTCAATTTGTCAAACTGTACCACGTGTCGTAGCTCGTGGATGGCGAGATTGTCTAGCCAATTTTGGAAATCACCCTGCTGGGGTGGGGTGGTATAGAACTCCGATCGACGGGGGGCAAGCTGAACATTGCCGTTCGATTCCACGGTCTGGTTCTGGAGAATGATCGAAATTTTCCGTGGCTCTTTACCAAGGTCCGCGCTTACGCGTTTACGCAATTCCACGAGTTTGCTGGCCAGTTGCTGAGCCTCGTCTTCAAATGCAGACGGGTAAATCAATTGGAATTTTTCCGTTTGTATTTGTCGCCATTTTACACTTGGCGGGTACTGGTCGGCATTAAAAATCTGGGGAAAAGCCTTATGTGAATCGAAACATGATAATAATATGATTAATAAGCTGATTTTTAAACTATAATGTGCTTCAAGTAATATGCTCATATGGATATGCTAATATATTTGGTAATCACGTTATGTTTTTATCTGATATAAGTTAACTAAAAGTTTATGTGATTTCATATTCATTTTGATTATCAGCATACAAAATGTTATTGAATTATAGCAATATTACAAATATTATGTGATAAAACATAACTAAAAATTGCATTAATATCCATATTTGGTGCGTCTGTATTTATGGGTGAAAATCGGTAGCTAAAGTACACTATCTTTTTGAGTTTGGGTGCCGGCTTTTTTCTGGGCGACGAGCGGTTCTCCGTGATTTGCTATGTAAATGCTCTCCCCCACTATCCGCTGGCCGCCGCGAAAAGCTTAGCGACAATTGCACGTCGCGGGCCTTCGGATGTGTCGTCATTGCGTGGGTGCTGCACTGCTGCCATTACTCAGGTAGTGCCTTATAGTTTTGGCTGGCGCGAGACGTGCTTATGTTTTTTGTGTCCGCTGTCATTTTGTCTTTTATAGAGGGTTTGCCTAATGTCGGGCAGTCTGTTTTTCCCGTCGTTTTTCACATCGACTTCTTCGTTCTTTTCATTAAAAAAGCCGACTTTTGCAAGCAAATCTTTCACCGATGTAGGGTACAGTTTTTAAGTTAGGAGGGCTCATGGACGAATTGGATACGCTAGTTGAACAAACCGAAATGCTCTTGGCAGAAGGGAGTAGGGAGCAACTCAAGGAGTATCTCGATGACCTGAATATATCGGACGTGGAAGCCCTCATCGATGAGCTGCCCGAGTACGGCGCAACCTTCATCGAGACCCTTAGTATCAACCGGGCTGTCCACGTGTTTGGCATCCTCGATTTCCCTACACAAGAGCGAATTTTCACGAAGCTTGCGGCACCGAAAATTACGGAGCTGATCAACGAAATGCCGCCAGATGATCGGACGTCTTTTTTTAGTGATTTGAAGGGCGACGTGGTGAAGCAATTGATCATTCTTTTACCCCCCTCTGAACGCAAGGAAGCACTGGCTTTATTGGGCTATCCTGAAGACAGTGTGGGGCGGTTGATGACGCCCGATTACATCACGGTAAAACAGCACTGGACCATCACGCGTGTGCTCGAACATATCCGCAAATATGGACGGGATTCCGAGACGATTGACGTGTGCTATGTCATCGATAAAAATGGGGAGTTGTTGGATGATATCCGGATACGAAATATCCTGCTAGCCGACCCCGAAACAAGGGTAAGGGACATCATGGACAGTCGCTTGATTTCCCTTAATGCGAACGACCCACAGGAGGAAGCCATCACCGTCTTCCGGATGAATAATCGCGTAGCCCTTCCGGTGGTCGATTCGCAAGGCATCATGCTGGGTATTGTTACCATAGATGACATCCTTTGGCTGGCCAACGAGGAGTATACCGAAGACATGCAGCGCATCGGTGGTACGGAAGCGTTGGACGAGCCTTACCTCGATGTTTCTATTCCCCACCTGGTGAAGAAACGCGCCGGATGGCTGATTGTACTTTTTCTCGGGCAACTGCTCACAGCAACGGTGCTCGAACATTACGAAAGCCAGCTGGCCAGTGCCGTGCTTATCCTGTTTATGCCAGTGATTCTTTCGAGTGGTGGGAACAGCGGGTCGCAGGCATCCACGTTGATCATCCAGGCGATGGCACTTGGTGAGGTAACGCTCGCGGATTGGTGGCGGGTGATGCGACGGGAGATCCTTTCGGGTTTGTTACTGGGGTTGATTCTAGGTGGGCTGGGTTTTCTCCGTGTATGTACTTGGCAGGCGTTTGCGCATGCCTATGGCGACCATTGGCTGTTGGTGGCGGTGGTGGTTAGCTTTTCATTATTGGGCGTGGTGCTATGGGGCTCGCTGGTAGGATCCATGTTGCCGTTCCTCCTACGCCGGCTTGGCGCCGACCCGGCCTCTTCGTCTGCACCGTTCGTGTCTACCCTAGTGGATGTGACCGGCCTGATCATTTACTTCACCGTGGCTACGATTGTCCTTGCCGGCGTATTGTTATGAAGTACACCAAGACCATACTGGCGGGTTGGATGTTATGGATGCTTTCGGCATCGGGTCTTTCCGCTCAAGAGAAGTTCCCCGTTTTTCTGGATGCTGAGATTGGGGTGCAGCGGTTTGCAGCGTCTGCCATGCATTCCGTTTTTCCCGCGGGTGCAAACCTCAAAATCGGTCCTGTTTTTGCTTTTGGCGATCAGTGGCGGCTCCGGCTTCGGCCCCATGCGGGGGTCACTTTCTATTCCAACAAAATAGACGATTGGGTAACCGAACAGCTGTTGATTGTTAAACTGGGCGGGCAGGTGAGCTACGATGTGTTTTATCTGGGGCAGGCAACTTTTTTCCCTTATCTCGCTGCCGATTTCAATTGGGTGGCCAATTTCGATGCAGAGAAGGAAGGTGATGGTGACGATGCAAATGTCACCTATTCGGACAGTTACCTGAAGGGAACTGGGTTTTCGCAGGAAGCAGGGCTCCGGGTACAGATGCGCGAATGGTATGTGAAATTTGGATACGAATTTTTCAGCCCCCGATTGAAAGTCCGGAAGGATATTATCGACGATGACCTGGCATCGGGTTACCTCACGCCGAGGAACCACCGCTTTAATTTCAATTCGTTTAACGTCACCGTGGGGGCTATGTTGAGTTTATGATGAGGATCTGCAGAAAAATAATGATGCTGGCTGCCGTTGCGCTGTTTTGGTGCTGCAACGGTGAAGATACGTTACTTGATCTGTACCCCATGGAACCGATCGTCAACCCGGAGGTAGGCATACTGATGGCAGGTAACGGTATGATCCATGCCGACTTCGATGGGCGGCAGCAAATCAGCGGCGTTACCGAGACGGGCATATTTACGACCACCGACAGGTTCCAGTCGCTCCACTTTGAGCCGCACGCGTGGCAAGCGACGGATGGCATGGTTGCTTTCGGTGATGGTGTCGTCGTGCACGTTCAAACCGAGGGGATGTCGTTTTCATTACGGTATTCAATGGATGATGGGAAAACGTGGACAACGTTTGGCAAACCCATCGTAGACGGACGTTTGCTCGCTGCGGGAGGTGTATCCGCCGTGCAGTTATCGATTGCGGCAGATGGCTCCGTTTGGGTGTTGGGCCAGCAAGAGGTAGGAGGTGATAGGCGGGCGTTACTGTACAGCGTGGACCTGGAGCAGCAGCGGAGCTCGTTGATGATGGAGAAAGTAGGGGCAATGGCGCTGACCTTTGGCTTTGCAAATCCCCAGCATGGCTGGATGCTTTACGGTGTGCCAGAGGAAGGCGGTCGTGTCCATGTGTTGCGGACGGAAAACGGCGGCCAGTCATGGGCTGACGGAGCGTTGCTGGATGGTGTAGCCCAACCGTTGATTACGCCCATCACGGCGGATGACCTGTTAGTCTACAACCGCGAAGGTGTTGTTTTCCGCTCGGCGGATGGTGGCATCTCCTTCGAGCCGGTAGCGGTTGGCGGTGGGGTCATCGCTTGCCAAGCGGCCTCTTCCAACGTCACTTTCGCATTGCTGGAAAATGGGTTGGCCAAAAGCACGGATGGGGGACGAACATGGACGGCGCTGGATGCATTCGTGCATGGGTTGGAAGTGTCCGGAACCGCCATGGATTTCCATGGCGAGCGTGCGGGCATCGTTTATGGCGCGGACCGTTTATTCATCTCCAACAACGGTGGCCAAAGTTGGGATGTGTTGGTATATCCGTACGATTATGTTTTTGAATAGGGCAATATAAATTAGCGATACAATGGTAATGATTGAAATCTAGGGAATTGCGTTGTTTTTGAAATATTTTTTGTTTATTCGAGGGAAAGTTCCGAATATTGCAGTCCCGAAAACGGGGTATACCAGCTAAAACACTCCTGAATAGCTCAGCTGGTTAGAGCATCTGACTGTTAATCAGAGGGTCGCTGGTTCGAGCCCAGCTTCAGGAGCAAACACAAAAAGCTGTTTTTCGATAAGAAAAACAGCTTTTATGCTTTATAAACGAAGATTAGGGATGTCTTCGTTTGACAAATCGGGTTCTCCGATGTGGTTTGATTTACATAGTTTTTTGTTGAACTTCGCGTCGTTTTGTTACAAATATGTAACAGAAATTCGGGCGTGCTTAAGGAAAAAATTAGGGCAACCGTAAGCACAAAAATTTATGGGCATCACAAGAAAGCTGATGACACCTGCAACACGGTGTATGATTTCTTCCAGCACCAATTGAAAAACTCGAAGCTGCTTAACACCGCGGGCACGAAGGATAGGAAGATGTTTTTCAACCGGGTCTATCAGAAAATCGATTTTTACAAAAACCAAATGACCGTTTTCCCGGATATGTTGTAGCAATGGGCGGGTTGTTAACTGTTTATCGTGATGACCACATTGCCGATTTTCTGTCCGGTTTCCACATATCGGTACGCGTCCACGATCTGGTCCAGGGGGTAATGCCGGTCAATCACCGGCCTGAAGTCGCCATTGGCTATCCGCTCTTTCAAAAACCGCATGTCGTCCGTGCTGAACTTGGGGATGGGGAAGATGCATTTGCGGCCCCCGAAGATTGGGGTTAGCAAAGCAAGCGGGATATTTTCGCCATTTTTCCCCAACTCGGTAGAGACATATATGCCTTTCTTCTTCAGGAGCGGTTTGCATCGGTCGAATGAGCTTTTCCCGACGGCATCAAATATGAAATCAAATTTATGGTCGGTTTTTGTGAAATCGTCGTTCAGGTAGTCAATAACTACATCGGCTCCCAGATTTCTAACGAGCTCGATATGGGGCGTAGCGCATACGGCGGTGACATGTGCGCCAAAGTAATGCAGAAGCTGTACTGCCGCTGATCCGATTGCTCCGGTGGCCCCGTTGACCAATACCTGTTGTCCGGCCGTTACCTTTGCCGCCCGGATGTTGGACAGCGCATAGTGGGCGCCCTCGGTGGCGGGTACCACTTCATGATAGGTGAGGGGATCGGGTACTGTAAACAACGTGCCGCTTTCGGCGATAACCTTGTATTCGGCGTGGCTCCCGAAGCGGCCATCGTCGTAACCGAACACGCGGTCGCCAATATTAAACAGCGTCACCTCCCCGCCAATGCCTACGATTTCACCGGCAAATTCATTGCCGAGTATCTTGGTGTTTGGTTTTAGAAGCCCGCTCCAAAAGCGGCTCACGAAGTATTCCGCACTCCGGAACCCGCAATCTGTGCGGTTTACGGTAGTGGCATGGATTTTTATGAGCACCTCCTTGACGGCCGGTTGCGGCTTCTCGATCTCCATCACCGATACCACTTCGGGCGGACCGTATTTGGTGTATACTGCTGCTTTCATTTACGCGTGATCATTGATGATGTGTTAAAGATAATCTTTCTGTATTAACTTCTTGTTAATTCCGGTGTTAGCCTGTGGCGTCTACCCTCGGGTATTTATCGCGTAAGCTGTTTTATTTGCCGATGTAAACCTATACCTTTGCGCCCAAATTGAATAGCATTACCATGAGTTTAGTCATTATCGGAACCATCGCTTACGATGCGATAGAAACACCTTTCGGGAAAACGGATAAAATCGTTGGCGGAGCAGCCACTTTTGCGGGGCTTGCAGCTTCTTACCTGTATGAGCACGTGAAACTGGTCGGTGTTGTGGGCGCCGATTTCGGTGAGGATAACCTGAATATTCTGCGGTCAAAAGGAATCGATCTGGAGGGCGTCCAGGTGAAGGAAGGAGAGAAATCCTTTTTCTGGTCGGGCAAGTACCAAAACGACATGAACAGCCGCGACACGCTGGTTACTGAACTCAATGTGCTGGCCGATTTTGATCCGATTGTTCCCGACAGTTACCAGGATTGCGAATACCTGCTGTTGGGCAACTTAACACCACAGGTTCAGCTAACCACGCTGGACAGGCTGGAGCGCAAGCCCAAACTGGTGGTGCTGGATACCATGAACTTCTGGATGGATATCGCATTGGACGACTTGCACCGTGTGTTGAAGTACGTAGATGTGCTAACCATCAATGATGCAGAAGCGCGGCAACTATCTGGGGAGTACGCGCTGGTGAAAGCTGCCGAAAAAATCTTGCAACTAGGACCCAAATACCTAATTATAAAAAAGGGGGAGCATGGTGCCCTGCTGTTTGGAGAAGACCAGATTTTCGCTGCTCCGGCTTTACCGCTTGCCGAAGTTTACGACCCAACAGGTGCTGGCGATGCGTTTGCCGGCGGTTTTGTTGGTTATTTGGCCAAGGTAGGTACGGTGAATTTCAACAACATGAAAAACGCGGTTATTTTTGGTTCGGCGCTGGCGTCTTTCTGCGTAGAGAAGTTTGGTACTGAGCGGCTCCGGGAGCTGGACAATGACCTTATCAACCAACGTATTGAACGGTTTACAGAGCTTAGTAAATTCGATATCTAGGGGTGCCCCTTATAGCAGCACGCCGACCACCTCAAATCGAGAAAACACCTCTTCGGTATGCGGGGCATCCGACAGCTCGTCGGTGAGATCCTGTCCTGCCCAATGTTCGTAGTGCATGCCGCGGAACCACAGCCTGCTTTTGGAAACATCATAGATGTAGCCGCGGTAGGCTATCCATATCGCTGGTTTATCTTGGCCGTTTCGCAGCGCCAATTGCGCTGGGGAGTAAACAGGTAGCCCTTCTTCTGCACTAGACTCGCTCATATTTATAGGCATTCAATGTTTTCTTCATTGTCCGCCGTGCCACATGGATGCGTGTTTTTACCGTGCCAATTGGAATCTGGAGGTGTTCGGATATCTCATGATACTTATACCCTTCAAAATACATGCTGAACGGTACGTAGTAGTCTTCGGATAAATCGGACATGGCCTCCTTGATGTCTTCCATGACGAACTTCCTTTCGCCGGCATTGGTGGCCGCACTGTGTACTAAGTGCGCATTGGAGATTTCATTAGATTGGGAAACCAACCCGCTGGTTTTTACGAAACGTCGATAATTATTAATGAAGGTGTTTTTCATGATGGTGTATAACCATCCTTTTAGGTTTGTACCCTCTTTGAATTTGCCGTGATAGGTCACGGCCTTCAGCATGGTGTCTTGCACCAAATCATTGGCATCCTCGTCATCACGGGTAAAATGCAGCGCATAACCTCTTAACGACTCCGCGTGTTGCACCACTAACGTGTTAAACTCAAATCTCGTCATCTTTTTACGGTTTAAGGGGGTTCAGACTTGGGGCCTGAATCTCCGTGTTAAACATTTTATGATACCAAATAAGCGGTCGCAATGCTTATTGGGGAAACCTGACGTTTTTACTTCGGTCTACTTAGTGTCGCGTTAGTTACTACAAGTATCGTGCTAGTTGGCCGCGAGGCCACGTACCATACGGCCAATTTACAATAAAATTTTGATTAATTCATAAAATATTCACTTCCCGCTCCAATGTGATACCGAATTGGGTGTTGACATCATTGATAATCTGTTCGGATAGCTCGTAAATAGCTGATCCGGAGGCGTTTTTGTGATTTACCAATACCAGTGCCTGGTTTTTCCAAGTGCCGGCATCGCCTATGCGCTTACCCTTCCAGCCGCATTGTTCGATCAGCCATCCGGCGGCAAGTTTAACATGGTTGGTCCCCATCGGGTAAAACACGAAGTCCTTGTCTGGAAAAGTGGACTGTAGCTGCTCCAAATAAGATACGTGCACAATGGGGTTTTTGAAGAAACTTCCCGAGTTGCCAATGGTCGATGGGTCCGGAAGTTTGTCGGTCCGGATAGCAGAAACTACCCTGGCAATATCTTTTATGGTCGGATCAGTGATGTCGCGTTTGGCTAATTCGGCATCGATTGCACCATACGATTTGTTGATGGAAGGTGTGAGCGAAAGTTGGTAGGTAACCTCGGTAATGATATACCTGCCCTTTGCTTCGCGCTTGAAATAACTCTCCCGATAGGAAAACCGGCAGGCTTCTTTGTCGAATGTGGAGAACTCGCCACGTTGTGTATCAAAAACGCGGCAACTCACAAACACATCTTTCTGCTCTACGCCATAAGCACCGATATTCTGTATGGGCGCAGCGCCGACCGTGCCGGGGATGAGGGCGAGATTCTCCATGCCCGCAAATTGGTGGTCTACGCAATACCACACCAACTCGTTCCAGATGATGCCGGCACCGGCCGTGACCATCGCGGTATTTTGCAATAGGGTGTGGCGTATGCCCGGAATGGTAATGCGGATGACCAAACCGTCAAAATCGTGAGTGAACAGGATATTACTACCCCCTCCCAAAACCAGCAACGGCTGTTGGGTGCGGGCCCGGTATTCGGTGAATAACTGGGCGAGCGCTTCTTCCGAATCGACTTCTACGTATTGCTTGGCAAATGCGTCTACGCCAAACGTGTTGTATTTCTTTAATGGGAAGTGTTCTTTGAACGATAGTTCCATAAAAATTGACCGATATGCTCAACTATTCAAAATATTCACTACCTTTAACGTAGCACAACTGAGTGCTCAAAGATAACAGATTGACCTGAGAGCACAACTAAATTGAATGCATCATGATTAATGCAGACAAAAAACGCACGCAGATATTGGAAGCCGCCACACGGCGATTCGCGCACTTTGGCTTGGCTAAAACCACGATGGCTGAAATTGCCCAAGATTTGTCGTTTTCCAAGGCCTTGCTATATTACTATTTTCCCGATAAAAACGCCTTATATGCCGCGGTACTGGAGCATGTGATTAACCAGTCATTCGAAGAGATGGAGGCTGCTATAACTACTGTTTCCGATTACTACGAGGCGATGATGTTTACGTTGGATAAGCGTATTGAGTTTGTCATGCGGTATTATAATTTGCTTGAATATTCCATTTCGGCCTTGCAGCAGGTGCCAGATACCATGGCGTGTGTGCTGGAAGATTCTAAAGATAAGGAGCGAAACATACTCGCGACGATTCTTCAAAAAGGCATCGATACCGGCCAACTGGAAGTAGAGGATGTGAACGAAACCGCCGAGATACTGTTGTTTGCCTTAGTGGGTATGCGGTTTAGTATACTGAAAGATATCAAAGGCGTGCTCTTTCCGACCAAGGAGGAGTTTGATCGGATACTAACCCTTCAGAAAAAAATGGCTATCGTATTTTTGAATGGATTGAAGACGACAGGATCCGATTGACAATCTGTTGTGCATGCACGCGCGAATTTTCGATAAACCACAAATGGGTATTCATGCCGCCGCATACCACCCCGGCCAGAAATAGACCGGGTATATTGGTCTCCATGGTTTCGGGGTTGTGGTATGGTACCCGCGATGCATCCTGCGATAACGTAATCCCTATTTTTTCGAGAAAAGCAAAATCGGGCCGGTAGCCGGTTAATGCTAACACGAAATCGTTCTCGATGGTGATGGGGCCGTCGGGCGTAAGGACATCAACTTCCATAGGTCGGATTTCCGTTAGTTTACTGCTGAATAGCGCGCGAACCTCGCCATTGGCAATGCGGTTTTCGATATCGGGCCGTACCCAGTATTTTACCCGTGGACCGATTTGTCCGGCACGGACCACCAAGGTTACATCCGCCCCCTTACGGTAGGTCTCCAATGCGGCATCGATGGATGAATTGCTGGCGCCGATAACCACCACTTTCTGTCCGGCATAATAATGGGGGTCGTTGTAGTAGTGGCTTACTTTGGGTAGCTCTTCTCCCGGAATATTTAGTAAGCAGGGGATATCGTAAAAACCGGTAGCAACAATGACATGTCGCGCAGTATAGGTCGATTTCGACGTATGGACGGTAAACTCGTCTGCGCCTTTCTTAACCGTCGTTACCTCCTCAAATAGGTGGATGTTTAGCTCGAACTGCTGTTGGATACGGCGGTAATACTCGAGTGCCTCGGCACGTCTCGGCTTCGGATTGGTCGATACAAAGGGGATGTTGCCTATTTCGAGCCGCTCGGAGGTAGAGAAGAACGTCATGTTTTGTGGGTAGCGGTACAGCGAATTGACCAGGCATCCGCGTTCTACGATGAGGTAGGTCAATCCAGCCGCTTTGGCTGCTATGCCACAGGCCAGCCCAATCGGGCCGCCGCCGATAATGAGTACATCAATAGGTGCTGAGGGTGTTTCCATTCGGCACAAATATACACGACAGCCAAACGAAAAACAAAATGTGGGGCTGGGGCGAGCTACGCCACCGTTCGCTTATGTGGCGTCGGTGTCGCCATCAGGTCGTTGCAGACGTTGTTAAGATCAGAAGCAATGCGTCTTAGGAACTGAAGCTGGTCGGTAATCAACCTTGATTCTTCAGAGTCGATGTTGTTGTCGTCGATGCCCGAGGGCGTTTCGACTTCTATTTCGGTAAACACGTCGTCTGTATCGTTAGGTTCAAAAAGTTGGATACTTTGCGCTAGCAGCGCTAACGTTCTCCGAATCACCTTTATTTGGTCGCCCGTTAAAGACGTGTCGGAAGCTCCCTGTACATTGTTAAGCAGGGTTACGGAGTATGACGAGAGTATGTGGTTGAATACCACGAACCTATTTACGTCTCTGGCATCTTTCCGCTTGCTCTTCGGCTCGGTCATCATACGCTGAAAAGCTGAGGCCATGTTGGCGGCATTTACGTACACCTCCTTGCGGGCGAGTTTATATTCCGTCATACTTGGTGATTGGCCGGCAATTATTTTGAGGGCTTGCGCAATATATTGGTAATTAGCGATGAGCAGTTTGCGCATGGTGCCATACACTTGCACGCTTTCCCAGCTGGGTAAAATCACATAACTGGAAAGAAATGCCAGTCCAGACCCAATTAGCGTGTCGATAATCCGTTCTTGAAGGATGGAAAGTGTACCCATGCCCAAGAAACTGAATAGGATAAGCACGTAGGGCGTCATGAACATCACACTGACCACGTAGCTTACCCGCATCAAGCTAAAGGTGGTTACCATAAAGAGGAGTAACAATATAAACAGTGATGTATCGTCTTTTACGATAAGCAGAAGTACTGCGCCCACCACACCCCCAATAATGGTTCCGATAAGCCGCTGGAAGTTACGTTCTTTCGTCAGGCTGAACCCGGGCTTTAAGATAACCATAATGGTTAACAATATCCAATAACTGTGGGTGCCTACATTAAAAGTGAGCGACACCAAATATCCGACGCCCATCATGATGGCCATGCGGAGCGAATGCCGAAAAAGCGTCGATTTTATCGTGAGGTTTTCGCGTATCTTTTTAAAATCGATGTCCTTGTGTTCTATGAACTTGCTGAGGTCTGTTTCTTCGCTCCGTACGGAATTTTTAGCTTTCAAATCGAAATAACCATACAACAAGTCCATGCGCTGTACTAGATTTCGGATGTTGATGAGTACTTTACGCAAGGGCAATGCGTTGAGTTGATGTTTCTTTTCGACTTGGTCAATGGCCCCACGTATCCGTTCCAGATCCGTTTTGAAATTGTACAGCGCTTTGGGCTTCTTATTGGCATTGATCTGGTAAGACAGGTGCTCGAGTTCATTTCCGATTCGCCGGATGGTGACATGAAACTGTTGCAGCACACCTGTTGCACCGAACTGCTCCCGGATCGAGTTGTAGTCGTAGTGCGTGGCCATACTTTGCTCAAACAGGTCGATGATATCGGTAAAAATCAAGATGAGCAACCGTCCGATCTCGGTGGTATCTTTTATTTTCCGCTTGCCCCTGAATAGTTGGTCGCGCACGTTATCCTGATGGGTGCTCACGGTAATTTGCTGATCGATTAGTGCACGGTAGTTTTTTTCGATATCCAGGTGAACGGCATAGAAGTTGGCCTTAATGCGTATATAGTCGGCTACGTTCGTTATCGACTCGGCAAGTTCCTGTTGTGCTTGCCGGTATGGTCTCACCTGGTGCAGCGAAAGACTTAATAGCATATACCATAAGCAACCCGCTAAAATATAGAGCAGGTAGGTGCCAATGGTTAGCGTAGGGTCGGCCGTGGCGCGCATACTGAGTACCATGATGAGGATGCCCATGGTGCCGACCGATGAAGCGCGGGCACCATACACCGCAAGCATGGAAAACAGGAAAGATAAGGCCATCAGGGTAACGACAACGAGTAAGGTGATGTCGCTGACAAGATTGGAGAGGAGCGCAGCGATGAGTACCGAAAGGGTGCAGAAAAACATGCCGTTTCGCCGGTGGTGTACCGGCCCCGGACTATCGGATAAACCTACCGCCATGGCACCCAACGATACGATAATGCCGGTTTGCAGACTACCAAACGCCGAAAAGACCAATGCAGGTACGATAGTGCCAAATGTAAGACGAAGGCCATCTGAAAAATACTGGCTGTAGAAGAAATTCTGGATATCTTTCGCCTTACTCATGCATAGACGGATTGTAACTGCGAAGATACACAAAAGGATTGTGATAAAAACGGGAATAGCGAGATACAAAATACCCAGTAATAGGTATTTGAATGTAGGCGTGGCGGCGCTAGGTTTGTTTGGTGAACCGAGAGTAGGCTTTCGGTTGTTTCGAGTGTGACTTTATTAGTTTACGTTTAACGAATTAACCATGACAAATAAAAAGATGAATCACCAGTTAGATCAGCTAGGGGCAATGTTTTGTCAATTAGGAAACGCAGCTGCCCAGTTGGTTGGTGACCGTAACCGCATGGTGGGTGAAAACGCCCATCGTCACGGCAGCGTTCCAAAAGCCGGCTTAGCCGAATCTGCGGCTCCAGTGTATCGGGTTGTCCGTGAAATCGAAACTGTTTAATTGTCTTATTTTTAAATTTCATTTGCTTTTATTGGTGTTTTTGCAATAAATCGGGCTGATTATTTAACAAATATTTATATATTTGGTGGTTTGGTTGGTATTTGATATGCGTGATTCACTGAAACCGTGACGGGCATTGGTTAACAATCCTTATCTTCGTTCTTTGTCCGTTCCCAAGCCACGCACCGGGGCGAGCACGAATCCGGCATAATGTAGAGAAGCCAACACGGTATAATCAATAATTAGTTTCAAATGAATTTAAGTAAAAAGCAAGCAGTCTTCGAAAGCGAAGTACTCACCCGTTTCGAGTTGTTTAATAGCCTGTTTATGACGTTGCCGTTCTATCAGGTCAAACACACGGGGACATTGCTGCCATTCTTTACTACACATTGTGAGCGTGGCGTTGCCGACAAATTAAATCCTGAGACCATCATAGAGAGCTTTTTCGAGCAATACGCACAGTACGTCCGCGAGTCGGATAGGATTGACCTTTTGTTTAGGATCATCCAGTACATTGAGCGGCAGGTAGTGCTTTTCGACGCCGTGGAAGATTCAGCGTTCCGGAAAACAGGTCGGTCGGACGAAGCGGGGCTGTTGGATTCGGTATTTTCGGAAACCGAAAACAATACGGAACTCCGTGACAAGTTGGTGGAGAAACTGAACGACTTTTCTGTGCGGTTGGTATTGACGGCGCACCCCACACAATTCTATCCAGGGCCGGTATTGTCCATCATGACCGACCTGATTGAGGCACTGAAGAAGAACGATATCCATAACATCCACCTTCTGCTTCAACAGTTGGGTAAGACGCCGTTTATGAAAAAGGATAAACCTACGCCGGTAGACGAGGCCGTCAGCCTAGCTTGGTTTCTTGAGAATGTGTTCTATCGCGTGGCTTCGGCTATCCAATCCAAAATCGATGACGAGTTCGACCTTCCGGTCGACGAGAATAAGAGTTTGGTTGAGTTGGGATTCTGGCCCGGCGGCGATCGCGACGGTAACCCCAACGTTACCGTGGAAGGCACCAAGCGCGTAGCGTTGTTATTGCGGACCGTGCTGTTTAGGTGCTATTACCGCGACTTCCGTACACTCAGGCGGCGTATCACCTTTAAGGGGGTCGAGAAATACATGGATGTGCTGCAGGATCTGATTTACGAAAACAGCTTCAATCCATCCGATAATCCCGAGAATGTGAAGTCGGTGATCGTTCATAACCTGAAGGAAATCAAACGGGTACTGAACGACTACCATGATGGGCTATTTGTGGAGTTGGTGGATGACCTGCTGCGTAAAGTACGGACGTTCGGATGTTTTTTTGCTACCCTCGACTTGAGGCAGGATAGCAGTATTCTCCGGAAAACCCACGCATACCTACGTGAAAAATATGCCGACAACGTAGCCGAATCAGGTGATTTCGAGAAGCTGGACGAGCGCGGTAAACAGGAGGCGATGAAATTCGAAGAGCACGATTTGCCTGTGGGCAAAGAAGCACCAGCACTGGTGGCCGATACCCTACAGGTCATTCGTCTTATTGGCAATATCCAGCGCTCGGGCGGTGAACGTGCGGCCCAGCGGTTCATTATCAGCAATTGCCAGCAGGCATCAGACATGTTGGAATTGATGGAGCTCTTTTTGTGGAGCGGCTGGAAACGCGACGCGCTGCATATTGATTTTGTACCGTTGTTTGAAACGGTGGATGACCTAAAGCGTGCGGCGGCGGTGATGGAAACCTTGTATACGAACACTTCGTACGCGGCCCACTTGAAGCGCCGCGGTAATAAACAGACCATCATGCTGGGGTTCTCGGACAGCACGAAAGATGGCGGCTACCTCATGGCCAATTGGTCGATATACAAGGCCAAAATTGAGCTTACCGCTATGGCGCGCAAATATGATGTGGATCTGGTGTTTTTTGATGGCCGCGGTGGACCCCCGGCTCGGGGCGGCGGAAAAACGCAACGCTTCTACGCTTCGATGGGTAAAGAGATTGCAAATGATCATATCCAACTTACCATACAGGGGCAGACCATCAGTAGCCAGTATGGTTCATTGGATACCGCGCAATACAACATTGAGCAATTACTTCACGCCGGCCTTACGTCGCATATTGAACAACGGAGCGGTGATACACTTACTGACGAGAAGAAGAAGCTGATTGAATATATGGCCCAGATAAGCCACGACCAGTTCCTGGCGCTGCGCCACGACCCACTGTTCCTCAAGTACCTTGAACGGTTGAGTCCACTCAAATTCTTGTCGCAGATTAATATCAGCAGTCGGCCGGTTAAACGTAATTCGGATAAGGAACTGCGTTTGGAAGACCTGAGGGCAATTAGTTTTGTAACCTCATGGAGCCAACTGAAGCAGAATATACCCGGCTTTTACGGGGTGGGTACTGCGTTGGAAGAGGCCGAAAAGGCTGGCAAATGGGATCAGGTAAAAGAGCTCTACGAAACTT
The DNA here is from genome assembly GCF_035818675.1 of Parapedobacter flavus. NCBI lineage: Bacteria > Pseudomonadati > Bacteroidota > Sphingobacteriia > Sphingobacteriales > Sphingobacteriaceae > Parapedobacter > Parapedobacter flavus. The sequence continues at coordinate 42,684 of NZ_JAYKZZ010000020.1, forward strand.
CGGGGATGTTCCAGACCATTATAGACAACTGCATGATGTCGATGTCTAAGTCGAATTTTGAGTTGACTTCATACATTCAGCATGACGAAGTTTTCGGTGATTTTTGGAAGCGGATGCGCGATGAGTTCGAACGGACCACCAAGTATGTGCTGAAACTTAGTGGCAGTACCGTGCTGATGGAAAATTATCCAGTGGAACGCGAATCTATTGCCATGCGGGAGAAAATTATATTACCATTGCTAATCATCCAACATTATGCCATACGGAAGTTGCAGGCCGGAGGGTTAACTGATACGGACAACGAGGTGTTTTCAAAACTGATTACACGCACCATCTATGGCGTTGTTAACGCCGGAAGGAACTTGGCCTAATCGGCTGATGCCCAAAATGTGTTGATGCATATGGCAATTTTCGCTAAGTTTGCTGCATTGAAAACAATTTATACTGATGAATATTAAAAATAGCTTTTTAGTTGCTGCATCGTTGTTCGTTTTGGGGTCTTGCGCTAGACATCCCGGCGAAGCCGTGCGCAGGGGTACGCTTTATAACAATGAAACTAACGTAGACTCTGAGGGGTATACCTTTTTTAAACGGGTAAATGAAAAGGCCCAGTTTGAGACCCAATTAGCAAAATATGTAAGAACCACCGCAGCGTCAGCCGAAGCCAAGGATTTGGCCGGTAAAGTCGTTGAAACGTATGAGCCGATGGTTGCCGAGCTATCAGATTTTGCCGCCGGATTCTCGGTCGTGCTGGTCGATCGTGGTGAGCTGGGTTTCGCGGTGCCGCATCATTTCGAAGCCGATACATTGGGTGCTTTTGACAATGCGGGTTATATTGCGCACGTTCAACACGAACAAGGCGCTATTCTGGACCAATTCAAACGCTTAAGTCGCAATACCATTGAAGAGCTCCAGCATTATGCCGAAGAAAAGATGCCAACTGTTAAAGCTCTTTACGTTGCCGCCGGTGGCCAGGAGGACCACGGTGCCCATCATTGATTTAAATGGATAAGTAATGCCGAAAAAGAGCATCGTCACAGGTATATTGTCATACGGGATGTCAGGACGCGTATTCCACGCACCTTTCATTAACCAGAAAACACGGTTTGAACTGCGGGCTATCGTAGAACGCCATGAGAAGCGGGCACAACAACGGTATCCCGATATCATCAGTTATGATTCGGTAAATGATCTGTTGTATGACGATGCCATTGAGCTCGTGATCATTAATACGCCCAATAATACCCACGTCGACTATGCAAAACAGGCATTGCATGCCGGTAAGCACATTTTGGTAGAGAAACCTTTTGCACCCAGTAGTACAGAAGCCAAGGAAATCTTTGAGCTGGGCCGGAAAGTGGGCAAGCACGTCATGGTTTTTCAAAACCGGCGCTGGGATAGTGATTTCAAATTGCTCAAGCGTGTGGTGGAACGGCAAGCGGTAGGGGAACCCATAGAATTGCACGTCCGGTTCGATCGGTACCGCCCGGAAAAAGGCCCTAAAGTGTTTAAGGAAATGCCTATTCCAGCCAGTGGCGTATTGTACGATCTGGGACCGCATCTCCTCGATCAGGTGATTTGTTTGTTTGGGAAGCCCGATAAAAGCATGAAAATCCTTACGACCCATAGACAGGAGTCTGAGGTAGATGATTTTGCCACATTGGTGCTTAGCTACCCCAAGGGATTAACGGTATTTATCCATGCGAGCCTGTTGGTGGCCAATCCGCTGCCAGCCTATGTGCTGCATGGTACCAAGGGATCTTTTCAGAAAGTGAGGGCCGATGTACAGGAAGACCAACTGCAATCGGGCATCTCACCGAAAGATCCTGAGTACGGTATAGAACCTTCCGGTAAGGAGGGATTGATTACGCTAATGAAACCCAATGGTGATCGGGAAATCCGCTACCGCGAGGCGTTAAAAGGCGACTATAATGACCTGTTTAACGCGGTATATGCACAGATCCGGCGGGACGAGCCATTTCCTGTGACAGCGGAGGAAATCTGTTGGCAGCTGGAAATCCTTGAGCAGCAAGTTTGGAATGAGCGGTAAGTCGTAGCCTATTTCAATTCGATGTTTGGTGACGGTGAATTAACACACCGTTAATAATAACAAAACGTTGCATTGCTATTATTGGCCAGGTAACTTACGGTGGTCACATGATAGCAACTGTGAAGCATACATATCCCCTTATAAACCGAGAAATAAGCTGGTTATATTTTAACGAGCGGGTGCTGCAGGAGGCGGCCGACAAAACGGTGCCGCTTATTGAGCGGTTACGGTTTCTGGCTATTTTTTCGTCCAACCTGGATGAGTTTTACCGCGTAAGAGTAGCCACCCTCAATCGACTGGTAGATATCAATGCCAAGGCCAAAACCATGCTTGGTTTCAACCCCAAAAAGGTACTTAATGAAATAAAGGATATCGTGGTGCGGCTCGAAAAGCAGTTCGACTACCTGTATGAACAGGAAATCATCAAAGAGCTGGAGGCCCAGAAGATCTTCATCATCAACGAGCAACAGCTAAATGTTGCGCGGGGCGCATATGTGCGTGAGTACTTTCGGCGGCAGGTGCTGCCAACACTGGTGCCCATTATGTTGGAGGAGACGGATGTGGCAAAGCCTTTTCCAGAACTGAAGGATCGGCATACGTACTTTATCGTAAAGCTGACCTTCCGGAAAAAAGTGAAGTATGCACTGGTGGAGATTCCAAGCCCCATTATTTCCCGCTTCCTTATATTGCCCGAAAATAATGGGTTAAAGTTTATCATCCTGCTAGACGACATTATCCGATATTGTTTGGATGACTTGTTTTTTATTTTCGACCCGGATACCATTGCGGCTTACAGCATCCAGCTTACGCGGGATGCCGAGCTGGATATTGATCCCAATATGAGCGAGAAATTCGTAGATGCACTGATGCACAGCCTGCAACGCCGGGATAAGGGCCGACCCATGCGACTGCTCTACGATAGCGATATACCGCTCGATTCCTTAGACTATTTGGTCGGTCGCATGCAATTGGACACGGATGCGCTGATTCCCAGCGGCAGGTATCATAACTTCCGGGATTTCATCGATTTCCCCAATGTGGGCGGGTCGGCATTGGAGTACCCAGCCATGCCCCAACTGCGGGTCAACGACCTGGATCTCGGGCGGAGTATCTTTAGCCAAATGGCACAACGCGACTACCTGGTCAGCCTGCCGTACCAGTCGTTCGATTATATCGTCCATTTCCTCCGTGAAGCCGCCATTGACCCGAAGGTGCAGGAGATCAATATCTGCCTCTACCGGTTGGCCGAAAATTCGAGTGTCATCAATGCGTTGATCAACGCCGCACAAAATGGCAAGGTGGTCAACTGCCTCATTGAATTGAAAGCACGGTTCGATGAGGAAGCCAATATCTACTGGCGAAATCGACTGGTTGCGGGCGGCGTAAATGTAAATATCGGTGTAGTACAATACAAAGTGCACGCTAAGGTGTGCCTTGTTACGCGTCGTGAGAAAAGTGGTTTGGTTTACTACGCGAACCTCGCCACGGGCAATTTCAATGAGAAGACAGCCAAAAGCTATTGCGACCACAGTTTGTTCACCATAGATCCGGCCATTACAAAAGACTTGAAGCGCCTTTTCAGGGGCTTGGAAAAACAGGTTTTCCGTCGCGACTACAAATCAATCATTGCGTCGCCGCTGGGAACACGAATGCGGCTATACCAGCTTATTGCCGATGAAATCGAGCAGGCTAAATCCGGAAATAAGGCATATATGATCCTGAAAATGAACAGTCTTTCGGATGAAGAGATGATTGAGAAACTTTATGAGGCCAATAATGCCGGTGTAACCATCCAACTCATCGTAAGGGGGATGTGCTGTTTGGTGCCGGGGCAAGTGGGATTCAGCGATCGGATTACGGTACGGAGTATTGTAGATCGCTATTTGGAGCATGCACGTATTTGGGTTTTCGGCAATGGTGGCGATGAACTGATTTACCTGTCGTCCGCCGACTTAATGACACGCAATATCGACCGTAGGGTAGAAGTGGCATTTCCCATCATGGATGGCCGTATCCGAAAAGAAATTCGCGATATCATCAATATCCAACTACGTGACAATACCAAAGCCCGCGAAATCAATCAATCAAACAACAACCGATACATCGGCGCCAAGCGTAAAATTAAGCATCGGGCCCAGGAAGATATTTACAATTACCTGAAATATAAATCTTAACAATCGTGAGATACGCAGCAATCGATATTGGCTCCAACGCGGTGCGGCTCTTGATAGCCGACATTATCAGAAACGACGATGTCGTGTCGTTCAAAAAGAATACACTGGTACGGGTTCCTTTACGGTTGGGCGATGATGCATTCATCGACCACCGTATTTCCGTGTCGAAAGCCAAAGATCTGGTAAAGACAATGGCGGCATTCCGGAATTTGATGGACGTGTACAAAGTAAGTCAGTACATGGCGTGCGCCACATCGGCCATGCGTGAGGCGACCAATGGCAATGCGCTGTTACACGAAATCAACGAGGCCGGCATAGACCTGCGGATTATCGACGGCAGTGAAGAGGCTAAGATCGTTTACAGTAGCCATATCGAGCAGCACCTCAGCAGTAATAAGGCATACTTGTATATCGACGTAGGCGGGGGAAGTACCGAGGTGTCTGTTTTTGCCGAAGCGAAATTAATGGCCTCCGCATCGTTCAATATAGGGACCATCCGTATCTTGGATAACCAAGATAGCGATGAGACATGGAACGACATGCGGGATTGGGTAAAATACCACACGAAGGCATTCAAGACCGTGTATGGTATCGGTACGGGTGGCAATATCAATAAGCTCTCGCGGCTTGCCAATAACAGTAAGGAAGATAAACCCATTTCATTTGCCAAGTTGAAATCGCTTTACGAATACCTGGGGTCTTTTTCGCTGAAAGATCGCATCAACGTATTGGGGCTCAACCATGATCGTGCGGATGTGATCATCCCCGCTTGCGAGATCTTCCTTACCCTTATGAAGTCGGGCCGCCTGCGGCAGATCATCGTTCCCCGTGTGGGTTTGGCCGATGGTATTATCCAAACACTTATCGATAAATACGGAGCGCCAAAATCGCGGTGAAAAGACACTTGGCTAAAGAAAAAAAATACCTTACTTTTCATCTGTAATCGTTGGCTTTCAACGGCAGATGAGAGAACGATAAAATTGTATTATATGCGGGTTGCATATAAATACAATTTTATCTAAGTTTGCGCCAGTAAATCCTTTCGCGGAAGTGGCGAAATTGGTAGACGCACCATCTTGAGGGGGTGGCGCCCAACAGGGCATGGCAGTTCGAGTCTGCTCTTCCGCACCAGTTATAATGGAGGCCTTTGCGAAAGCAAAGGCTTTTGCTGTTTTAGGGTGTTCCGGAAAATTAACGCCACCGCTGTTATAAAGCGATGACTATAAAAGTGATACGCCAATACCCAGCGAGAAAACCCGGTTTTTGATGTCGTCCGACCATTTATAAGTGCTATTGGTGATATTAGCGAGGCCCAACCGATAATTGACATTGAGCGAAAATCTGCTCCATTTAACGCCCGTCAAAAAATTGATCCCATAATCGACACTTTTCATGGCATTATCCTTATAAATGATCATAGCTGATGTAGAGCCGCTAGCATAGGTGTTCTCCCCATTCATCGAAAATCCTATGTACGGCCCCGTGCCCGCAAAGACATTGCCCACATCACCTATGGGCACTTTACCTAGGAAATTGAAGGGGAAATCGAGCCACATGGTGCGCTGTATAACCTCCGCGCCCCCCAATATCTGGGATTCAATAATCTTGGCTCCCTTCCCTTGCAAGGAAACCTCAGGATGGAGATAAAGCCAAGGGGCAATGCGTGCGTCCAGGTATCCGGTAAGGTGAAAGCTCGTCCTTGGTTGCACATCGGAGATATTCTCCGAATCAGCAAAGCTGTAGGAGGGAAAATTAATGCCTGCTTTTAAGCCAAAGTCGGTTTGCGCCTGAATGCTTGTGGCAAGCAATACCATGAAACCTAATGATGGGATAAGTTTTTTCATAATTAGTACGTGTTAGTTAATTAGTTAACTTAAGTTGAGGGCAATATAGCAAACTAAATGAAACATAATCGCCATTAAATGAAACATGATATTAGCCATGCCACCAAACAAAACGTTTTCGAGCGTGTTTACTTGGCATAAACATAAAATAATTCCATTATGGCTATTGTAAAAGTAATCGAGGTCATCGCCTCATCCACCACTAGTTTCGATGACGCCATCCGCAATGCGGTTAAAGAAGTGTCGGCTACCGTTTCTAATGTAGATTCGGTCTATGTAAAAGATTTTAAGGTGCACGTCAAAGACGGCGAAATTTCTTCCTATGGAGCCATCTGCAATGTAGCGTTCCGGGTAGAGCGGGGCAGCGGTAATATCTAATGCCTAATGCAACAACTACCTACGGTCGCGCTCTTGGGTGGGAGCTTTGATTGCTGCCCGCTGTTCGGGGGTTAACGCTTTAAATTCGGCATAGGTGTCCATGATGTAGAGGCGGAGGTCGGATTCATCTGCAGTAGACAAAAATTCGACTGAGGGGCGATATTTCGTCATGTATAGCTCGAGGGCTTCTTCTTCCAGCGGGGTAACGGCGGTAATGGCCGCTGGGGTGAAACGGGCATCGATTTTCCTGCGTTCCCTTTCGGCGAGCAGCAATTCGTAGCGTTGCCGGGCCTGCCGCCCCGTTTTGCCAAACCACCGAGAGGGTGAGATGCGGATGCCGCCACGTTGTTGCGATACGTCGGTAAAGGCCCCTTCTGCCTGCGCCCGTTTGATTTCGGTTTCCAGCCGACTGTCGGTCATAGCCTTTATCTGTACTTCGTCGAGTTGTACCGCACTGCCGTCCGGCGTAAGGTATACCCGCTTAATGCCGAATTCGATAACAACTACGGTATCGGTACGGTAGCCCGGGTATTCAAATTGGAGGCGTTGGTTTTTGTCGACCGCTATGCTGAAGGAGCCATCTTCGAGGCTCTCGGCCAAAGTGCCCGTATGGAGGTTTTTTATTTCTACGTAGGGCAGGGGTTCGCCACTTTTCAATTCTAGTACATATCCATTGAGGACGGTGTTTTGCGCTACGGCGGAGGAGGAAAACGCCCAAAAGAAAACAATAACATACAGCGCCTGCACGATGAGTTTTCTTTCGGATACCGACGTCGATTTAAGACACTGCATATTACTATTAACGTATATCCCGTGTTATTGTTCGCTAATTTCCCAGCGGTTATTATCCGGATTATGGTCGGGATAGACTTTGTCGGGATCGAGTTGTACCGTCACGATTTTTTCGTCCGTGGGCGCTTTGAACGTCCATTGCGTATTACGTTCCCATATTTCTACGGGTAGTTTCACCCGGTGCACTTTGCCGCTCTCTGTCGTGATATCGACAACCACGGGCATGGGCATCTTTTCGAAGTTTTCTATGGTAATGAACCCTCGGTCATCCGGGTTACTGTTATCGGATATAACCATAACGACGCCTTGATCGAACCGCCAGTTATGCTTGAACCAACCCCGCCAGAACCAGTTGAGGTTCTCGCCGGCCACGTTTTCGATCGTGCGGAAGAAGTCGTCCGGCGTAGGATGCTTATACGCCCAACGATGCAAATAGGCCTTGAAGGCACGGTCGAAGCGTTCCGGTCCGAGTATTTCATTGCGCAGCAGGGTGAGACCGAAGCCCGGCTTGAAGTAGGCTAATACCCCGATGTTGCGTTCCTGCATGTTCTGCGGTGTACTCATGACCGGCTCCAAGTCCGGCCGCGTCAGGGCCTGCGCCATCCGGTTGGCATCGCCCGGCGCACGGTAATACTCGCCATTATTGAATGCTTCCGTAGACAGGTCGTTGATAAAGGTGTTAAACCCTTCGTCCATCCAAGCATGGAGCCGTTCATTGCTACCCACAATCATCGGGAACCAGATGTGACCGAACTCGTGGTCGGTGACGCCCCACAGCCCGCGGGCTTTGGATTTATAACTGCAGAAAACAATGGCCGGGTATTCCATCCCACCAATTTCCGCGGCTACATTGATGGCTACAGGGTAGGGGTACTCCATCAACAGATCGGAGTAAAATTCGATAGAAGCCTTGGTGTATTCGGTCGAGCGCTCCCAAGCGTTGCCACCATTGCTCTCCACGGGATAGGCCGAAAGCGCTAAGGCGGTGTTGCCACTAGGTAGGTTTATTTTCGCGCCATCCACTATAAAAGCGGGCGACGAGGCCCAGGCGACATCATGGGCATTCTGCAGCTTGAATTTCCAGGTAAGCTCTTTTTTGCCTTGCGGCCGTGAGCTGGGTTGGGTCACCTCGTCAGCCGATCGGATAACGACCGTTTCGTCGCTTTTCTTCGCCTGTTCCCACCGCTCCACCTGATCGGCTGTGTACACGTCTTTTGGGTTCAGTAGCTCACCACCCATCACAACGATGTGGTTGGCCGGTGCGGTGATTTCCACTTCGTAGTCGCCGAATTCCAGGTAAAACTCGCCCGGGCCGGTGTAGGGTTGCACGTTCCAGCCCAAAATGTCGTCATATACGGCCACCCGTGGAAACCATTGTGCCACGGCGAAAATCTTGCCGTTCTGGGTTTCCAGCACACTGGTGCGGTCAGCTCCATGGGTAGGCACGATGTAGGAATAATCGATGGTTATCGTGGTTTGTCCACCGTTGGGTTGCAAGGGTTCCGGCAAAAATACCTGCATGCGGGTATCGGTGACCAGGTGCTCGGCAGCTTTGCCGCTTCCCAGTTTTACAGCTTGGATGTCGTACCCGCCATCGAAATCCGACCGTGCATCGCCGTAGCGGCTTTTGGTAAGCGGCACGATAAGGTGGCCCCGGCCTTCTTGTGAAAACATGTTTTGGTCCAATTGTAACCAAATGAAATCCATCGCATCCGGGCTGTTGTTGGTGTATTCGAGGGTTACACTTGCCGTAATCTCGTTGGTTTGGTCATCCAATCGGGCGCTGATTTTATAGTCGACCGCATTCTGCCAGTATTTAGGGCCGGGCATCCCGCTAGCCGACCGGTATGCTGTGCCGTTGTTGGTGTAGAAAAACGGGTTGAATGCTTCCGTATAATCGTAATTGTTGGTGACGGTTTGTGCCCAACCTGTCGAGGGTAAAAACGCAGCAGTCATCATGGCGGCTACAGCCGCTATTCGTAATTTATTCATGTTGTACGATGTTGGTCTGTCCGTTATTTCAATAGGGCTTCGTATTCAGCGGCATCGAATCCTAAGATAACTCCCGCCGGACTTTCGATGACGGGCCGTTTGATTACGCTGGTCTTTTCTTGCATCAGGGCATTTGCTGACGCCGCGTCCACAATGGCGCTCTGTGCGTCAGGCGAAAGCTGCCGCCAGGTGGTACCTCGTTTGTTGACCAACGGCTCCCACCCGATTTGCTGCTCCCAAGCCTCAAGCTTGTCTATCGAAACGCCCTCTTTCTTGAAATCGTGGAAGGTATAGGGAACGCTATTTTCATCCAGCCATGTAAGGGCCTTTTTCACAGTGTTGCAGTTTTTGATTCCGTAAATGTGCATAGTGTGTTGTTTTGCCACAAGCAAACATAGTGATTAATACGGTAGAACGGTAGTAACAGTCGTGTTAATTTCACCCAAAATTTCTATCTTCGTACCGGATGGATAATTTTATCGTTTCGGCCCGGAAATACCGCCCTGCCACGTTTGATTCCGTGGTTGGCCAGCAGCATATTACCGTTACCCTCAAAAATGCCATTAAAAATAAGCAGCTGGCGCAGGCGTTCCTCTTTTGCGGTCCACGGGGGGTGGGTAAGACCACGTGCGCTCGTATTTTGGCAAAGACCATTAACTGCGAGCATCTTGGTGCCGATATGGAAGCCTGTGGGCAGTGCGATAGCTGTAAGTCCTTCCAGAACGGCAATTCATTCAGTATCCATGAACTCGATGCGGCATCGAACAATTCGGTGGACGATATCCGTAACCTGATTGACCAGGTGCGCATCCCTCCGCAGACGGGGAGATATAAGATATACATCATCGATGAGGTGCATATGCTATCGCAGCAGGCATTCAATGCGTTTTTGAAAACCCTTGAGGAACCACCTGCCTATGCGATATTCATCCTAGCCACTACTGAAAAGCATAAGATCTTGCCCACGATCCTCTCGCGGTGCCAGATTTTTGATTTCAACAGGATTAAGGTAGCCGACATGGCCAACCACCTGGCGTCGATAGCGGATAAAGAAGGTGTGTCGTACGATCGAGATGGATTGCACATCATCGCCCAAAAGGCGGATGGTGGATTGCGCGATGCGCTCTCGATGTTTGATCAGATTGTAAGTTTCTCCAACAAGGAGGTGACTTACCAAGCGGTCATCGACAACCTCAATATCCTCGACTACGAATATTTCTTCCGGCTTACCGATGCCATTATCCAGGAAGATTCGGCCTCGGCGCTGCTTATTTTCGATGAGATATTGGCCCATGGCTTTGATGGTAGTCATTTTGTCGGCGGATTGGGCTCGCATTTCCGCGATTTACTAGTAGCAAAGGAGCCTGCTACGCTGAAGCTGCTGGATACGAGTGATACCATCCGTCAGCGTTACCAGCAACAGTCGCAACAGGTGTCGCCTGGCTTGCTGTTGTCTGCGCTCAATATCGCCAACCATTGCGAAGTCAACTACCGCACGAGCAAAAACCAGCGTCTACAGGTGGAGCTGGCGCTGTTGAAGATGTGCCACATTGCCGCTGCGATACAACTGGCAAAATGCGGCGCCCCGCAATCCCTTACGGATGCTGCTGAAAAAAAAAAGTCTACGCTAACGCAGACACCAGTCGATAGTCATCAGTCGTCGGTCGATAACCGGCCGCCGGAACACGAAACTCGGAAGCCAGCCGCCATCGATTACCCATTACCCTCCGCCGACCGCCCATCGCCGGCCGCTGTCCACCGAACCATACCCACCGACCATCGGACACCGGATACAGACGCGCAGCCCCTAGCCCCCAAAACCCGTTCATGGGGTAATGTAAAGCTCAGCAATGCTATCCCCGACCTCAATAATATCTTGGCCGACAAGCAACCGGACGACGAAACTACAGATGAACCGGAGTTGCTTAGTGGCTCGGAACGGCAAGCATTCGATCACGAGACGTTACTCCAACACTGGCATGCGCTGGCTGATAAGCTGAAAGCGGAAAATAAAATCAATCTATTTACGCTGATGACGGCCAATGCACCGGAACTCCAGCCGGACTTTAACATTGGGGTGGTGATTGAAAACCCCATTCAAGACGAGCTTTTAAGTGTGTCGAAAATAGATATCCTGAATGAGTTGCGGACCAATCTGCGTAATTTTGCGATCGACCTTGTTCCCATCAAGATGAAGAAAGACACCGCACGGAAGCCCTATACCGCGCAGGAGAAATACCAAGCCATGGCGGCCAAGAATCCTGTGCTCGATGTGCTGAGGAAAACGTTCAATTTGGGTTTGGAGTAGGGGGATGGTCGTCCGCTGCGCTTACCGCCGTTCGCCGATCTGCTGCCGCCACATGGCATAGTACAGCCCCCGGGCATCTACCAATTCACCATGGGTGCCGGTTTCTGCGATTTTCCCTTTCTCCAGTACGATAATCCGGTCGGCATGCATGATTGTAGACAATCGGTGCGCAATCAATACCGTCATCTGTTCCCGTTCACCCGATAACGCCCGTACCGTTTCGGTAATAGCTTCTTCCGTAAGGGAGTCGAGGGCGCTGGTCGCTTCGTCGAAAATGAGTAGCCGGGGGTTGCGTATCAACGCCCGCGCAATGGAAATACGTTGCTTTTCACCGCCCGATAGCTTGAGCCCCCCTTCGCCCAATAGCGTGTGGATTCCTTTTTCGCTGCGCGTTAGCAGCGGCGTACAGCTGGCTTTATGTAAGGCCGACAACACCTCCTCGTCGGTGGCATCGGGTTTCACGAATAGCAGGTTGTCTTTGATGGTGCCGGCAAAAAGCTGGGTGTCCTGCGTCACGAAGCCGATCTGCCTGCGCATTTCGTTAAGCCTTACCGCGTCGGCCGGGATGCCGTTAAAAAGGATATGGCCCGACACGGGGCGGTAAAGGCCTACCAACAATTTAACCAGCGTGGATTTGCCCGAACCGGAGGGCCCCACGAATGCAATGGTTTCGCCGCTGTTGACCGTAAACGAAATATCGTCGATGGCATGTTGAGAGGCCGTCTTGTGCTTGAATACCACCTTGTCGAAAACCACCGCCTCCAAGGGGCCGATGGGGATCGGGTTTTCGGGCCGCCGCTCAATCGGTTTCCGCATCAAGCCGTCAAACAATTGGATGGAAGCCTCGGCTTCCCGGTACTGTACGATGATGTTGCCAATGTCCTGTAGGGGCATGAAAATGGATGTGGAGATGAATTGCATGGTGATGAGCTCACCAGGGGTAAGGACATCCCTGAAAATAAGCCAAAGCAAGGTGAATAATATCGATTGGCGGAGCAGATTCAAGGTAGTGCCCTGCAGGAAAGAAAGGAATCGAACCCGCCGTGTTTTGGTCATCTCGAGGTCGAAAATGGTTTGCGTGTGGCCACGCATCCGCCGGACCTCCGGAAAGGTAAGGCCGAGGCTCTTGACGAGCTCGATGTTGCGGAGCGATTCGGTGATGATACCCGACATCCGGGTCGTTTCGCGGTTGATGCTCCGTTGGGTGGTTTTTATCTTCCGGCTCAGCATACTGGTAATGGAACCGATGACCACAAAGCCGATTAGGAAAATCGGTATCAAAGCCCAATGCTTGGTAATGGCGTACCAAATCAGGAAGCTGAAACCCACGAGCGACGAAAAGAGGATATTAATGCTGGAGTTGATGAACCGTTCGGTATCGGTACGTACCTTTTGCAACACGGCCAGTGTTTCGCCGCTGCGCTGATCTTCAAACTCCTGGAACGACAAGCGCAGGGTCTGCCGTAGCCCCTCGTTGAATATCTGCATACCGAACCGCTGTACGGCAAGCCGCATCACGTAATCCTGGAAGGAACGGGCCAACCGCGCTAAGAGGGCAATGCCGATGGCGATGAACAGCCAGAAAAGTACCCCTTCAACCAGTTCCGCTTGGCTGCGTCCCTGCCTGTTGTTAGCATAGTCGTCAATGATCTTACCGAAGATGATGGGGTCGATCATCGAGAGTAACTGCGCCGCGGCAGCCAACACCAGTGCAAAATAGATATACCGGCGTTGTGGTTTAAGGTACTTCCAGAGGATTTTCATGCCCGCTTAAGCTTCCGCTCGCCGAGTACCCACGCGGCTTTACGGGGCGGGTTCAGCTTGATGCTGGGCGACCCTTCGGCGTGCTTGCGGATGTGTGTGACCACCTCCTCCACCGAATCGGTGAAAAGTAGGAGATCCATATCTTCGGGACTGATGGTTTTTTCATCCATCATACGTTGCACATGCGCAATGATTTCCTTGTGGAAGCCGACGCCCATCACCACAATGGGAAACCGCTTAATCTTACCGGTTTGAATGAGGGTGAGCGTTTCGAAAAACTCATCCAATGTGCCGAACCCCCCCGGCAATACGATGAATGCAAACGAGTATTTTCGCAGCAACTCCTTGCGGACGAAAAAATATTCCATGGTCACGAACCGGTCGAGGTAGGGGTTGTGTGCCTGCTCGTGTGGTAGTTCGATATTGCAACCTACCGAAAGCGCGCCGCCCTCCCTGGCACCTCGGTTGGCAGCCTCCATAATACCCGGGCCACCTCCCGTCATGATGGCGAAGCCGAGCTTGCCGATTTCGGCCGACACGCGGCGGGCGAGTTCGTAATAGGGGTGGTCTTCCTTGAAGCGTGCCGAGCCGAACACGGTGACGCACGGACCGATGAAGTGTAACCCCCGGAAGCCTTTGAGAAATTGCATCACCACGCCGCCTACGTATTTGAGCTCCTTCCAGCGCGCACGCGCGCCTTCCATAAATTTGCGTTCTTCCTTTATAAAACCATTGCTCATCGCTTCCCTTATTTTTGATGGTTAACTAATTCGGTAGCTTCCTGTATAATCCGTTTCTGCTTGCGCGATGCACAATCCAAACTTTCCAATTGCGACGGATCGCCGACAATATCTTTGACGAGGATGCACCCTTGCTTTAAGAGGATGTCTTTTTCAGCCTTGTTGATCGTGGTGAGGCAAGTGATAGGGTACAAGCCGGCATTGTCTACCCGGCGTTTGATGCTGCTTTCCTCGGGGTAATTCCAGGCGAGGAGATGGAGGTCATAGTAGGCGGCGAAGTCGACGGAGTCGGTCGTCATATAGGCATTGGTGACCAGCCAGCCTGCGGTAAATTGCGATTCCTTGCCGAAAAACGAAAAGGTACGGCCTTCGAAATCATTGACCCGCGATAGGAAATACATGGGTGTGGTCACCGTTATTTTGGCATCTTCCGTATTTCGGAACTTGCATTCCACCAACAGCAATTCGTCGTCTTTCTGTGCCACCACGTCCACCTCGTGGGTGACCGAATTGCCGGCGAGATGTTGGCTGGTAAGTGTTTGGTAATCGGCATGATTGAAAAGCTTGGCAACCCATTGTTCAAAATAATAACCAGCGGGTCCTAAATCTTTCAGTGCACGCTTGAGACTGTAGCGGGCAGCAAAAGAATCGGCTTCTCTTTTCAGTAGCCGAAAGGCCAGTTTGTAGAGGTCGCGCGTGCTGATCCCATCATAGGTCATGGGTTTCATCTTTTCCCATACCTCATCAACCACGTCGGGCGTAGCCCCCGATTTAGAAAGCGAGCCTTTCAGGCGGCGCAAATCGAACTCAACGAGTTCGCCGGAATATTTTTTTACTTGCATTTAATTGCCCTTTGGGCACCTAATATGCAAAATTTTTCGGAAAGCACTATGGGGTGGTTGGCAAAAACGCAGGATTCCATTTTTCGAGCAATCGGGGCAGTTGGTTGAAATCGCCGATTTCTGCGTCGGTAATACCCAGCTCATCGATCCCCCATTCTCCCCAACCCTCCACATTGAGCCACACGGTCTGGCATCCGATCGCTTTGGAGGGGAGGATATCGCGGTTGTATGAATCGCCCACGGCCACACACTCTTCGGCGGCGTAGCCCAGCCGTTGCACACCCCGCTCGTAGATTGCCGTATCGGAAAGCGACGATTGAGGGGCTGGCTCAACGACGTCGGCGAAATAATTCCGGATGCCGAACTCCGTCAGCATGGCATTGAGGTTACCATAGAAGTTTGACACGAGGACGATCGGAAACGCATTGGAAAGGCTCTCCAAAATGGTTTTGGCTTTACGTAGTGTGCGTTGGGCCAGTTGGTCACATTCTTCGGCAATCTGGGCAACTAGCGTGTAATCCAGTTGGTGGCCGGCCTTGGTGAGAAAGTCGAATTGCTGCGTAATCTGGTGAACCAGTACATCCAAAAAGGTATCATCCGATTGGATGATGTTGCCCGTGGCCAATGCGGCCTCCGCGTGGGCATAGGCTTTGTTGAATGCCGATTTATCCAGGGCAATATGATGTTTACGGAATTTATTCCAGAGGATAGCTCCCCAATGCTGTCCGTTGGTGTCAATGGTTCCTTCGTAGTTCAATAAAATACCTTTTGCTTGCATAGCGATCAGCCTTAAAATCTAAAATAATGGACGATTTGACTATTACATACGATTGGTCAAATGTATAATTTAATTTCGATGATTCACATACCCTTTCGGTTAGACGAGAATAATGACCCATAAATTACAATCGATGCAACATATTTACAACGCTACTGTGCGTTAATCCGTTTTGCGGTAATTCCAAATTGCCCACGCATTCAGCACGACGGCGAAACCCAGTATCGCGCCAAGGTGTGGAAGGATGGCCCGCCAACCGCTTCCTTTAAGTATAATCATCCGCATCACTTCCACCAGGTAACTCACGGGGTTCAAGGCTGATATTACCTGTGCCCACCCGGGCATGCTATCAATGGAAGTGAACAGTCCACCCATAAGGATGAACACCATCATAAAGAAAAACATGATAAACATGGCCTGCTGCTGGGTGTCGGTATAGGTAGAAATCAAGAGGCCAAACCCCAGCACCGCCAATAGGTATACCCAAACGAATCCGTACATGGCCAAAATATTACCTTGTGGAAATATGCCGTAGATAAACCACGAAACCAGCAGGCCGAGGGTAAAGACCACATTGCCCAGTATCCAAAAGGGGATGAGCTTACCTAGGATGAAATGGTGTTTTTTGATCGGCGTAACGTTGATCTGCTCAATGGTTCCCACTTCTTTTTCCTTCACGATGTTCAATGCGGATAGAAAGCCCCCCACCATGGTTAACAGGATGGCAAGGATACCCGGCACCATGAAGAACTGGTAGTTGAGCAGCGGGTTGAAACGGTTGGTGGGCACCACTTCAATGGTGGGTGCGTTGCTGAAGCGTGTGGGTGCTGCGTGCGCTATCCGGATATCGTGGTTATAATCGCGGATAATGCTTCGTAGGTAAGCTCCGCCCAAGCCAGCTTTGGTGCCATTGATGGCGTTGATGGCAATGAATAGCGGTTGTTCACCTTCACGGATCAGGTTTCGTTCGAACCCGGATGGTATTTCCAGCACGAGGTCGGCCCGGCCCTGCTCTACAAATTCGTAAGCCGATTTGAACGATGGATGGTATCCCTGTAGCCTGAAGTAGCCCGAAGCCGTGACTTTCGAAATGAGCTGCCTCGAATAAGGCGAATGGTCGTGGTCCACCACAGAGAGGTTGATGTTTTTGATCTCATAGTCTGCCGCCAACGGCAGGATAATCAGCTGCATAACCGGCATCACCAAAATGAGCATCAGGATGGCTCGGTTCCGGAAAATCTGCCGGAATTCTTTTTGCAAAAGGAATTTGATTGTTCTCATTCCAACCGTATTTTAAAACTTCTTAAACTCACCACGAAAAGAAACACGGTAATGCCGCATAAAACGAGCGTTTCCTTCCATACGCCTTCCAAGCCCACCCCTTTGATCATGATGGATTTGACGATACTGTAAAACCATTTGGCTGGCACCAGGTTTGATAGCCACTGCAGGATCACCGGCATGTTTTCGATGGGAAACATAAAGCCGCTGAACATCACCGTAGGCAGGAGCATCCCCATCAGTGAAACCAGCATCGCCACCTGTTGTGTATTCGTTTTGATGGAAATGAAGATACCCAGTGCCAAACAGGTAACGATGAAAAGGGCACTTTCGGCGAATAGCAGTAGCCAGCTACCCTCCACAGGGATTTTCAGCACGAGTACGCTCATCAGCACAATGGAGAGCACGTTGATCAACGAAAGGAGCAAGTAGGGAATGGCTTTCGACAGGATAACCCATATCGGTTTGAACGGCGACACCAACAGCACTTCCATAGTGCCTGTTTCTTTTTCCCGAACAATAGATATTGCCGTCATCATCACCGATACCAACATCAGCACTAAGGCGATTACGCCCGGCACGAAGTTCGGTGCACCTTTGAGCTGTGGGTTATAAAGCATCCGGATTTGGGGGGTAATCTGGTAGGGAAGGGGTTGCTGTTCGGTGAGTTCCGTTTGGTAATCGCGGACAATGGAAGACACATAGTTGGTGAGGGTGGTAGCGCTGTTCGGATCGGACGCATCGGCAATCACCTGTACCTGTGCATGATTCAAGTGGGCAAGGTCACTTTCGAAGTGAGTTGGGAAAACCAACCCCAGTTTGACTTTGCCCGCTCGGAATGCCGTCTCCATGCGATCCATATCCATTGTGCATTCTTGGACCTTAAAGTAACTGCTTGCCGCTATCCGGTTGATGATGTGCCGGGAAGCGTTATCTTTCGCGTAGTCTACCACGATGATGCGGGCATTTTTTACTTCATTGGTCAGCGCAAAACCGAATATGAGGATTTGGGCGATCGGCATACCGATCAGGATCAGCAACGTACGGCGGTCGCGCAGTACGTGGAAGAATTCCTTTTTTACAAAACTGAAAAACTGCCTCATGTTAATCTCCCCTTTTAGCGCCCCGCGCCAGTTGGTAGAACACCCCGTCCATAGACGGTTCCTTTAATTGCGTTTTCAGCTCCTTGGGCGTGCCTAGAGCCTCGATGTGGCCATCCACCATGATGGAAATGCGGTTGCAGTATTCGGCCTCGTCCATGTAGTGGGTCGTAACGAATATGGTGATGCCGCGGCTCGCCGCCTCATAGATCAGGGCCCAGAATTGCCGACGGGTTACAGGGTCCACGCCTCCGGTGGGTTCATCGAGGAACACGATTTCCGGCTCGTGCAGGATGGAAACCGAAAACGCCAGTTTTTGCTTCCACCCCAATGGCAGCTCGGCGACCAGCTTTTTGGCTTCCGATTGCAACCCCAGCCGGTCAACAAGCGCATTACTTTTGGCACGGAGCTGTTGGTTGTCCAGCCCATATATCCCGCCGAAAAACCGTATATTTTCCAGTACGGTAAGGTCTTCGTACAAGGAGAATTTCTGACTCATATAGCCGATGTGCCGTTTGATTTGCTCGGTTTGGCGGTATACATCGAATCCGGCGACCGTGGCGTTGCCCGACGATGGCCTCGATAAGCCACACAACATCCGCATGGCCGTGGTTTTGCCCGCGCCATTGGCGCCCAAGAAGCCGAATATCTCTCCTTTATCCACCTCAAAAGTAATTTCGTTGGTAGCGACAAAGTCGCCGAACCGTTTGGTCAGTTTATCGGTTTTGATGACGGGGGATGTTGGTGTCATGTCGTCAGCATTTTAATGAAACAATCTTCAATCGTGGGTGTGGTCGGCTTCACTTCGATACCATGTAAACCGGCATCTTTCAGGAAGCCCGTTAGGTCTTCCGTCAGGTCTCGGCTACCCATACCCTCGGTGTCGACGTGGATATACTCACCGAAGATATAGCCCTTAAGTGGTGGGGCATAACTGGACAAGACCTGAATAATACGTGGTAAATCTATGCCTTTTATGGCATACAGTGGAGTAGGGTAGGCGCCTATGAGTCCTCGCGGCGAATCAATGGCTAAGATCTTTCCCTGTTCAATCAGCGCAATGCGGTCGCACAATGCAGCCTCGTCCATATAAGGTGTAGATACCACCACGGTGATGCCCTGCTTTTTCAGTCGCCCCAGCATCTCCCAAAACTCCCTGCGCGATACCGGATCCACGCCAGTCGTCGGTTCGTCGAGGAAAAGAACGGTGGGCTTATGGATGAGCGCGCAGCACAGCGCGAGTTTTTGTTTCATCCCGCCCGAGAGCTTGCCCGCCCGGCGCTTTTTGAAAGGTTCTAGTTGAATATATATGTCTTTGATAAGGTGGTAGTTCTCGTCTACCGAGGTATGGAACACCGTCGCGAAAAACTGGATGTTCTCCTCCACGGTCAGGTCCTGGTATAGCGAGAAGCGACCCGGCATGTAACCGACCTGATTACGGATGTCGCGGTAGTTGGTAACCACGTCGTGGCCGGCAACAGTAGCCGTTCCGCTATTTGGGAGTAAGAGCGTGGTTAATATACGGAAGATCGTGCTTTTGCCGGCACCATCCGGACCGATTAGACCGAATAGCTCCCCTTCAGCAACGGTAAAGGAAACATCGGTCACCGCTTTTACAGACCCCTTATTATAGGTCTTTGTGATATTATTTAGCGTAACCATGATCAATTGTCCATCGTTCCCTCTCAATTAAAACGGACTTCCCCATACATGCCGATTTTCAACAAGCCATCGTTCTGCACCCTGATCTTGGTGGCATAAACGAGGTGCTCGCGCTCGTCCTTGGTCTGGATGGTTTTCGGCGTAAATTCAGCTTTGTCGTTTATCCAGGTGAGGGTTCCCGGGTACTCGCGATAACTACCGTCGGCCCCGTCCACCAGCACCGTTACCTGCTGGTTGAGTTGGAGTCGGGCGAATTGCGGGCCGGTAACATAAGTCCTCAAGACGAGGGAAGAGAGGTCGGCTACCTTGTATAGCGGTTTTCCCACAGTGGTGCTTTCATTGGTCTCCGCGTATTTCACCAACACCGTGCCTCCCACAGGGTTCACAACCCGGCATTTGGCCAATTGGTCTTCCACTTGAGCGATCTGCATTTCCAAAGGCGATGTTTCCAGCGAGAGGCTTGCTGCCGTGGTTCCCAAGGCCGACCGTTGGGCGGTGATTTGTTTCCTGATGACCGCGATGTGGGCGTTCGCGTCATCCAGCTGTTTGGGGGTGGCAGCATCTGCCTCCACCATGTTGGCAATCCGCTTTTGTTCGCGTATGGCCTGGGTCAATTGCTCCTGCAATGCGGCCACCTGCACCGCGATATCTGGTTTTTTGCTTAGTACCGCATCGATCTGTGCCTCCAATTGCCGTTTCTTCAGGTGGAGCTGTGTACTGTCTATATAGCCTACGGTTTGCCCGGCCTTGAGCAACTGCCCCTCTTCGATATCCAGCGCGCGGATGATGCCGTTGGCCTCCGCGGATATGATGGTTTCTACCGCTTCGAAAGTACCTGAAGCATCGTATGGCTGCTCTTGGTTGGTGCATGAGGCCATGAAGAGGCCTGCCAGCAGTACGCGTATCTTTGTATTGTCCATGGTGTTAGTTTTGTGGATTTTTTATATTGCCGAGTGTATGTCGGATATCGTATTGCGCTTTCAGCAATTGGATCTCGTGTTGTATTTTTGATAGACGTGCACTGCTCACCGCATGGGTTTCCCGTACGTAATCGGCCGTGTTGATGACGCCGTTCGCCAGTTGCGCAAGCGCCGCATCCTTCACCGATGTGCGCAGTGCGATGATCGCATCATCGGTAAGCAGCAGTTGCTTGTATTTGGCCGCTTTCGTTTGTTGCTGGTGGCGGGTAAGGTTGGTGTTAAAAACGAACGTTTCCTGTTGCACATCGATGCCAGCTTCTTTTACATCCAGTTGCGCCCTTTCTTTTTTCAATGTATAGAAGCCGCTGAGGGAGATGGATAGGCGTATACCACCGTAGTAGTACGCTTCGAAATCGCTGCTGAGCATGTTCAATGCGGGCCTACCCATGCCGGCTTGCAAAAACAGGCCCAGCTTGGGGCGGGTCTTTGCCCCGAGTAGCCTCCGTTCCACGGCGAGGCTGTTTTTTTGTAGACTATACCAATCCAATTCCGGTCGGGTTATGGCCGAGAGGCTACCCGGGTACACCGGCCTCTCGAACGAGGTGTGTTCGTCAAGTTCGCGACCGATAAATAAACCCAGCATATGCAGGTAGGCCTGGCGACTGGCTTGTAGCTCGGTAGCTTGCTGTTGAGTCGTCAGTTGTTCGGCTTCCAATAGGCTACCTTCGCTTTTCAATGCGGCACCATTGGCAATCGCGGCATTGATTTTTTCCAGGCCGGCTTGGATGTCTTTTTGCAGCAGATCGTTTTGTGCCAATTGTGCATCCAGCAGTAGGATGCCGAAGTACAGTTGGTTGACACGTGCTTTGATCTGGTACAGCTCCACTTCCAGTGCCTGGTGTTTCACATCGGCTTCGGCCTCGATGGCCTCCTTGCCCAGTCGGGTCAGTCCACCGTCATATAGGTTTTGGTTTATCTCGCCATACAATTTGTATTGGTCTTTATTCATTGTAGGGATGTCCATTCCCGGAACATGTATCGGTATTTCCGTTACGGCCGACTGGTAAGTAGCCTGCCCATTAATGTTGATTTGAGGAAGGGAGCGTGTACCGTGCTGATCAACTGCATAAGAGGCGCTTTTCGCAATGAGGTCGCGCTGTTTCACCATGGGGTAGTTTTGGGTGGCCCGCGCCTGGCATTGCGGCAGCGTAAGAGTCGCGGCCTGTGCTCGGGCATTTCCCACCGGGAGGGCCAACGTGCAGATGAGTAGCACGGTTGCAAATGGATTAATCATTTTGTTTATTGTTTTGAATTAATCATTTGATTAATATGTGTCCAAAAAAAATCACGATGCATCCAGCATCGCAACAAACCATGTTCTGATCAGTGTTTTACGGTCATTCATCAGGGCAACCGCTTTGCTCGGTTCGAGTCCGGTGATCAGTTGGATGAGCGGTTTGCCGATGAACGGAAAAATAACGAGCCCCAGCATATTGAAAATGAAATGGAGTGGGTCGATGTCCGGGCGCCGCTCCGCGAGCTGTTTAAAAAATGCCGAATCGGTGATGTTTGTTTTTGTTTTCACCAAGTTGGCGAACTTATCTGGATTATTCCTGATTTCACCCAACACAAACAGGGGGATATCCGGGTTGGCTAGGAGGGTGTCGATGTAATGTTCGGCCACATGCTCCACCTTCTCTTCGATGGAAGTTTTTGCGTCCATCAAGATGGGGCCTACTTTGCCGAATAAGACCTGCATTTTTTCCATGATGACAATCTCGAATAACTTCTCCTTACTCCGGAAATAGTAATTGAGTAGTGCCAGGTTAATGCCTGCTTCCTCGGCGATATCGCGTGTACGCGTAGCAGCGTAACCCTTTTGGGTAAAAACCTTCCGGGCAGCTTCCTTGATTTTCTCCTCCGTACTGAGGTCTGTTTTTTTCTTGGGTTTTGCCATATCTGCTGTCGCTACGCCGCAAATATAGCCGGTCGTTTTGGTTTAACCAAACATTTTAATCAAATGATTAAAATATAATATTGTCCACTTGCATGAGCGTGATCTTATAATTTTTTAATCTTGATGTTACGGAACCAGATTGGGCTCGCATGATCCTGTAGGGCAATGTATCCACTTTTGAATTTGCCATAATCCGGACTGTTCTTCCACTTGTCCGAGTTTTTCTTTTCATACCATGCTTCATCCCAGGGAACAAAAGATAAAATCAGTTTTCCATTCAGCCAGTGTTCCACGCGTTCGGGGGTAAAAACAATTTTCGAGCTGTTCCATTCGCCTGCCGGATGTAACGTCCTGTCGGGGTTGGGCGGATGCATGGCATAATCGGCACCCGTTTGCTGCAAGGGTTTCAGCTCCTCGGGTTTTTCCGTATAACCCAGGCTGGTGTTGTATGCGGTAAGGTCATGTATGTGGGCATAGTTTTCGTCATCAATGAGCTGGTACTCGGGCGCTACGACAGAGGGCGCCCGATATCCTTCTTTTACATGGTAAAAAATGCCGCTGTTTCCCCCTTCAGGGAGCTTCCATTCCAGGTATAGTTCAAAATTATCGAACGCTTCGGCGCCGTAAAGGATGTCTTTCCCTCCTTTGTAATCCTGTTCCAGGCCGAGTTCAGTATCAAATGTCAGTGTGCTGTCTTTGATGGTCCATCCCGGTGGCAGTACCTCTGCATTGTATCCCCGCCAGCCCTCGGTACTGGTACCGTCAAAAAGATAAATCCATCCCGAATCCGGATCGGCCTTCTGCGCATGGGTATTAAAAGAAAAAGCGAGGGTAATAAGCAGCAATAAAGCACCCTTCCTCATCAAGGTTGTCTGATTATTCTTCATTTCTATAGCTATTCATTAGGGTGTAAAGATGGATATTCCAACTAATTAAAACAATTGGATTGTAAAAAAAGTAGGTTAAGTTTTGAAGGAGCCTGTTGGCAGCATGATTTATTTATTATCTTTAGCCAAAACCGTACGAACATGCCCCTGATAAAGGCCACCAGAGAAGACGTACAAGCCAATAGCAAAGCTCGGGACTTCTGCACCGGCAGACAAAAAAAACGATTCTCTGTAAATCCCATTTTCGACCCAGTCCGACTCATTAGCGTCTAATCATAATAGCACTAGCGGGCGTTTAGGCCGCGAGATCGTAAGAAAGTCAAGCTTCTTATAGTCTCATTTGCTATATGACGCTTTCATTTTTTCAAGGTCGATAATAATTCGTCCAATTGCTGGAAGTCTACGGTCATACCTTCTTTAAAGCCCATCGCTATCTCTTTTTCGAGGTCCGCGAGCGAATCGTAGGTTAGTAACATGTCTACCCGGACCTTGTCAGCCACGGGTATAAAGTTGTTCTCCCATACGTTTTGCGGAAAGGCGGGGTTTATCGTGCCGTTTTCGTCGCTGAAACCGCCTTTTGAGGCAAATGATTTTTCCTTTACGATCGAAATGAAATCGGTTCTGGCATAGTGCCTTTCACCTTCGGGACTGACCATGGCGTAGAGCCAATATCCGCCCTCACGGAAATCCATCGTCTTCGTTTCGGCCCTCCAGGGTTGCGGTCCCCACCATTGGTCGAGTAATTCCGGGGCTGTCCACGCTTGCCAGACCAATTCAAGGTTGCCGGCAAATTCACGTGTGATGCGGATGGTTTGGCTATCCTTATCTACGGAAAAATCGAATAGGAGCTGATCGTTCATGGTTGCTGTTTTTTAATCGTTGATAATAACTCGTCCAATTGGTTAAAGCGACTTTCCCAGATTTTCCGGAATTGTTCCAACCAGTGGTCTATTTCTTTCATTTTGTCGATTTCCAGCTGGTAGTAAATTTCACGCCCTTGCTGTTCTGCCTTTACTACTTCGCACTCCTGCAAAATCCGAAGGTGTTTTGATATCGCCTGCCGGGTGGTATCAAAATGCGCGGCAATGGCATTGGGTGTCATTGCCTGAAGGGCAATTAACGCTATAATTCCCCGTCTTGTCGGGTCAGCTATGGCCTGGAATATATCCCGCCTCATGTTGTCTGTTGTTTTATTTTTAGAAACCATTTGGTTGCAAAAATATGCGCAACTTTTCGGTTTCGCAAATTTGTCCAAAAATTTTTTCCAGCCGATGAAATTTTTCTAGCCGTTTCGCTTTGAGAACCGTGGAGCAACTCCTGTTTTATGGAAATGGGTGATCACCTCACCGCTATTTTGTATTTTAGTCCAAAATATCCGGCGATGAGAGTTTCCTATTTAGTGGCTATTGGTGTGGTGGTGTTATTTGCGCTGTTTTTCGTGCTGGACTACGTACATACTTCTGCACCGGAAGGCGAAAAGGCCGATTCCCTGCAAACCCCAGTTTCAATCCAGCCCGACTCACTGGCGCCTATTCACAAAGGCGATATCATCAAGAACGGAAATTCTACACGCGATGTCTTCAAAGCACTAGCGGACGACGATAAGACTGCCCCTGATGATAGGAAACCCTAATTGACAAATTGACAAATGATCGATTCTGAAAAGAGTTTATATATTTGTTTCGTAGGATTACTGCTCCGGCGATTGATTTTCGGACAAAAGGAGTACATGCATGATAACAAAGTTATTGATAGCATTCGCATTGTTTGGTTCCATGCTGACCGGGTTTTGGGGGTATAGCGACCCCGGTTTGGCCAATAAAGAAGACAAAACCTCGATAACAGGTTATTTTGAAGGCACTGAGCCATTTTGGAATATGACGGTCGAAGAAAACCGCATCGTACTGCATTGTGTCAACGACATCGTAAGGGATACCCTGCTGTTATCCCGAAAGCAGACCCATACGGAAACCTACGCGTTTCATGGGCGTGCCATCCATGGCATCGTCAGGAGGTCGGAA
Organism: Parapedobacter flavus; assembly: GCF_035818675.1. Lineage (NCBI taxonomy): Bacteria > Pseudomonadati > Bacteroidota > Sphingobacteriia > Sphingobacteriales > Sphingobacteriaceae > Parapedobacter > Parapedobacter flavus. The sequence goes on from NZ_JAYKZZ010000020.1 coordinate 68,174, forward strand.
ACAGGCGGCTGTACGTTGGACATAACCGGAGAGGATAACCCCACACACGATATCTATTTTGCTTATCGAAATGTAACCTATATGGGCTGCGGTAAGCTGTCTATTCGGAGCAAATAGTATATGGCTTATCTTGATTCCCATGAAAAAAATAGTGGTACTTTCCGGAGCGGGCATAAGTGCTGAAAGCGGATTGAAGACCTTTCGCGATTTGGACGGTTTGTGGGAAAACTACAAGATTGAAGAGGTCGCAACGATTGATGCTTGGCATCAAAATCCAACTTTGGTACTTCAATTTTATGATGAGCGCCGTGCAGGGGTGATGGAAGCTCAGCCTAATCTTGCTCACCAGCTTTTAGCTGATTTGCAAGCGCATTTCGATGTACAGATCATCACACAGAATGTCGATGATTTACATGAACGGGCAGGTAGTAAAAAGGTTCTGCATCTGCACGGAGAAATCACCAAAATGCGAAGCGTAAAAAACGAGATGCTTCTTTTTCCGGCCAGCCAACGGATCAAATTAGGTGACCTGGCCGAAGACGGTGGGCAGCTAAGGCCACATATAGTCTGGTTTGGAGAAGATGTCCCGATGATCGCGCACGCCATTCCGCTTATGGCACAGGCAGACTACCTCCTGGTGATTGGCACGTCGTTACAGGTCTATCCAGCCGCAGGGCTCATCGACGAAGCGCCGCAAGATTGCAGGCGCTTTTTGATCGACAGGCAGTTACTTGCACCGTCCAAATCCCTAAATTATGAGATCATTCAAGACGTCGCGACTGCGGGAATGAAAATCTTGTATGAGCGACTCTTTGATCAAGAAAACATCGTTTCGATGGATTAATGTTCAAGCTGTCGTGATTACCCCGTTAAAATGTCGTTTACCTATCCCATCCCGTGCTCCAGCCCACCTTCCCTTACTCTTCCTTCGGGGGCCTATCCCCATATGTCCCGCATATATCTCGGTAAAAAGCCCAAAACGCGGCACTTTAGCGAAGGGTAAGCGGATGCATAGTGGGAGAACCCCACTTTCGGATAGGGAAAGGAGCCATTCCGAAGGCGATCCCGAAGTGGTTCGAATATTGCGGTAATCCAACTACTTGAGGCATTCAAATGTGATAGACGAGAAGTGTCAGCAAGAACAAACTTTAAAGACCATACGACCACGGCTGGGGTCCTCATGACGTTCGGTAATTGCTATGGTGCCTTTTTCACCCAGACAGTTTAATCGATGAAATAGAAAAACATCACCGATTCCAGATAAACCATAAGTATTCCAGATAGTTGTTAATGCTTGGGCAACGATCAATGCCGAGCTTTTAGGTTCACGGGTACATTTTTCCAAAAGAAATGTATCGAAAAACCGATGGTTACCGGTTAAGATATTGTTCGATTTGTCAAAAATGTGAATGGTGGCATGGTCAGCTAGCAACCGTTCCCACAAAGACTCCCAATAAGCCCGATGCTGTGTGTTAAGTTCGTAAAAGTGCTTGGCTACATCGGGTAAGTCGGCGGGGTTCATTAAATATAATGTAGTTGGATTGATTGCCTCTCCGCGGATATTTCTTACATGGACATTATGAAAGTCGGGTTTGAAAATGGATATTTGGATGTTCCGTAGGTAATGAAGCAACCGTGCTGTTGCGATTTTCTCGTTGCCATCTTCGCCAAACCAAAGATAGATCGCCTCATATCGCGGTATATCGATAGATAACTTTTTAATACGGTTGCGGTCTTCCTCTAAAAAATCGATGTGGCTTTCGCTCCCATGTGGCCCGTACACGTTTTTAATCCACCACAACCGCCTGTTTTCGGTCCCCCGGTCGTCATCAACATCGAAAAGTGGTCCTAAGCACAGCGAATCATTCAATACCAGTACATCTTCTGCCTCGGGATTTATCAGTCCACTCTGCAATAAAATGGTGTTGCTGGTGTGCCCAAACACAAGATGAATATTTCTTTTATCCATAACTACGCTAATATAATACCTTTCTATCTAGATTGACGCTCCGTATTGATAATTGTAGCTTGACATAAAGAGGGGATTTCTTCGCCCTTTGTTCGCCCGTTATGCGTGCGGGATGTAAGCTGTATACGTGCTGTATGTTACCTTTTCGCGCATACGCCCCGCATACCGCTTACATCCCGCAGGCATTATGTTGGGAGATAAGACGAAGTTGGTCTTATCCTGAGACGGCGTTCTTAACTGGGTTAAGGGAATGCTGCTACAAAAGTCCGACATTAGCGGTATGACCATGGCATAAGCGAAATGAGTTGCCACCTCTACCCTGTAGAAATGAGGGGATCATAGCCACTAATGTAGGTAATGTAGTCTGGTTCGCTATCCGTCAAACAGACTAAATGGTATTTCGAAGGAACCTGGGACGAAAAGATTCGGCGATAGCGTATAGAGACGGCATCTGCACACCTCTTTTTACAAAGTAAGTTCCCGTTGGATATGGCCGGGGACGGTGATGGAGGGTTGTATCGGCTCCCGCGGCGAATATTCCGCTCAGCGAATCGCTACGCGCCAGCTGCCGCCGTATGAAACGGTTTACCACGAGAGATATGCTGCTCCGGCTGATGATGATTGGGTTGGTTTCGTTTTTCACCTACGGGATAACCTTTACGGCGGCGAAATACGGGCTGTTCAGCGTGATTTGCGCGGGGTACCTAATTCAGTTGATTGTGCACAGAGAAGCGTGTGGGGCTGCCGGTTGCGGCGATTGCATCTAACCATCCGCGCACTGGGTGAAACCAGGTGAAGGTTTTTTTGCCTATTTTAAGCGGTGCTCATGAGTGCACTACATTCGGTTTTCAGTACTTTTGCTTCAGTAAAGCAAAAAAGCATGAGGGACTTCAAAGCTTATTTCATTATTCCCGCCGAACCCGAGGAAGTGTACCTGGCGCTGACCACAGAAATAACCATCAACCTGTGGACCGGCGAGGAAGCCACCATGGTTGCGGAACCGGATACGGAATTCTCCTTGTGGAGTGGTGCCATCGTAGGGAAGAACCTATCTTTCGTAAAGGATAAGGAAATCGTACAGCAGTGGTACTTCGGTGAAGACACGGAATCTATTGCCACCATCCGGCTGCATCCGCATAAGCGCGGTACGTCCATGGAGGTGCGGCAATCGGGTATCCCCGATGAGGCGTATGACGACATTGCCGACGGCTGGAACAACACTTACGCCGCGGCGCTGATTGATTTCTACCGCGAATAAACCGCTTGGCTCGCCAACATGCCCAACCATACGAGTGCGATACCCAGCACTACACTCAACACTGTATAGCCGATGGCCATAATTAGCTGCTGGTTTTCAATGAGCACCATGTTTTCGCTCGCAAAGGTGGAAAAGGTAGTATAACCGCCGCAAAAACCGGTAATGAGCAGAAATCGCATGGTGTTGTCGCTGTACGGTGGCTGTGCGAAGATACCGGCCAAGATACCGATCAGGAAACAGCCCGAAAGGTTAACCACCAGGGTAGGCAAGGGGAAGCCACCTTGTACGAATCTACTCGTAGCCACCGATACCAGAAACCGGAGCATACTGCCGATGCCGCCACCGATACCTACCAATAAAAGTTGTTTAATCATCACTGTTTTTTATAACCATCTGCCCAAGGGATCGGCTGCCATCTGCTAGCAACGCAAAGGTAATTAAAATAGTGGGCTTCAAAATGCAATTGGCAAAATACACTATTTTAGGTATTGTGTATCAGTGGGATACGTGCTAGCTTTGGATAAGCAAAACCAAAAGACGACCGCGTTGTTTGTACTAACGATAAGGAATAGGTAAGTTTGTCTAAGAGACTGAATGATATGGACACCAAGACCAAAGAAATATTGGAAGATGTGAAATACCGGCTCCAAGAAGCCAACGACAATGCGAATATTGCCAATTCGGAGCGGTTGTTGTCCGTGGCAGCGGGCGCTTTTGTGTTATACACGGGCATTACGCGCATGTTCAGGACACCACTTTCCTCGTTGGCAGAAGTAGCTGTTGGCGGCGCATTGATACTACGTGGCGCCACGGGCTATTGCCCGGTGAAGGATTCGGTGTGTTGCAATCGGCGCGCCGAGGGGGTGGAGCATATTGTAGCAGAGTAACTGCTCGTTTTGGCCGGCCGGCATTTTTTTCGATATTGGTTGGCTGAATATGGACTCCAATAGCTCAGCACTGCCTGAAGGCACAACGGACCAATTGAGCGGTACTAAGCGTGTGTTTTCTGGATCCCTGTGGGGGGTGTTGGCCAAAATAGTCGACGCGCTCGCCAAATTCGTTACCATTCCGCTGCTGGTCGGTTTTTATGGGAAAGCCGACTACGGATTAATTGCACTCGCTTTTTCGCTTAATGCTTACCTGCGCTTGATGGACTTGGGGTTCAACGTGGGAGCCGTGCGGTTTTTTTCGATGTGGACGGCGGACAGCAATTGGGAAAAAATAAGCCGGGTATCCCGTTCCAGTATTGTTTTTTATGGTGCCATAGGACTTATCAACGCCGTTATATTTCTGGTGATGTCTGTTCACGGGCAGCAGCTGTTCAACCTTGCCGATACGCAGTTGCCATTGTACCGGCAGATGATGTACGTGTTGGCACTTTCAACGGTGCTGAGCTGGCTTTCGGGCGTGGCGGTCCAGTTGTTGAGCGCCAAGGAAGAACTGGGTTTCGTAAACCGGATTACCGCTGTTAGCAGCGTCGTGAATTTCGTGGTCGCTTTGTTAGCCATCCAGTTGCACGTTACCTTGATTACCTATTTTATCGGCTATACGCTCGCTACCCTCATGCCCATCCCGTTTTATTTCTGGCGGTTAAAGGTCTTTCCAGTACCGCGGAATTCGCTATTGGCCCCCCGCTGGGATGGGGCTGCATTCCGAGAAATATTGATGTATAGCCTAGCGATTTTCGCGATGGGATTGTTTCAGCTGACGGCAAATAACCTCCGGCCGCTGCTGCTCGGCAAGTTTGCCGGCGGCATCGAAGTGCTTACCGATTACCGTGTTATCCAAACCATTGCGATGTTGATTGTGGCGTTCGGGGGTGTTTTTATGCAGGTGCTGCTACCGTCGGCATCAAAAGCCTACGCCACCGGCGACCATCAACGGATGGAACGTATGGTATTTAAAGCGACCGCGTACATCTCCATTTTTTTAAGCTTCATGGTATTCGTGTTGATCTTGAATGCAGATGAAATTTTGCTACTGTATATGGGTAACGCGTATAGCGGCCTGACGTTTTGGTTGTCCATATGGTTGCTCACGGTGTTGCTTTCCATGCACAACACCCCGGTGGCCAGCCTTGTCCTTTCCACGGGTAAAACACGTGCCCTTGTTTATTCGTCGGCCGTGGCCTGTATCGTTTCACTGCCCATCACGGTCATCTTTGCACCCCGCCTCCAGGTAGGTGCGGCGGTGTTGGGGTACTTGGTTTATATGGTGCTCCAAATAGGCTTCTTTTACCTCTATTACATCCCTAAGGTGCTCCATTTGGATGGGTTCCGTTTATTTAGCCGAGCCTTCCTACCGGCGGCAATTGGGGGTGTGGTCGCACTGGCGGCTGGGCATTATGCATCGGGGTGGCTACCCCAACGCGGCGTATATGGCACGGTTATCGTCAGTACGGCTATCTTTGGGTTGGTTTATGGTACGTATCTACGGTTATTTGTGCTCAAATCCGTAGCGATTCGTGAACTGAAGGAAACACTCATCGGGAAAGGAAAAAGGGATGCCTGAATTTTCGATTTGTATACCGGCATACAAAAGCCGTTTTCTAGCGGAGTGCATAGCGAGCATTCTGCGACAGTCGTATGTAGATTTCGAGGTGATTGTACTCAACGATTGTTCACCCGAGCCGGTGGAAGAAATTGTGCGCTCCTTTTCAGATACCCGTATCCGGTACTATGAGAATGAAAGCAACGTGGGGCCATTGCGCCTCACGGACAACTGGAATAGGTGCGTGGCACTCGCAGAGGGAGCGTATGTGGTAATCATGGGCGACGACGACCGGTTGGAGCGCGATTATCTCGAAGAGTTTATGACCTTGATGACTCATTATCCCGGCCTAGACGTGTATCATTGCCGGAGCCTCATTATCGACGACAGCGGTGATGCCATCCGGCTAACGCCTGCCGGTCCGTCATTCGAGCGGGTTTGCGACCATATTTGGCACCGATTGAACCAATGGCGGTCGCAGTACATTTCCGATTTCGTTTACCGAAGGGAAGCGCTTAGCAGGGAAGGGGGGTGCTATGCATTGCCCCTGGCGTGGGGGTCTGACGACATCACGGCCTACAAGGCATGCGCCGGAAAAGGCATGGCCCATACCAACAGGCCGGTATTCAATTATCGCCACCATAACCTTTCAATCACGTCGACCGGCAATGATCTCGAAAAGATGCGAGCCAATGTGTTATATGCGGTGTGGTTGCGTGGCTTTTTGGCAGACCACATCCCCCACGAAGCCGAAGAGGTGGTTTACCGTAATTTGCTTGAACAACAAGATAGGCTTATGCAGCAACGGAAGCAATTTACCATGGCCCTTTCCATGCGCCGCCACCGTGCGCGTCGGTTTTGGATGTGGTACAAACACCGGAAAGAATTTGGTCTCCGGCTCCATGACATTATCCTAGCGGCTGTAAAAGCACAGGGGCTTGCGAAACGAATGTAGCACTGAAGGATCATGGATATTATTTTCAATCCCCCCGCTAATGAAGAAAACCGGTACATCCAGCTATTGGTAAACGAACTGCGGGCCAAGGGGTACCGCATACATCCCCTAGATACCATTTTTTCCAGTCGGAAGCATTTCCGGTCCATCAAATTGGTACACCTCAACTGGTTTGAAAACATCGATGATCGTGGTTTTTTCGTTGCGTTGCGCAGTTTCCTGCGGAAGCTGACCGTGCTTGCCGTCATCCGGTTGAGTGGGAAACCCTTGATTTGGACCCTCCACAACCGCGTGTCGCACGAAAAAGGCGCTGCGTTTTTCAGCCATACCCTTATCCGCCTGCTGGTACGCTGGTCGGACCGCATCATCATCCATTCGGGCCAGTCGGAGGCCGTGCTGGCAACGTATGGGGCACAAGTATCTGAACGGGTAATCCATCTGCCACACCCACATTTCATTGGTGCATATGGGGATACCGTTTCGGCCACCACACGCCAAGGCGATAACTTGGACCTCCTGTTTATCGGCATGGTGAAGCCCTATAAAAACCTGGAGCTGCTTATCGATGTGGTACGCAAATTCGGCCCGCACGTACGGCTTACCATCGCCGGCAAAGCCATCGACGAAAGCTACCAGCAAACGCTTGCGAGCCGAGCAGAAAATACCGGGAATGTGACGTTATTGCCCTACTTTATACCCGATGGTGAAATAGCCGGAATGCTTGGTGAGGCGGATGCGGTTGTATCGCCATATGATTTGGCGAGCAGCCTCAATTCGGGCACCGTTATCTTGGCGTTTTCGTATAAGAAAACGGTCATATGCCCGGAAATCGGCACGATTTCGGGTCTAGGTAGCCGTATGGTGGATACCTTTTGTTATCGGTACGGTACCGATGAAGAACACCGAATGGCATTGACACAGCAAATTGAACAGGCGTTGGTGCGAAAGCGGGATGATCCGGCGGCGTTGGACCAAATGGGCGAGCGTCTATATAAACACGTGGCGGCGGCACACGATCCGCACCGCATCGGGGATGAGTTGGATCGGATATATCATTATTTCGTCGATAAGGATAATCCCAAAAGAGTGGACGGATGAAGATTTTATATATCCATGCGCTTTATGCGCCATACATAGCGGGGGGGGCGGAAATCTCACTGAAACTGTTGGTGGAGGGCATGCAGGCTATAGGGCATGAGGTTTCTGTATTGAGCCTGGTACCCAGTAAGGGACTGGGCAGCGATGTGGTGGACGGCGTAAAGGTATATCGCGCGGGGCTCAAAAACAACTATTGGCCGTTTACCAAAGAGCGCCCCGGCAAATTCCGCAGGTTGCGTTGGCACTTTCGCGATCGATACAACCGGGCCATGACCACCTACGTGCGCGAAGTGCTTGCTGCCGAGCAGCCTACGGTCGTGTCGTGCCACAACCTCGTGGGGTGGTCCATTGCCGTATGGGATGAGGTGCACCGTGCCGGTATCCCCATCGTGCAGGTGTTGCACGATATGTATCTACTCAGCCCGAACAGCACCCTTTTCAAGCAGGGATATACCCATGCCCGCCAAGATACAATCAGCCGGTTGCTGCGGCGAAGACACCGTTGGGCGTCTGCCCGATTGTCTGCCGTGGTGGGTATCAGCCGCAGTATAATGGACCGGTTTACCGAATACGGTTATTTTGAAAATGTACCCTGCTACGTGGTGCATAATGCACGCGACATCCCAGCGGCCGGACCGCCGCGCCATCGTAGCTCCGGCGACGGACTGACGGTTGGCTACATCGGTACGATATCTGCTACGAAGGGTGTGGAGTGGCTTATCAGCCAGTTTAAGGCAGCCCGTATCGACGGTCAGTTGCGTATTGCCGGAAAGGGGAAAGCGGAAGATATGCAGCGCGTTAAACAGCTGGCGGGTGCCGACAGCCGCATTGATTTCGTAGGCTACGTAGCTTCGGCAGATTTTTGCAAAACCGTCGACGTACTGGTTGTCCCTTCGCTTTGGGAAGAACCGCTGGGCATGGTGGCGGTAGAGGGCTTGGCAAACCATTTGCCGGTTGTGGTGAGCAACCGGGGCGGATTGAGGGAGACGGTTGTCGACGGCGAAAATGGTATGCATTGTGACCCCGATAAACCCGAGTCGCTCGGCCAAGCGCTGGTTACGCTATGGAAAGAAGTAGACGTCTATAACCGGATGGCCGCTGTGGCGCGGGACTCCGTCAGCGAATACCTCAGCGTGGAGCGTATGGTAAATGAATATGAACATATACTAGGTACAGCGCTAGCAGATCATGCAGGTACTTAAGAAAATAGCGAGGGGGCGGCCCATGCTGTGCGAGCTTTTGTTTTGTGTCGCGCTGCTGTCCGTTTTCCTACCGGTGAAGATCTATCCGCTGGTGTTTCTGGTGGCCACCCTCTTTTTTGCGCTTGCTACGCAGGTTTGGCTGCAGCATCGATGGTCGATGGCCCTTGCGGTATTTGCGGGGTACGCCATTGCGGTATTCCTCATGGGCCTGCCCGCCGAGCGGTGGCAGTTAACCAATTTCGCTAAATTGGTGGTCAACTTCACGTTTATGTATGTGGCCGTGGCATGGTTGGCACAACGGCAGAACGAACGCTTAGTGGGATGGGTAGATATCACCCTGCACATCGCGCTGGCACTGACGCTGTTGCAATTGCTGGCCTATCACCAGGCAGTCGATTTCCGATGGGTGGGTGGCGCCGCCACTTCGGCACAGGGCAGTGCATTATATCAGTCGGGATATTATTTTTGGGGATTGGACGACAAGAATATGTTCGGTGCCCGCATTGCCCTGCTGGGTTTTGTTTATGTGCTGCTGCCAACGGTGAGACAGCATGCCATCATATGGTGGCGCATTGTCTTGGTATTGCTGTTGGCCTGGCTGTCGCTATCGCGCACACCCGTAGTCGCACTCTTCATGGGCATCGGCTGCTTGGTATGGCTGGCGGCGACCGTACGGTGGCGTGTAGTGCTCGGGGTTATCGTGGCGTTGGCATTTCCGGTAGTCGCACAGCGGGTCATCCGGGTGGAGAACATCACTGCTTCCAACGATGGAATGGGGGTGCGGCTAACCTACTGGAAGGCATTTCTCGAACATTTTTCCACCATTTCGCCGTTGGGGAATGGGTTTCTGAGCGGGGGCGATTTCCTCGGGAGGTATGCGGATTTTTACCACGGCGAGCCCCATATCCACAATACGTTCTTGAGCGCTTATCTCGACTTCGGTGTGGTCGGCATTGTTTCTTACGTGTTGTTTCTCTATTATTATTTCCGGTTTTGTATGCGGATGCATGCCGACCGGTTATTCTGGTGGGTGGCCTTTATACCGCTGCTGGCCATCATGATGATCCTGTATTCAGGATACGACAATGATATCGTGCTTTATCTGGTGTTGATCTTTCTCCTCGGGAGCGCGGGACCGGTACCGGTGAAGCAATTAAAAGGGAGGGTCGCCTGATGCGTTTATTGATAGACCACAGGTGGGACGCCGATACAGGGATCGGTAAGCTATACCGCGAGGTGATGGCGCGCATACCTGCCCATATTTCACCTGCGTTTGTTGAGAGCAGTATGCGATTGGGCAACCTGTTGACGCCACTGATGCTTGCGCGCCAGATTCGTCAGCATGATGCCGATGTGTTCTACAGTCCGTCGTTTATGCCGCCGCTTTATAGTCACATTCCCGTGGTATTTACCATCCATGACCTGATGCACCTGTTTTATTACACCAAGTGGCACCGCCTGTATTACCAGCAGGTCATTGCACGCTTGGCGGCGAAGGCCGATCAGGTCATCACGGTCTCGCACTTCAGCAAGGGGCAACTGGTCGATTTGCTGGGCATCGATGAAGGGCTGATTACTGTGGTGTATAACGGCGTGGACGACCGTTACCGGACGAATAAAGAGGCCTACGAAAGTGATGTGCCTTATTTCCTGTATGTGGGCAACCGGCGGGCGAACAAAAATATTCGAGCTATGCTGGAAGCTTTCGCCCACGCAGCTATTCCACAGGATTTCCAATTTTTCCTTACCGGGGCCAGAGATCGGGAAACGTTGGCCATCATTGAACGGCTTGGTATCGGTAAGCGGGTCCGGTTTTTGGGGCATGTGTCCGAAGAAAGGCTCCCTGCACTGTATCGCGGAGCACAGGCGACGCTATTCGTGTCGCTGATGGAAGGGTTTGGCCTGCCGGTTATCGAATCCATGGCGGCGGGTACACCGGTGCTCACGTCTACGGCCGGTCCGCTGCCCGAGGTAGCCGGTGATGCCGCTTTGTGTGTGGACCCCGGCGATGTGGCAGCCATCACCGGCGGTATAGAAGTGCTGGCCAACGATAGCAGCCGGCACCGGCTGCTTACCGAGGCCGGACTAAGCCGGGCAGCCCAATTTACGTGGGATAATACCGCAACCCGTACGTGGGAAGCGATAACGAATACAAAACGAAGATGAAGGAACGGATGGATAGGCTATGTTTTGTTTGGCTGCTCGTGGTATCGATCACAGCATGTGGCGGAGAAACGCGTTCGCAAGCCGATTTACCGACGCTCGGTACCGGTAAACGTATCAATGTAATGGACTATGGTGCTGTGGGCGACGGGAACAGGGATGACAGTGAGGCGATACAGCGTGCTGTGGATAGCGCCGGGGTGGGTGATACGGTGTATCTGCCCAAAGGGACCTATCTGGTCCGCTCCATCCGGCTGGTGTCTAATGTGCACGTCGTCGCCGACGGCCTATTGAAGCAATCGGCAGCACTGTCGGCGCCGTTCGCGGTCGAACAACAACATTCGCCGGCACCACTCTTCAGGGCACATCGCATATCAAATGTGTACCTCTCGGTACGCGCCGAAACGGTGAACGAAGCCATCTATGCGTCTCAATGCAGCAATATTACCGTGGCGGATAGCCACTTTGGAGGCGATTCGACCAATCGTCGGTCGTTCCCAGCGGTGCTGTGGTACGATTGCTCGGCATCGCGGGTGGTGGGAACTACCATCAGCCACTACGGCAGTGCAAGGCAATCCACCGAAACCTATCATCCCGGCACTGCCATCCGCGTGCTGTCTAGCAGTGGGATAACGATTGCTAACAACCATCTCCATCACAACGGCGAAAATGGCGTTTTCATCCACGATAGCGAAGATGTGGAAATTGACGGCAACCATATACACCACAACGGGATGAGCGGTATTCAAGTAGCCTTCAATGCGGCCGAACGGGTGGCCAATTACCGCATCACCAACAACCGCCTGGAACACAATGCGGCTGATGCCGTAGACATCAACAACCGGGCGCACGGCCAAGTGGTGGCTATCAACGCGCTCATTGCGGGCAATTACAGCTACCAAAACGGCTCCGTAAATGGGAAATCCACACCCGACGGATCGGGTATAGGCACGTTGATCGGGGTGTCGGGGGTAACCCTGAGCGGCAACCGGGCATTTGGCAATAATCGACCGGCCCTTTACATAGAGGGATGCGGGGACATCACGGCCAACCGGAACGTGACGGATGGGGCGTTTGAACTTGTTGGCCGGTGGGAGCATATACGGATGGAAGGGAACACATTCCGTACCCTACGCCTACTAGCGAATGCCAGCGGAGCGCTATTGGATATCCGGCATGGCCAAATAGACCGTGTAATGCTACCAAATGGTATTCAAATCGATTCCCTGCGCCTCATGGAAAACGAAATTGCCAGCGGGCCCATCAATGTCAACATGGATGGGTACTTCAAGTTTGAAGGTAACCGCCTCACAAGCGGCCATGAATCAGGCGCATTGCTCCTTGTGAAAGTAGCGGGCGCCTCGCTGCTCGGTAATCACATTTTCAACACAAAGAACGCCGCCATCACGGTTCGGAAAACTGCTTTGGGTGTACGCATAGATAGCAATTTCGTGACCTCCGGCGGTACATGGATACATGATTTCCGGCCACCCGACATCAAAATCAACAAAAATAAGGTCCGTGAAAACGTCAACATGGCGGAGCAGCGATGAAGGTGAACCTGTATATACCGACGTTAAATGGCGGCCCGAGGTTTGTGGAGTTGCTGGGCATGCTAGCCCAACAGACCCATCCGGTACAGCGTTGTGTGGTGATCGATTCGGGTTCGACGGACGGTACTGTGGAAACTGCCCTTGCCCACGGTCATACGGTGATTGGCCTCGGTGGCAAGGCGTTCGACCATGGCGGCACGCGCCAACGGGCCATCGACGCCTACCCCGATGCCGATATCTATGGCTTGTTGACACAGGATGCTATTCCTGCCGATGCATCAGCGCTCGCCACTTTGATGCATGCATTTGATCACCCCGAAGTAGGGGTGGCCTACGGCAGGCAGCTGCCACGTAGCGGAGCTACGCTGCTGGAACGCCACGCCCGTTTGTTCAATTATCCGGCATATAGCCAACTGCGTACCCGCGCCGATGCACCGACCTATGGTATCAAAACCATCTCCTGCTCCAATTCATTCGCGGCCTATCGTCGCGATGCACTCCAACAAGTAGGTGGTTTCCCACAGGGTACCATTATGGGCGAAGACGTAATTGTCGCCGGCCGGCTGCTACTGCGCCATTGGAAAATGGCCTATGTGGCGGACGCGCGCGTTTATCACTCGCATCACTACACCATCCGCGAGGAGTTTGAGCGGTACTTCGATATCGGTGTGTTCCATAGCGACAACCCCTGGATATTCGACACGTTTGGAAGGGCAGGTGGCGAAGGGTTACGCTACGTAAAATCAGAAGTAAGCTACATAGGTCGCCGGAATCCGTTGTTGCTCCCAACCGTTGGCTGTTCCATTCTGGCGAAAGGGTTGGGGTACCGATTGGGTCTTTCCTATCGTAATCTACCCCTTAAATTCCGCAAAGCGTTCTCCATGTATAAAGGGTATTGGTCGTAATTCCGTGGCCAGCTTATACCCTATTGTGTGGAATTTTTCTACACGCGCCAGGGGCCCTCTCGACGCCTAAACCCGCTATATTATCCGCATGGAGCATAAATGGTGATTTTCACAGACTGGCACTTAATTCGTGTTAAACTACAAGTTATTAAGTGAAGAAGATCCATGGGTAGAGAAAATCAAATACAGCAATTGACCTATAAAGTCGATAACCCGATATACGAGCTCATCAGCTATCCGGCCGTATTCCGTGTCGACCTTAACGCGATAAAAAGGAAGCTTTTGGTTTACCAAGAGACCATCGTGATTAAACGGATAGTCGACGTCGTATTCTCGTCGTTTGTGTTAACGCTTGGGTTGCCCATATACATGCTCTTGATGTTGATTACGAAGATTACATCACGAGGTCCTATATTTTTCAAGCAAGAGCGGGTCGGTCAAGGCGAGCAGCCCTTTTTTATCTATAAATTCCGCAGCATGCAGGTAGACGCTGAAAAGGCGGGGCCGCAATTGGCGTCGGACGATGATCCCCGGATCACCAAGTGGGGTAAATTCATGCGGAAAACGCATCTCGATGAACTGCCTCAATTCTGGAACGTACTGAAGGGCGATATGGCCATTGTTGGTCCACGTCCCGAGCGTCGGCATTTCATCGAAGAGATCAAGGCGCACAAACGCGAATACATGCAGCTCTTCCGGCTCAAGCCCGGTATCACTTCCATTGGGCAGGTGTATTATGGCTATGCGGAAAACGTATATCAGATGTGCGAACGGGTTGATTACGACCTGGATTACCTATCGAGTATGAGCCTGAGAACCGATGTCGGCATCATTATGCAAACCGTGAAGGCGATGATCCAAGGGAAGGGGAAATAGCGGGGTTTGAAAAAATAATTAGTAGCCTAAGTAACAATCGGCGTATTTGGACGTCTTGATAGAATGAACCAAACGTCCGCGAGTGCACCATCGCTTACCCGCTACCAAGTCTTGGTAATCGTTATTTTAGCCGTCACTCAGTTTACGGTTGTCCTCGATTTCATGATCATGTCGCCGCTGGGCGATATCTTGATGAAGTCCATGCACCTCATTCCGTCTGAATTCGGACTAGCGGTATCTGCCTATGCTTTTAGCGCTGGCTTTTCGGGATTCCTTACCGCCGGCTTTTCCGACAAATTCGACCGCAAGAAACTTTTGCTTTTCTTTTACGTGGGTTTCGTGTTCGGTACCGTGTTGTGCGGCATTGCACATACTTATTGGTTTTTAGTCGCAGCTCGGGTCATTACCGGGCTGTTCGGTGGGGTTATCGGATCCATCTCCATGGCCATCGTTGCCGACCTGTTTGTGCTGCAGCAGCGTGGCCGTGTGCTGGGGTTCGTGCAGATGGCATTTGGCGCCAGCCAGGTGCTGGGCATTCCCATCGGTCTGTATATTGCTACCAGCTGGGGCTGGGAAATGCCGTTCCTCATGGTCGCCGCACTGGGCGTGGCGATGATTGCCGTTATCGGTATCTACCTTCAGCCTATTAACGAGCACCTGCGTGTTAAAAGTGAAAAATCTGCCTTTACCCACCTTTGGCATACGCTAGCCCGCCGGGACTACCGGATTGGCTTCGCAGCGACCGCGCTGCTTTCGGTGGGCGGCTTTATGATGATGCCTTTCGGCAGCGCCTTTGCCATTAATAATCTCCACGTCACAGAGCATCAGTTGCCACTTCTGTTTATGGTGGCGGGGCTCGGCACCTTGGTCATCATGCCGTTTATCGGTCGCCTGAGCGATCGCGCAGATAAGTACAAGTTGTTTGTCATCGCTTCACTGTGGTTGATGGCGATGTGCATCTGGTACACGAACCTGTCGGTGGTGCCGCTGTGGGTGGCCATCGCACTGAATGTCTTGCTGATGGCGGGCGTCACTAGCCGGATGATCCCTTCGTCGGCGTTGACAAGTGCTGTGCCCGAGCTGAAAGACCGGGGTGCATTCATGAGTGTCAATGCTTCGTTACAGCAGCTCGCCGGCGGTATAGCCGCCTTCCTGGCCGGAAAGATCGTCGTGCAGGAAACGAACTTTAGCCCCCTTGAACATTACGACACCGTGGGTTATGTGGTGGTGGCTTTTTCTATACTCGGTCTGTTTTTCATGTACCGGGTGGATCAGTTGGTGAAAAGACAGCGTGTATCCCGCTAGCAATCCCGCTTGACTCGTATGAAGTAAATGTTACCTTTGCTTATCAAGGCAAGCGTAAGTTAATCCTAGCCAATTGCCAATTTTATGAGTGAGCAAACAGATACATCAATGAAAAAATTAAGGAGCTCGGATTGGTTCGGCCGTTCGGGTAAAGACGGGTTCATCTACCGCGCGTGGATGAAGAACCAAGGCATCCCTGCCGACATGTTCCGCGGTAAACCGGTCATCGGTATATGTAACACCTGGTCGGAGCTGACGCCATGCAACGCGCATTTCCGTGAGCTGGCCGAGTCGGTGAAGCGCGGCGTGTTGGAGGCCGGTGGTTTGCCGGTAGAGTTTCCGGTGATGTCGCTCGGCGAGACGCTGATGAAACCTACGGCGATGCTTTTCCGCAACCTGGCCAGCATGGATGTCGAGGAATCTATCCGGGCCAACCCGGTGGATGGCGTTATTCTGCTATGCGGATGCGACAAGACTACCCCATCGCTGGTCATGGGTGCGTGTAGCGTTGACCTGCCCACCATCGTGGTGTCGGGTGGGCCCATGCTGACGGGGAAGTACCGCGGCAAAAGTATCGGTACGAGCGACGTGTGGCGTTTTTCGGAGGATGCCCGGAAAGGGGCGATGAGTGAAGAAGAGCTGAACCTGGCAGAGGGGGGCATGTGCCGGAGTCGCGGGCATTGCGCGGTAATGGGCACCGCCTCTTCCATGGCGAGCATGGTGGAAGCATTGGGTATCAGCCTGCCGGGCAATGCGGCCATACCCGCGGCGGATGCGAACCGTAAAGTGCTGGCGCAGCTCTCGGGCCGCCGCATCGTGGAAATGGTTTGGGAGGGAATGAAGCTGTCGGATATCCTCACCCGTCCGGCATTCGAAAACGCCATCCGAACGAACGCAGCTATCGGCGGGTCGACGAACTTTGCCATCCACCTGATGGCCATCGCCGGCCGGATAGGCGCGGAGCTGGAGCTTGAAGATTTCGACCGGTTCTCGCGCGATGTGCCCCTGGTGGCCAACCTGCAACCTTCTGGACAATATTTCATGGAAGACCTGTATTATGCGGGCGGACTGCCGGCCGTGATGCACGCCATCGAACGGTACCTCCATACCGATGCATTGACCGTGAACGGCAAGACCATGGGAGAGAACATTGTGGGCTGCGAAAGCTTGAATGCGACCGTTATCGCTACGGTCGACGAGCCCATCAACCCGATATCAGGCATGGTCGTGCTTCGGGGTAACTTATGCGAAAATGGCGCTATCTTGAAGCCATCGGCGGCATCACCGGAACTGATGCAGCATACCGGTAAAGCGGTGGTGTTTGAGGATATCGAAGATTACAAACGCAAGATAGACGACCCCGAACTTGACGTGGATGCGACCTCGGTACTGGTGTTGAAAAACGTCGGACCGAAGGGATACCCCGGTATGCCCGAAGTGGGCAATATGGGTGTCCCGATGAAACTCTTGGAAAAGGGTGTTACGGACATGGTTCGCATCTCCGATGGCCGGATGAGCGGTACGGGTTTCGGTACGGTCGTATTGCATGTTTCGCCGGAGGCCGCTGCCGGAGGTACGTTGGCGCTGGTGGTAGATGGCGACCTGATCAGGCTGGATGTGGCCGGCAGGCGACTGGAACTGCTGGTCGACGAAGCGGAACTGGCCAAACGGCGGGAGCAGATGCAAATGGTTGCCAACCCGTTTCCGCGGGGCTATGCCAAATTGTATGTAGACCACGTGGAGCAGGCGCACCTCGGTGCCGACTTCGATTTCCTGAAGGGGGGCTCGGGGAGTGAGGTATCGCGCGATTCGCATTGATAAAAATAACAGAGACATTAAATGGATAAAACGACGATGGGTAGATTTGCTGGCAAAACAGCCGTCATAACGGGGGCCGGACAAGGTATCGGGTTTGAAATAGCGCGCCAGCTGGTATCGGAAGGGGCCAATGTGCTGCTGAATGACATCGATGAAGCCTTGGCGGAATCGGCGGTAGCACAGATCGGTAAGGAAGGGAAATGCCTGGCATGCCCGGGCGATTCGGGTGATCTCGCGTTCATCGACGGGATGGTGAAATGTGCGGTCGCTGAGACAGGCACATTGGATATCGTCATCGCCAACGCAGGGATTACGCTGTTCGGAGATTTCCTGCAGTACACGCCGGAGGCATTCCAGAAGGTAATGGCCGTGAATCTCGGGGGTACGTTTTTCCTTGCCCAAGCGGCGGCAAAAGAGCTGATCCGGCAGGGGCGTGGCGGCTCCATGCTGTTTACCTCATCGGTAACGGGGCACCAGGCCCATAAAAACCTGGCCGCTTACGGGATGTCAAAGGCGGCGTTGGAGATGCTTGCCAAGCACCTGGTACTCGAACTTTCGCCCCACGGTATCAACGTGAATGCAGTCGCTCCGGGCGCCACGCTTACGGAACGGACAGCGGAAGATGCCGAATATGCAGCAACCTGGTCGTCGATCACGCCGATGGGCAGGGCCGCCACACCGCGCGATATCGCATCGACAGCACTGTTTCTGGTCAGCGACACGGCACGGCACATTACGGGGCAAACGGTGGTGGTAGATGGGGGATGGTCAACGGTCAGTCCTTCGCCGTATTGAAATTAGGTGTCTCGCTGCACCGACAACGAGCTGCTAGCACTATGATGTCGTCAAATAGTTTCATTCTTCCATTTCTGATATTTTTCTTTCAAGCAATGTCCGCAAGGACGGAAACCGTTTTTCATTGCTTCCTTTTCCGATAAAAAGAAAACTCTGTTTTCTCTTTTCATTTTCTTGCCCGAAGCACAAGACAAAGTTCCGTAAATTTTAAGTTTGCAATTTCCACCAAAACAAATTTCTTTTTGTTTGAGTTTGTAGTGCAAATCGCTGTCGGATATTTCGCTGTGTCTTATCATTACTAACTTATGGCATCGTGAAAAATAATGCCCAAAGTATAGCGTTCTCCGCTGTGGATTTCGCTTACACCGTGCTTCATATTTATCCGGTAATAACCTTTTGTGCCTTTTTCGGGTTTGAAATTGGTTGTAAAAATCAGCATATCGCCTTTTTTCGGTTTTAATACAATGGCTTTGGATTGTGCTCTTGGGATTTGTTGTGTCAATACAAATTCGCCACCTGTAAAATCTTGGTCGGGTTCGTTCAAAAACAAAACGGTCTGTATCGGAAAATAAACATCGCCATACAAATCCTGATGTAACGTATTGAAACCGCCTTTGCCGTATTTCAAAATCAGAACAGTAGCTTTTTGCTGTCCTTTTTGGTGGCATTGGTGCAACAATTGGTTGTGTTCTAACGGAAATTGCTTATCAATATTCAATGCCATAAACCAAGCGTTTGCAATGGGTGCAAGGTGCGGATAAATGTTTGCTCTGATTTGCTGAATAATGTCGGGCAACGGATAATTGAAATACTTGTATTCGCCCAAACCAAAACGGTAGTGTTCCATTACTACCGTTTTTCTGTAAGCGTTTGGGTTATTGTATTCCGATTTCAGTATTTCGCATCGTTTGTCTGATAACAGGTTTGGAATAATGGCATAACCGTTTGTGTGCATTGTTTCGGTTATGTTTTGCCAATCTGTATTTTGTAACTTCTGCTTTATCATTTTATAACTAAAATTCCTGCGTCCACCGTTAATTCCGTTCCGTGTATGTATGAGGCTTCCTGCGAAGCAAGAAATAATACGGCATTGGCAATTTCCGCAGGTTCGCCAAATCTTTTGAAAGGAATAGTAGGAATAATGCTTTGAATAGCTCCCTCAATTTGTTCAGAACTTAAACCTGTATTATTAAATCCGTTTGTTTTGATGTAACCCGGACTGATACCGTTTACACGAATGCCTTTTTCGGTAAGCTCCGAAGCAAAAGTTTTAATGAACGATTGAACGGCTGATTTTGCCGAAGAATAAACAGAAAAATTTTGCATACCCATTCCTGTAACTACCGATGTATTGAGTATGATTGCACTTCCTTTATTCATCAATGGTACTATTTGCTGAACGGTAAAAAAGGTTCCCTTTACCAACATATTGAACAACTCGTCAAAATGGGCTTCATCGGCAAACTCAACAGGTGCAAACTTTCCGTAACCTGCATTGACAAAGAGCAAATCAATGTGGTCTGTGTATTGTTTTACTTGTTCCTGCAAAAGCATTATATCTTCCATACTGCTTGCATTGGACACAATACCAAACGCATTTTTTCCTAACCGCCCTACGGCTTTGTTTACGGTTTCGGCACTTCGTCCTGTAATGATTACTTTACCGCTTTCATTGATGAATTGTTGGGCTGTGGCAAATCCCATTCCGTTTGTTCCGCCTGTGATAAGAGCGATTTTGTCTTCAAATCTTTGCATTGTTTTTCGTTTTAAAATTCTGTTGCAAAGATTGGATTGTGTATTGTGTCAGAAAACCCGAAACTTGCTATATTTCCAAAGTGTCTGTTTTTGCACTTTCCCAACCGATGATAGCGGTCTTTCTTGTGTTGCCCCACATATAACCGCCAATGTTCCCCGAAGATTGAATAACACGATGACAAGGAATGAGAAAAGCGACAGGATTGCTTCCGATAGCCGTGCCAACGGCTCTGAAAGCATTTGCGTTGCCAATTTGTTCAGCAATGTTGCCGTATGTGGAAAGTTGTCCCATTGGAATTTTCAAAAGCGTTTCCCAAACTTTTAGTTGAAAATCTGTGCCTTTCAAATGCAATTTTATTTCAGGTAGTTTGCCCCAGTCGTTTTGAAAAATAAACAACGCATTTTGTTGTGTCAAATCCAATTTTCTTTGAAAAGTTGCATTGGGAAATTTTTGTTTCAAATCGTTTAATGCGTTGCTTTCGTCATTGTCAAACGCTATATAGCAAACGCCTTTTTGCGTAGAAGCAACAATCAGATTTCCAAAAGGGCTTTCGGCAAAACTGTAATTGATGAAAAGGTTTTTGCCACCGTTTTTATATTCAGACGGTGTCATTCCCTCAATGTTGATGAAAAGGTCGTGTAGTCGTCCTGTACCTGAAAGTCCTGTTTCAAAAGCGGTGTCAAAAAGCGTAGCTTTTTTGTCGGTCAATAATTTTTTAGCGTGTTCAATGCTGATGTATTGCAAAAATTTTTTGGGTGTTGTTCCTGCCCAATCGCTGAACAAACGCTGAAAATGAAACGAACTTAAATGCACTTTTGAAGCAACTTCGTCAAGATTGGGTTGCTCTTTGAAGTTGGTTTTTATGTATTCAATTGCTTCTGCAATTCGATTATAATTGAGTTGCTGTTGCTCATTCATCGCTATAAATTTTATGTTGCAAATGTCCAAATTATATTGCAGTCATAAAATCCGAAACTTGCTGAATTTTGTCTGTCGGTTGGATGCTGGGATCGGCCAATACGCATTTTTACCCATTGGGTTATCGGTTCAGTCCCGCATTTTTTCATCTTGTTGTTTCCTGATATTTTTCGGGTTCTTGGGTTCGGCACTGAATTCGGGGAGCCGGATTCCTCCGATGTAAGCTTAATACCTGAGCTGCCTGTTTTCCTGCAGCGTATCGGCGAGCTCCAAAAAATACTTACATTAATTGTTGTGAGACTTTTGAGTTTGACGGCATCAAAACAGACAAACCTTACGCCTTTCTGATTAGATTTGCATGCTAGTAACTTATAAGTTACCTTTGTGTCGTGAAAGTCAGGGAGGTCATTGCATTCAGGAACTACTTTGAGGATTTCCTCAACGGCCAGCCCCAAAAGGTACAGGACAAGATTTTCAAGATTATCGAAGCCATTGAAACGCTAGAGCGTGTGCCGTCAAATTACCTGAAAGCCATGACCGAACAAATGGCCTATACGAGGCACGGATACAACTGGGCACAAACATTTGGCGGGTCTTCTGTTTCTTTGATGGTGACCGATTGGTGATACTACTGAACGGTTTCCAAAAGAAAACGCAGAAGACACCGAAGAAAGAAATTGACAGGGCTTGAGACTAATGGCTGAATATTACGAACAGAAAGGAGCGAATGATGGAAACTACAAGCTGGAAGGATATTAAGGATAGCGTATACGGTGCCAAAGGTGCCGAACGGAGGGATGCACTGGAGAGGGATTTTGAAGGGTTCAAAGTCGGCTTGCTGCTTAGAAAGGCCCGGGAAGACAAACAACTTACCCAGGCAGAGCTGGGTGAACTTGTGAATCGGAAGCGGGAATATATCTCAAGAATAGAAAACAACGGCAGCAACCTTACATTGAAGACCCTGTACGACATCGTGGAAAAAGGACTAGGTGGTAAGGTTAAGATTTCGATAGAGGTGTAGCTTCATATTCCATCTAACGCCTTTTTATTGTTTCCGAAGGGATGTGCTGCGTCCCTCAGCCCCATATACATTGTCCACAGCGACAAAGTTCGAACCCCGGCCATCGCTTCGGTTCTCATCCCTTGAAAACACAAAAAGCACCTATAGCGGTGCTTTTATTGTGTTCCCGAAGGGATTCGAACCCCTATCTTCAGAACCGGAATCTGAAATTCTATCCATTGAACTACGGGAACAGGAGTGCAAAGATATTAATTATTTGTTTCTCCCCAATCAAGAAAAACAAGAATTGACCATTTATTATACGTTGAAACGGAAATGCATGATGTCGCCGTCCTGAACGAGGTACGTCTTGCCTTCCACAGCTAATTTACCAGCTTCCTTCACGGCCGCTTCCGAGCCGTACTGGATGAAATCATCGTATTTGATCACTTCCGTACGGATGAATCCTTTTTCGAAATCGGTATGGATAACGCCGGCAGCCTGCGGTGCGGTGAACCCGTTTTCGATGGTCCATGCGCGCACTTCCTGCACACCGGCGGTAAAGTAGGTGGCTAAATTCAGGAGTTTATAGGCCACTCGGATCAGCTTGTTTACACCCGACTCGTCCAACCCGAGGTCCTCGAGGAAAAGCTGACGCTCTTCATAACTTTCCAGCTGCGTAATTTCCGACTCAATCTGCGCCGAAATAATCAACAACTCAGCGTCCTCTTCTTTGATCGCTTCGCGAACACGATCTACATAAGCATTGCCCGAAGTTACCGCCGCCTCATCCACGTTGCACACATACAGGATAGGTTTTACGGTGAGCAGCGATAAGTCGCTGATAAACTCGAAATCTTCCGTGGTAATCGCTGCGGTGCGTGCGGATTTGCCGGACTCGAGGTGGGTTTTCACCACCGACAGGATTTCGTAGCTCCGCTTCGCCTCCTTGTCATTTCCGGTCTTGGCTTGCTTTTCTACCTTTTGCAGGCGCTTGGTAACCGTATCCAGATCTTTCAACTGCAATTCGGTATCGATGATTTCCTTGTCGCGCACGGGGTCGACCGATCCGTCTACATGCACCACATTTCCATCGTCAAAACAGCGCAACACGTGGATGATTGCATCGGTGTTGCGGATATTGCCGAGGAACTGGTTGCCCAGCCCTTCACCTTTGCTGGCGCCTTTCACCAGGCCGGCGATATCAACGATTTCGATCGTGTTGGGTAACACCCGTTGGGGCTTTACCAATTCGGCGAGCTTATTTAAGCGCGCATCGGGTACGGTAATGACGCCCACATTTGGTTCAATGGTGCAAAAAGGGAAATTGGCTGCCTGTGCTTTCGCGTTGGAAAGGCAGTTGAATAAGGTGGATTTGCCTACGTTCGGTAGGCCAACGATGCCGCACTGTAATGCCATGAATATCGAGTTTTTTGAAAACGGGGCAAAGATAGCAATTAGTATTATCTTTAAGTACTATCTTTGAAGAAGCATGAAGTGGATTAAAGTAGCCAAGGAGGCCATTCCTAAAACAGACGGTATCCGTAAAGTAAAAATAGCTGGTAAGGGTGTTTGCATCATACGAGATGGTGGTGCATTGCATGCTACTTCCGCACGTTGCCCGCATGCCGGGGCCGACCTCTCCGGAGGATGGTGCGAAAAGGAGCGCCTGATCTGTCCGTACCACCGGCACGCCTTCAGTCTGGAGACGGGTAGGGGCGACCCTGGGCAAGGGGATTACATCACGATATATCCGCTGGAAGAACGGGAGGGAGAGTGGTTCATCGGCATGAAGGAAAGCTGGTTGGGTAAATTGTTCAATAAATAATGCCGGTTCATACCTGTAACGATTTTACAAGTTTGTTGTCTTATCATTAAAGACTTATTGTAACACCTTAATCGATAGCAATGTATAAATATTTATTAGTCCTTTCCGTTTGTATGGTAGGCGCATCCCTTGTTTGGGCGCAACCGGCCCCAGCCGATGCCCGCCTCCAAGGCATTGACTCGTTGTTGGAAAAATTGCTTGCTGATTACCAAGTGGCGGGCTTTTCCGTAGCCGTGGTGCACAAAGACAGAGTGGTTTACGCCAAGGGCTTTGGTTACCGCGACTATGAAAAGCAGCTGCCCGCTACACCGCATACTCTGTACGCCATCGGCTCATCCTCTAAAGCGTTTACAGCCGCGCTAGTCGGCAAGCTGTTCGGCGATAGCCTTTCATTGGACGACAAGGTGATCCAACATTTGCCGCAGCTCCATTTTAAAGACGGGCGTGAAGCCGATGTGACGGTACGCGACCTGATGACCCACCGGACGGGATTATCGCGCTACGATTTTTCGTGGTACGTGTTTAACTCCGACTCCCGAGACAGTCTGTTGCAGCGGGTGCGATATATGGAATCCAGTGCCGATCTACGGGCCAAATGGCAATACAACAATTTCATGTACCTTGCCCAGGGGATGATTGCCGAGCGGATGTCCGGAAAAACGTGGGAGGAAAATATAAAGGAACGATTCTTCACGCCACTGGGGATGACCCGATCCAATTTCGATGTAAACGATATGGCGGCGGACGCCGATGCGGCGCGAGGCTATACGGTTGCTAAAAACGATGGCATCACCCGGTTGCCTTATTTTGAAATCCGCGGTATGGGTCCGGCAGGGAGTATCAACAGTAGTGTGCTGGAGATGGCCAACTGGCTCAAACTTTGGATTGCAGGAGGCGAGTATGAGGGCGAGCGATTGCTCCCGGTGGATTTTGTCAAAGAAGCAGCAAGCTCACAAATGGTGATGGCTGGTGGGCTGCCAACCAAGTACAAGGATGTTTATACGGCCAATTATGGCCTGGGCTGGATGGTCAGTTCCTACCGCGGCCACTACCAGGTGGAGCATGGTGGAAACATCGATGGGTTTACGGCAAGTACCTGTTTTTTTCCAACGGATCAGCTGGGTATTGTGGTGCTATCCAATCAGAATCAGTCGGCGGTCCCTACAGTCGTACGTAACTTAATTGCCGACCGCTGGTTGGAGCTTCCGTTTGTCGATTGGAACGTAAATAACATCAGGCAAGATACCACAGGGGTGGATACTAGCAAATCCGAGGGTCTGGCCAGGATTAAGGGCACGCGGTCTACGCATGGGCTGCCCGACTATACCGGTACCTATTCGCATCCGGCGTATGGGACCTTTGTTATCCATGCCGCTAACGACACGCTCAAAATAGCGTTGGGCAACGACCGGGTATGGCTAAGCCATTACCATTACGATGTGTTCGAAATGAAGGAAATCGGTGAAGACGGTAGGGCCGATACCGCGGCGGGCGGAATGAAAATCAACTTCCGCACCGGTCTGGATGGGCAGGTCGAGAGCGCCTCGATGACGATGGATGATCCGTCGGGCAATTTAAACGGCAGCCCGTGGCCATTGAGGTTTCTCAAGCCCTCTTGCAAGCATATGTGGGTAAGTACGCCGTTGGAGGGATGACCATTACGATCACGGTAAAAGATGGCGTGCTTTTCATGGATGTGCCGGGTCAGACCAACTATGAAACCATTGCACAGGGCGATCATTATTTTAAATTGAAGGCATTAAATGGGTTTGCCCTCCGCTTTGAAATGGATGAACAATTGGATAAGGCGCCGGTAATGTATTCCATCCAGCCTAACGGTACGTTTAAAGCGACGCGGGTGACAGAATGAATGGATGCATTCCACCCTCGGAAACTACTTCCGTGGCCGGGGGCCGCGTTTATAAATAATCAGTCCGTTTAGGAAATTGCGGAGCAATTGGTCGCCGCAAGGTTTGAAATTCGGGTGATCCTCTTTGCGGAAGATGGCACCCAGCTCCGTTTTCGTTACCCTGAAATCCGCCAGGGCCAATACTTCGATAATATCATCGTCGGTGAACTTTAAAGCCACCCGGAGTTTTTTCATGATGTCATTGTTGCTCATGGTATATGTGCTGTTACCTGGAAATTTCTATTTTGACTTTTTTGCCTTTTATCTTCTCGTTTCTAACCCGCTGGACGACCTCCACAATCCGGTCGCGTTTTACCGCGGCATACGCCGAATGGTCCCATACTTCGATGAGTCCGAGGTCTTCTTTGGCCAGTTCCCCTTTTTTAAGCAATAACCCCACAATGTCCACCTTATTTATTTTTTCTTTTTTGCCTGCAGCCAGATAGAGCGTCGCCCAATCCGTTGGCGGGGGCAGCGCGGGATTTTCCGGTATGACTTCTTCTTCCGGCATTTCCGTTAAATAGGCCGGCTTTTCATCGAGTGTCAGCAGCAGGTAGGAGGTTCCCGTGGCGTGCATCCGTGCCGTACGTCCATTGCGGTGTACGAACGCATCCTCGTTATGCGGTAGCTGGTAATGGATGATATGTTCAATTTCGGGGATGTCCAATCCGCGCGAGGCCAGGTCGGTGGTAATCAATATCCGGTGGCTGCCATTACGGAACTTAAGTAATGCGCGCTCCCGGTCGTCCTGTTCCATCCCTCCGTGGAAGATGCTATGGGTAAGCTCCCTATCCCACAACAGGTCGCTAATGCGTTCCACTGCTTCGCGGTGATTGCAGAAAACCAACATGGGCTCCGCACTGATGCTGCATATTAGCGCAAACAAGGTGTCCAGCTTGTCGGCAGCGTCGGTGATGACCACTTTTTGTTTCAGGTTGGGCACTGATGCTTGGTTTGACAAATAATTCAGCGTTGCCGGTTTAGTGATCGCTGTAAATGCGGGGATGTCATCCATCGGCGTCGCCGACGTAAGTACCCTTTTTTTGAGGAACGGCAACTGCTTGATGATGTAGGCCATATCCTCCTGGAAGCCGAATTCGAGTGCTTTGTCAAATTCGTCAAGTATCAGGGTAGACACCGTGCGCGTATCGAACGTCTTGCGGCGCAAGTGATGGGCCAGTCGGCCTGGTGTGCCGATCAGTACAGCCGGCGGTTGCGACAAGTTGTTGATTTCAACCCGCACGGAGTGGCCACCATAGCAGCAGTTGACCTTGAATCCGCTGCCCATCCCTTTGAAAACCTGTTCGATCTGCAGGGCAAGCTCCCGCGAAGGAACGACAATGAGCGCCTGAACGGTAGGTACATCTATTTTTAGTGTGCGGAGCAAGGGCAGTAGAAAACCCAATGTTTTTCCCGAGCCGGTAGGGGAGAGCAGGATAAGGTCCTGTTTCTCTGCTACATCGAGTGCAGCCTGCTGCATTTCGTTGAGTGCGTTTATTTTTAGATTACGGAGTGCCTGCTTGACCATGTGTGTGGATGCGTAGGTTGCAAAGATAGGGAAAAACAAAAGGAAGAAATCGTTAGGATGACATTAAGGCCTAATAAATACCGGCGATCCGGTCAGCGATACCGTGCCGGTTACAGTGGACTGCTTATTTTCCCAGTTGAACTGCGTAGCGGTTTTGATGGCGAACGATTCGGGGAAGCTGTATTGAGCCATTGCGGCTTCGGTGGCTCCGCTGGTTTTGGCCCACAATACGTAGATATGATCTTCCGCTTCGGCGTTGTAAAATGCGCCACCCCCGATATTGGCCGGCAACTGTAATGCGGCCGTTGCTGCCGGATCATATTGCCGGGTGCTTAATAGCGTGCTCACAGTGCGCCATGCGATGCCACCGGGTGTGATAGTGGCGGTGTACGGACCTGCGGTGATGTTTTGGTAGAAGCCCATTGCCTGATACGGGTCGGCAACCTCGGCTAAGGGGCGGCTTTCAGTCGGTCCGTAAATATAGATTCCGCTGATGCCTGCTTTTTGGGCGACCACGGCGGCTTTGATCAAGAAGTTACGCTGCACTTCCTCGCCACCCACATAATCGGCTATGGCTTTACGGGGGATATTGCTTTCCGTAACGATGAAAGCCTTTTCCGAATGGGTCGTTCCATTGTAAGCATACTTGTCCAGCACCGCCTCAAACGCGCCCTTATGATCCACCACGGCTGCAGCGGCCGCATCCGAATTTCGGTTGCTGCCCAGATAGTACATCGGATACACGTGGTAGCTTAGGCAATCGAACCACTCGCCGCCTTTTTTGGGGTAGTCGGTGCTGACGCCGCCGCCGTTCGGGTTATCCGTATTGCGCAATATCGCATCCAGGAAGCTGGGGTAGCCCAGTCCGCCCACGCAAACGAGTCCATCGTTGTCCAGTTGCCTGACGATTTCATACGTAATCCGGAGCATGCGCACATACGATTGAATAGGTGCAGCGAAGTTGGTCAGGTCGCAGGGGTTGGGATCCGTCTGGCCCCAGGTCTGGGTGGCCGGCCAGTTGTTGGTATAGTCCGGTTCGTTCCACACTTCCCAGTATTTTACGTAAGGGCCATAGGTTTTCACCACATGGTAAACGTAGTTGGCGTAGTAGTTATCCGGGTTCACCTTATCGGACGATGCCCATATCGGTTCATAAAGATTGGCAAAGGTTTGCGATTGGGCGCCGTTGCAGTACCGGGTCTGGTCCCGATGCGCGTCGGAAGGTCCGTTGAGAAAGATGGTGTGGTCTTTTCCGCCCAATTGCTCGTAAAACGCAAACGCATTTACTCGGATATCGTAGCCCCATTGCTGCACGAAGCGGTCATACATCGCCGGGCGTAGGCTGTTTACACCCGCACCGGCGATACCTTTGTCCGGATTGCCGATTAAGATTTCGGCCAGTTGCTCGTCGGACCAGTCCGCGTACGCGCCCATATTGGAACCATAGCGGAATAATGATCCGTTTCCAGTTGGGGGTGCCGTTGTTGGGGGCGGGATGGAATCCGTATCCGTATCCGTTCTGTCGGGCGCATCGACACCGGTTTTTCCCTTTTCGCATGCACCAACAAGCGAGATAAGGAGTACTACAAGGAGGGGATAGATTCCGCGAAACATCATCGTTCTAACTACCGGAACGTTAACTTATACGTTGCCTTTGTAGGAGGTGTAAAAAATAAACCTTAACTAAATATCGTTAACCTAATCAAAATTTATACCAATCGTTAAGGTCGCTGTTTCGGAACATTTCCTGGTCGAAACGATTAGTGAAAGAAATTAGAAAAACAAGAAAAAGTGTGCCATATTTTGGGGTACCCCGGAAATCTTTTTGGCTCACTTTTTTTTGCGAATGTGGACTGGTTGTGTCAAAAACATCGATTTTTGCGTTTTTCGCAAACATCTGCACGCGTGCAAAAGTAAATTGCAACCGTGTAAAAGCAATTTGCATGCGTGCTAATCTGAATTTCATCCGTGCAAAACCAACCTGCAATCGCGTAAAAATGATCTTCACGTTTGCAAAAGTAAAGCGCACGTATGCTCATTGGAATTGCAACCGTGTAAAAGCAATTTGCACGCCCGCTAATCTGAATTTCATCCGTGCAAAACCAACCTGCAATCGTATGAAAATGATTTGCACGTTTGCAAAAGTAAAGCGCACGCGTGCTAATCTGAATTTCATCCGTGGAAAACAAACCTGCAATCGTATGAAAATGATTTACACGCTTGCAAAAGTGGATAGCACGCGGGCTAACCGGAGTTACAGACGTTAAAAAGCAAATGACACACGCGTGAAACCAAATTGCACTGGTGAAAAGATGACGTGCAAGCGTAGAAAAATAAATAGCGCGCACGCTCATTGGAATTGCATCCCTGCAAAAGCATATGGCAATAGTGAAAAACCAGATTTCAGTAGTCACTACCTCATTTCAGTAGTCACTACCTCATTTCAGCACCTTCTCCATAAAATGCTTTTTAAACGCTCGTCCAATCGGGATGACCTGATTTAGGGATAGGTGGATTTTGTTGTGCGATATCTTTTTTAGATGGGTCGTGTTGACGATGTACGACTTATGGGCCTGCTCAAACGCATCGTCCAATTTCACTAACCATTCTTTCAGTGGCTCTGCCGTTAGGTAGTTGATTGAAGTAGTAACCACTTCCGTGTAATCACTGTCCGATTTAATGAAAATGATGTCGTCTCTGTTGAGCTTTACCAGCTCATGGTTTGTGTCTTGATGTATACGCATTTATCGGCGGGTACGGCGTGCTCCTGTCCCGCTTGTTGTATCGAGCGCTTCATCGCTGTTACTTTGTCGATCGCCTGGGAAAAGCGCTCGAACGAAAATGGTTTAAGCAGGTAATCGACCACATTGAATTGATAGCTTTCCAATGCAAATTCAGAATAAGCCGTCGTCAGGATGGTCAATGGATGATTTTGTGCCGATCGGAGAAAATCCAATCCCGAAAAACGCGGTAGGTTAATATCTAAAAAAATCAAATCGATGGCATGATGGCTAAGATATGCGCTTGCCTCAAGGGCGTCACAAAACGTCATTTCCAACGTAAGGACATCCGTGTTGTGGATATACTTCTGCAAGATATGCCGTGCCGGCGCTTGGTCTTCAATAATAATACACCTCATCCTAGTCCGTTTTCTTTAGTTGCATCGTCAACCTGGTAACGAAAATACGTCCGTTGTCCTGTATGTCTAGCGTATGTTCATCGGGGTATTGCAGGTCCAGGCGCTTCCTCACATTTTCCAATCCAATACCTTTAGCTAAACCTTCCGAGCGGTAATTCCGGGAATAATTGTTTGTGCACAAAAACGTCAGCTTTCCATTTGCTGAGACCGTTACGTGGATTTCAATGGTAATGTCTGCCGCTTGACTTCCTGCGCTGTGCTTGAAGGCATTTTCAACGAAAACAATCAGGATAAGGGGCGGGATTGAAAAATCCAGGTTAGCGATGTCTTTGGAAAATCGGATTCCCCCCCTGTTCTCGATCTGCAGTTGATTCAGTGCTACGTAGTTTTCAAGCTGCTGTATCTCCCGGGGTAGGGGCACGAAATCGGATTGGCAGTCATACAACATATACCGCAGTACGGCCGACAGTTCCAGGATAATGGATGGGGTTTTCGGCGAATTGTCGATAGCGTACGCGTACAGGCTATTCAAGTTATTGAATAGGAAATGCGGATTAATCTGTGATTTCAGAAACTGGATTTCACTTTCTTTCATTAAGCCGGCTAGGCGCTCCAGCTCGCGTTGCCTGAGGTTGGAATCCCATGCCAGCTTAAAAGCGACAATGATAATGATGATGGGCAGCGTTTCGACCAGCGTGAACATCAACCCGGGAAAATGGGTTCCGCGGGTATCGGGGAAGAAAATCTGCTCCAGGACAAATTCATCGACGAGAATGACCACGGCCAGCAGCACCGAAAATGTGGCAATGAACCAAATCCACCGCTTCCGGTAATAGAAAGCGGGCAGCAATATATAATTGATCACCATAGCCGCAGCCAGGTAATTGGCAAAAAATGCCAGTTCAGAGGGTTTGAATAGCGTATGCAACGATTGGTGCTGATCCTCGTTAAGCTCAAAACAGAAAAACACCAACAATAGTAAAACGATGGTGAGTTGGTAAACGAACTCTTTGAACCGGTTCGTTAACAGTCCACGTCGCAACCAACTAAGCTTATTCTCGGTCCTCGGAGCCCTTTCGTTAGCAAACGATGTGTCGTTGATGGGGTAAAATGCGTCGTTC
The DNA here is from genome assembly GCF_035818675.1 of Parapedobacter flavus. Taxonomy (NCBI): domain Bacteria; kingdom Pseudomonadati; phylum Bacteroidota; class Sphingobacteriia; order Sphingobacteriales; family Sphingobacteriaceae; genus Parapedobacter; species Parapedobacter flavus. Next base: position 99,760 of record NZ_JAYKZZ010000020.1, read on the forward strand.
ACAGATTCGTATCCTTTTGTCTTTACAATATTATACATTTGCATTTTATAATTAATCTAAATAGCGATTTATTTTTCACAAAGAGTTGATTTGCAATTTACCGATGTTTAAGCTATCCCTGCCAAGTATGTTGTTTTTCTGTCTCCTGGCCTTTGCCGGCCACGCGTGGCCGCAGGAACAAGTTACGGTACGGGGTATGGTGGTTTCTCCATCGGGCAATCCGATCGCTCGTGCGTCGGTTAGGTTGGGAGGAACGGACTTCGGGGCCCTTACAGATGCCCAAGGGCAGTTTGGTTTTAAAGCCCCGGTGGGCGACTATATGCTGCAGGTTGCGTGCGTAGGTTATTCGGCGGTTGAGGTCGCGCTGCAACTTAAAAAGGATGGGGGTAAGCCCCTGAAAGTCGTATTGCAGGAAAATAAGGTCAGCCTGGATGAGGTCGATGTGGTTGGCAAAACCCAAGTGCAAGCCCTCAGAGAGACCGGCTTTAGTGTGGAATCCGTGGAAACCGCTGATTTTCAAAACCAAAGTATTCAGTTAAACCGGGTGCTGGATTGGACCCCGGGGGTACGGGTGCGCCAGGAGGGCGGTATGGGCTCTAATTATAAGTACTCGTTGCATGGCATGTCCGGAAACGCGGTTACGTTTTTTATCGACGGGATACCGATGGAATATTTCGGCTCGTCCTATACCATCAATAACCTTCCGGTGTCGCTCATCAAACGCATCGATGTCTATAAAGGGGTTGTGCCGGTCGATCTGGGGTCGGATGCACTGGGCGGTGCAATCAACGTGGTTTCGGATGCCGGGCGTAAAAATTTTCTCGAAACGAGCTACGGTTACGGTTCTTTCAACACCCATCAGGCCGTCGTTCACGGTCAATATACCCACCCGGCAAGTAAGCTAACCGCCCGCATATCAACGTTTTATACGCATTCGGATAACAATTACAACGTGTGGGGGCAGGGAGTCAATTATGCCGATGCGTCGACAGGTTTCAAGGCGGTCGACTTCACGAAGGAAAATCCGGCAACACGGTTCAACGACCAGTTCCGAACCGGCAACGGAAAGTTGGATATCGGTTTTGTGGATACGAAATGGGCCGACCGGTTCTTTGTCAGCCTGTTGGCATCCACGCAACGGAAACGGATACAGACGGGGCAGACCATGGCTACCGTATTGGGCAAAAGTTCCAAAGCCAGTATCGCATCCAGGTCGCCATCGTTGTCTATATCAGCCAACACCACGCCTAAGGTATGCGCTTCTTTATCCGTGGGAACATGGGTTGCGGTAACGTCTATGAAGTATGGGGTTTCATTTTGCGAGAAAACATGATGAATACTGCCTAAGCCCAGGGATAAGGTAATCGTTGCAAGTTTCCAGAAAAAATTCAGTTGCATCATAAGGATATATGGTTTGATTATTCAATGGCAAAGTGGAATAAATGTATTTGGATGATTTTCCGATTTGGGAACTTATTCCTAACTTCGTTAGCGGCATGGTTTCGAAAAGCCAAACGGAGCCACTGGCATACACCGAATGAGATAAAAGAGGTTGAAAAAGGTAATCTTTAATGACGACGTTCGGTGTCCGAATAATTGAGTGCACTACCTCACCAGAAAAAGGTGCGGGTTTTTGCGCTTGATCCGGTTTAAACCTAATGACTGGCAAGAAGAAAATATGAGAAAAGTAATTGGGGCATTCAATACGACTATTGACGGAAACTGCGACCACACTGCGGGAATCGCTGACGAAGAAATACATCAACACTACACTAAGCTTTTGAACAATGCAGGTGTTATCCTTTATGGACGAACAACCTATCAACTTATGGGATTTTGGCGAACGATTTTGGAGAAGCCTTCGGAAGAAAAATCAATGAATGACTTTGCTATGGCTATTGACAAGATCCAAAAAATTGTTTTTTCTCATACGCTTAAAGAGGTGGATTGGAAAAGCGCTAAATTAGCAAATCGAAGCCTTGAAGAAGAAGTTTTGGAACTCAAACAGCAATCGGGAAAAGACATTTTTGTTGGAAGTCGCAGTTTAATTATACAGTTAATGAACTTGAATTTAATTGACGAATTACAACTTTGTATTCAGCCAGTTATCGCAGGAAAGGGATTGTCGTTATTTGAGGATATTAAAGATAGGACAATTTTCAAGCTCAAAAAGACTAAAACCTTTATTAACGGAGCAATTTTACTTTATTATGAACCGGGAATATGAAAAAACAATTGCAATTTTCGGCTTGACACTTTTCACTTTGACCGTGTGCAACGAAAACAAGACAGAAACTAAAACAATGACAACAGAGCTGCAGACAAACTGACTTTTGACAGCGGTTAAAATCCGACACAAAAGAAAGTGAATTTGTTGTGCCGATGATTGAGAAATTTTTGAACAAACACACTGAAAATAAAAAAGACCTGAAGATCGACTGATCAACAGGTCTTTTTAGTACCCAGGGCCGGGATCGAACCGGCATGGGTCGCCCCACTGGTGTTTGAGACCAGCGCGTCTACCAATTCCGCCACCTGGGCTTATGTTAATGTACTACTCCCCAATCGGGGATGCAAATGTATTTATTAATCCGTATTCCGCAAAATGTTTTTCGAAAAACCGTCTTTCGGGGGGAAGGAGTGTTAACTTGTCGCAATTCCCCCTGTAGATTGGCATATTTACCCTGTTGATGTGTAGCCAAACACACTACCTTTGTGTTGTTGCTGGTATAGAGCTGCGAACATTGAAATAACAATTTCACACTTAAATAATCATACGATGGTATTCAATCCTTATTTAAATTTTGCGGGTAATGCGGAAGAGGCGTTCCGTTTTTACCAAACGGTTTTGGGTGGCGAGTTATTCATCCAACGGATGAGCGATACGCCCGGCTCGGAAAATTTGCCGGAAAAAGAGCGCGATTACGCCATGCACGTATCCATCCCGGTAGGCAATGGACAGTCCCTGATGGCATCTGATTGCCTAGATTCTGCTGGGCATGTGTTGAACGTGGGCAACAATAACTACGTCTCCATTACGCCTGATAGCCGCGAAGAGGCCGACCGGTTGTTCAACGGCCTATCGGCCGGAGGAAAGGTGGAAATGCCCATGGAAGACCAGTTCTGGGGCGATTATTTCGGTTCGTTCGAAGACAAATTCGGTGTGCGTTGGATGATCAATTTCCCCATCAACGCCAAATAGATCGTTGAACCTAACCCATCGACACGAAACGATGGGTTAGGTTCATTGTTCGATCAATTATTACCTAGGCCAAAGAAGTAGCGGACCGCCCGATAGTCGGTCAAATCTAAGTTGCTGGCCGCCGAAGCTTGTACGCCTCCGGGGATAAGGACATAACGAAATGTGGAGAAACTGTGGTTTGTATTGGATTTCACCGTGATTTCACCCACGCTCAGCTCCACCCTCACCCAATTGGAACCCTGCGAGTAGGGGACCTTGTTGTAGGTTGTTGATGCCGTAGGGAAGATGATAGAAAACTTTTCGTAAACGGCAACGTCTCCTTTATTCAATACATCTGCCGTCAGTTTTGGTGCTTCTATGGTTCCCGAGTAAACCCCGCCGCTGTTGGTGAACGTAACCGATGCCCAGTCCGAATAGATTACATTGGCGGTACCGGTGTCGCCCTTATCACCCTTATCGCCTTTATCTCCCGTGTCGCCTTTGTCCCCCGGGACCCCCTGTTCCCCTTGTGGACCAATATCTCCTTTTTTACAACCATTCAGGCTCATAATACCAACGCTTAGGGAGATCAGGTAGATCAGATAACGGTTTTTCATAACTTTCCTTTTTTTAAAATTTTGATTTACAATATGTTCGCACACCCATTGCAATGGGTAGCAACAAAAATCGAGATGATTTATCAGACGTGATTGTAAAAAAGCGACAATCTGCGATTGCGTAATGTCGGCATGCCCTAACGCATCACTTCGTTGGCGATGGGTGGGCTGATTTTTGATTGGGTCAGTCGTTGAACAACAAATACACTAGCAAAGCATATCCCCGTTACCACGGCCATGCAGCCGGCGATGGATGCATTGAGCCAATAGGCCATCCAGTAACCGGTGAACGCGATAAACACACCCAATACGACGGTGATGGCCAGCATGCGTTTCAGGTCGTGCGTAAGCAGATAAGCCGTGGCGGGTGGACCGATAAGGAACGCGATGACCAATATAGCCCCTACCGACTCAAAAGAACTGACCGTGGTGATCGACACCGCAGCCATCAATAAATAATGCCATAAGGCGGTGGAGATGCCCAGCGCGGATGCAAACGCCGGATCGAATGAGGTGAGCTTAAGCTCTTTATACCCCAACCGGATAAACGCGGCCACCAACAGCAGTACGCCCGAGAGGATGTAGATGGGGCGTGGGCCCATGATGGTGCCGTCGCCGGTTACCCACAGGTCGATCGGCACATACGCGATTTCACCATACAGTACACAGTCCTGGTCGATATCTACCTGGCCCGCAAAAGCGCTGATGAGGATAATGCCCACAGCAAACAGAAAGGTAAATACCACGCCGATGGCGGCATCGGTTTGCAGACCTGCCCGCCGGTGGAAATATTCGATGAGGAACGTGGCGAGCAAGCCGGTAGCCCCGGCGCCCAACAACATGGGCAGTGTTTCGCGGCTCCCGCTAAGCAGGAATGCAATGACAATACCCGGTAGTACCGCGTGGCTGATGGCATCGCCCACCATGCTCATCTTGCGTAGCACCAGAAAACAGCCCAGCAGCCCGCAGGTAACAGCGACTAATGATCCCGTTAATATAATCCAAAAGGCTATCATCAATTTTAAATTTTCGGTATTTCCGTATTGTGCGGATCCTTCTCCGGGTACCCCAGCTGGTGCTCCAGCTCACGCTCCAGTTCCGGCGTGAGAATATGTTCAATCGTTTCGGCGTCGTCATGCACATGGTCCGCCGCAATATGCATATACTTCGTCAAATACAATTCCCACAGCCGGTGCAGCCGCACCACCCGCGCCGCTTGCTGTCGCCCGTCTTCCGTAAGCCGCCATTGATGGCCTTCCGATACCACGGATTTCTTGGCGGCAAGCCGTTGCAAAGCTACTTTAAATGCCGGTCCGTTCACATCGCTGGCATCCACCAGTTCATCCATCCCGCGTAGTCCAAGGAGGTGGCTGTTCCGCTCTCCCAGGTGATAGAATCGTTTCAACGCATTTTCTTCAGCGATGATCCGTCGGTTTTTGTACTGCGTGTACATTTTGGGCACGATGCCTTTGGTGGGGGCGAAGAAAAAGGAAAAGAAGGCGATTGCCGAGGACACCACGACCATCCATGGGCCGGTGGGCATGGCGGGGGCCGTGTACGAAATGTAGGCACCTGCCAGCCCGGCAAACGCACCGAAAGCTACCGCTATCCACACCATCCGGCGGATGTTATTCGTCCAGTACCGTGCCGCCGCGGCGGGCGTAATCAGCATAGCCGCCATCAGCACCACGCCTACGGCGGTAATGCCCGTTACCACCGCCAGCACGGTTAGGCTGGTGAGCAACAGATCGAGCTTGCGCACGGGGTAGCCCAGCGCCTCGGCGTAGGGCCGGTCGAAAGCGACCAGTGCAAAGGCCTTGAAAAAGAGTCCCACCACAACGAGAAGAACGATAGCCAGGATGCTGAAGATCAACAGGTCGGAGCCGATGAGGGTTGCCGCCTTGCCGAACAGGAAATGGTCGAGCCCACTTTGGGCGGCATTGCCCGATTGCTGGATGTAGGTCATCATCACCATACCCGTACCGAAAAATACCGATAGCACCAATCCGATGGCCGCATCCTTCTTGATTTTAGACTTCGCCACGATGTAATCGATGGCTACCAGCGCCAGCCACCCCGTGATGAAGGCACCGGCCAGCATGAAGCCGATGTTTTTACTCCCCGAAAACAAAAATGCAGCACAGATGCCCGGTAGGACGGCGTGCGACACGGCATCGCCGATGAGCGCTTTTTTCTGCAAAAGGATAAACGCACCGACCATGGCGGCACTGCTGGCCAACAACACATTGCCAAGCACCACGTAGCGGACGTTAGGATCTGAAAAGGTGAAAAAGTCGAAAAAACTTTCCATTCGCTCGTTTAATTAGCGCTCCCTGCTGGGGAACGCGCGTTTCTCCATCACGTCGCCCACCTGCGACAACAGGTTGAGGCGACCGCCATATGCTTGCTGGACTGTTTCTTCCGTAAACGCCTGGTCGGTCGGCCCGGCGGCAATGAGATGCATATTGAGCAGTACGATCCAATCAAAATAGCTGCGTGCCGACTGCAGATCGTGGTGCACCACGACGATGGTTTTCCCATTGGACGCCATTTCCCGCAGCAGCTCGATGATGGCTTGTTCGGTAGCGGCATCCACCCCTGCAAAAGGCTCGTCCATGAAATACACGTCTGCTTCCTGGGCCAGCGCCCGCGCAAGGAAAACGCGCTGCTGCTGTCCGCCGGATAGTTGTGAAATCTGCCTTTTGGCGAAAGCGGACATCCCCACCTTATCCAAACATTCGCTGGCAATGGCGCGATCATGCGCACCGGTGTTGCGCAGCAATCCAACCTTGCCATAACGCCCCATCAACACCACATCCAATACGGAAACGGGGAAATCCCAATCGACCGACTCGCGTTGCGGCACATAGCTAATACGTGATCGTACCTCATCCAGTGAGCGGTCGAATAGCTTCACATACCCGCTGGATGGTGGAATTAGCCCCATGATGGTTTTCAGTAGGGTGGATTTACCGGCGCCGTTTGGTCCCACGATGCCCGCAATGCAGCCGGCGGGTAGCGTGAAATCCACCCCCCAAAGCACGGGTTTGCGCCCATAAGTAACCATCAGATCATGCACTTCCAATATCGGTTCTTGTGTATGTATAATCATAGGCTCTATTTTTCCGTTAGCGCTTCTACTATTGTATTCACATTGTATTTCACCATGCCGATATACGTTCCCTCCGCGGTGCCTTCGGCCCCCATGGCATCCGAAAAGAGGTTGCCACCGATGCGCACGGTGCCCCCACGTTGCCGCACACCCGTCAGTACGGCCTTCAGCGATCGGTCGGATACGGAGCTTTCCACAAATACCGCCGGTATCCCTTGCGTGATGATATAGTCGACCAAACCCGATACATCCCGAAGGCCGAATTCAGATACGGTAGAAATGCCTTGCAACCCGCGTACTTCCATGCCATACGCCCGTCCGAAATAGCTAAAGGCATCGTGAGCGGTGATCAAAACCCGTTTGGTGGGAGGGATGGTGTGTATGCGGGCTGTGACCCATGTATCTAACGAATCGAGTGCCTGCATATAACGTCGCCCATTTGCTTCATAGTAAGCGGCGTTGGCACGGTCGAGTTCGGCCATCTGCCGCACCGCATGGGCCGTGGCTGCTTTCCAAAGTGACACATCAAACCAGATATGCGGGTCGTATGTTGTTTCATTCACTTTAATCAGCCCTTTAAGATCATCACCCACAGCAACAACCGGTTTCACCCGCGCTTGCTTCTCCAGGATACTAGCCAGTTTGCCTTCTAGGTGCAGCCCGTTGTAGAACAAATAATCCGCATCCAGGATTTTCCGGAGGTCGCCCTGGCTGGCTTTGTATAGATGGGGGTCTACGCCGGGCCGCATCAGTGCTTCCACCGTGGCAGAGTCGCCGACAATGTGCTGCACCATATCGGCCACCATTCCAGTGGTGGCGAGGATGTATGGTTTTCCCGATTCGGTGCGCTCGCTTACCGTCTGTCGGCACGAAAGGCAACTCATCAACCAGCAAACCGCGAATAAAAAGCTGTAAACTTTTCCCATATTTAATACAAAAATATAAAATTTAGATTAATCTAACATTTTTTGTAAGTTATTTTTAACTAGTTGCCTGAATCGGTGTCCGCGCCGGATTTCAACCTGGATTTCATACCTTTGCATGATAATCAATTACTAGTTATGCAAGAAGTTTATATCGTTTCCGCTGTGCGTACCCCCATCGGTAGTTTCGGCGGTAGCTTATCCAGTTTGTCCGCTACGCAATTGGGTGGCATCGCCATCCGGGAGGCAATAGGTCGCGCCAATGTGGCGCCCGATGATGTAGAGGAAGTGTTTTTCGGCAACGTACTGTCGGCCAATCTAGGCCAAGCGCCCGCCACGCAGGCTGCCAAATTCGCGGGGCTTCCCGATATTCCGGCCACCACGATCAATAAGGTGTGTGCTTCCGGCGCAAAGGCCATCATGCTGGCGGCCCAAAGCATCGCCTTGGGTACAAAAGACATCATCGTAGCCGGAGGCATGGAGAGCATGAGCAATGTACCCTATTACCTCGATAAGGCCCGCACCGGCTACCGGCTGGGCCATGGACAGATGACAGATGGCTTGGTGAAGGACGGACTGTGGGACGTATACAACGATTACCACATGGGGTCCGCCGCCGAGCTTTGTGCCGAAACATGCGGTATAGATCGCGGGGCACAAGATGCTTATGCGGAGGAATCCTATAGACGGTCGCAGGCGGCGCAGCAAGCGGACCGGTTCAAGGCGGAAATCGTTCCGGTCGAAATCACCGGCCGGAAAGGGGAGGTAACCGTTGTCGATGCCGATGAGGAAATCCATGCCGTGAAGTTCGACAAGATATCATCATTGCGGCCCGTATTCAAGAAAGACGGTACGGTAACCGCTGCCAATGCGTCTACGCTCAACGATGGTGCGGCGGCGCTGGTCTTGGTTAGCGGAGCCAAGCTGAAGGAATTGGGTTTGCAGCCGTTGGCCCGCATCCGGGGCTACGCCGATGCCCAGCAAGCTCCCGAGTGGTTTACCACGGCACCGGCCCAGGCAATCCCGCGGGCATTGCAGCACGCCGGCATCGGCGCGGATGAGGTGGATTTCTATGAGATCAACGAGGCCTTCGCTGTCGTCGCCATCGCCAATAACCAAGAATTGGGACTGTCGGCCGACCTGGTGAACGTCAATGGCGGTGCGGTTTCGATGGGCCATCCATTGGGCGCTTCGGGCGCACGTATCGTGGTTACCCTCCTGTCGGTATTGGCACAACACGATGGTCGTATCGGCGTGGCCGGCATCTGCAACGGCGGGGGCGGGGCGAGTGCGTTGGTGATCGAGCGGATGCGGCCGTCTTAGTACTTGGAAAGGAAGCGATACGTGAGCGCGAAATCGTGCATGGCGGCCGATAAGTTGCCCGGACGGTTGGCGTTGATGTTGTAGCCATAGCTCATCCGCAGGTTCCCCGATTTGAGGATGTTGATATCTAGCATCGGCCGGATGATGTTCTGTGCGTAGCGTTTCTGGTTATCGTTGATGCTCGACATGGCCTGTGAGTGGTACCGGAAGGCAACGCCCAGGGAAAAATTCCGACTGATGTCTAGAAAGGTACCGCCCTCAATGGTAGTAGCCCCTCCGAAGGTCTTCAAGATGAGCAACGAGGGGCGTAGCATCAGTCCCTGGTCATATGCAACGCGTGCGCCGGCATTGAAATAAAGGTTGAGCCGCCTGAATTCTAATGGAAGATAATGTTCGTAATCGGCCCGGTTGACATACACAGACGTTAAATTATCAAAAGAAAGCCCCACATAAAACTTCTCTAAATAGCTGGCATAGATACCCGCGCGCAGGTCGACCTTTGAGCTATACAGGTTTCCCTCACCAGCAGCGGGGTCGCCGGGTGATACCACCGAAAGCTGCGATAGGTCGATGTCGAATTGCTGGAACCCGGCAGCGATGCCCGAGGCGATGATCAATTCATCAGACGCGTGTAGGTGATACGCTGCATTGAGATAAACGGTTGTATAGCTGTCGTTCCCAAACCGGCTGCGGATCAGATTGAGGCCGAGGCCCAGCTGTTTGCCCGGCAACATGGCGTCGGCAGCCAACGATACGGTGGACGAGTTTTTGGCATTGCCGACGCCATCTTTCATCATGAAATGCATGTTTGCCGAGAAATCGCCGAGCGATCCGGTATAAGCGGGGTTGATATATGTTTTATGAAATAGGTATTGGCTACCCTGTAATTCGGCTTGACCGAAGGCCATCGGGCCGCAACAGGTGATGGCGACGATACCACATAGGATGGAAATTGGATAGTTCATGTTTTCTCGCTTAATACGTGATGGTGACGAAACCTTTATAGACCTTTTCTTCGCCTGTCGCTGTCTTTACCGTCAGGATGTAACCGTATGACCCCATCGGTAGGTTGTCTCCACCCCAATCATTCCGGTAGTTGGTCTTCTGGTATATCGTGTTGTAGCTTTTGTTGTAAATGACGAGCTCGTTCTCGGGGAAATATTCGGGCAGGCCTACGATTTCGAACACGTCATTGATGCCGTCGCCATTCGGTGTGAATAAGCCGGGAATAAACAGCCTTTCGGCATCTGCACGGGCATCGGACACGTTTACAACAATGGGTTGGCCGGTATCATTGCTAGCATCACGATCGTTATTGGCCGTGATGAGGCCACGGCTGACCTGGTGTGTACCGACCTGCGAGGCTTGCAGTTGCAGCACGATTTCCCGTTCCTCGCCGGGTTGCAACGCGACAAAGGTTTGTTTAACGGTGCGGTTGCCGCTGTCGAACTGGGCGCCGCCCGAAACCGAAACGACCTCGAACGCCGCCGCTACCGTATCGCTTAGCGCTACGTTAATGGCCACTTCAGCACTTGGGTTCGACACCCGGATTACGTAATTGAACGTGCCATTGAGCATGACTTCCGTTTGCTCGACCGAATGCGAAAGGGAAAGGTCGGACGCGCCTTCCAATACGATGGCCATGGGCTGCTGCACCGTTCCCGATACCGCGTCGGCTTCGAACCGCAGGTCAACGGCCTGGCTGGGTGAGTAAGGTATGTCCGCGTTGTTCGATGGGATGACGTACGCTTCATAAGCTTGGCCCCTCGCTTTGTCGTGTACCACGAGTTCGATTTCTTGGCCGGTTTCCGTGTCGTCGCCGAACACGGGGATAAAGCTGCTGACCGTCTCGTCGGGTCCCGATATGGGGGCTACGATATTGACCAGTTCGCCGTTTACCCGGACCCACACTTCGTAGTTTTCGGGGTCGGTAACGGGCACGCCGTCTTGCAAGATGGTCGACGTAAGCGTACTGTGGTAAGGCCTTTCAATGGTGTTTGCCGTTACCGTAGGGTCTACGCTGCTGGTCACCACCGCAAAGGGGTTGATGTTTATTTGGGGCGTTTGTGCCAACGCCCGTGCCGTCCCTGCGACCATCATCCGCATGCCCATGAAGCGTATGGGCGCGGGTGCCGCGTCGGGCACGCCGACCTCGAACGTGAGGCCCTGCTGACTGTAATACCGGTATCCGTGGTTCGGCTGTAGGTAGCGCAGGCTTCCAAACCATTGGCCCGCTGCGGCGTCGTATTCGGCAAAGCCGTCCTGCCCTACAATTTTATCCTTGTCGTCCGGTGTGGCACCGCCGAAGTAGGCGTTGATATCGGTGTTGTAGTACCGCGGATAGCCAAGCCAGTTCCAGCCTTGGTTGAGGGTAAGCATCACGGCGGTCTCCGGTAGTTGTCCGAACACCTTTAACGTGTCTGCCTGCGATAGGTACATCATGTAGCTTTGGTACACGTTCAGCGTGTCTAATGTCCCGACCCAACCGTCAGTAGCTGTGAACTGGCTATACGAGCTGTTCCCGAACAAGGTCTTGATGATCGTCTGGTCGTCCGCTTCGATGTGTTTGAGCACGTTGTCGGTAGACATGTCGCCGCCCTCCACATATAGCGATAGCCAGTTCCACCCCGCGCGGAGCGGAATCGACTGGTAGATGCCGGCAGCGTGGGCGATATATGGGGTGCTTACGTTGCCCACATGGCCATTGGTGGCAAAGTCGAGGCGCTCGGTGCTCTCGTATTCCAATCCGGGTATGGCATCCCACAGCCGGAAGGAAAGGCGTTCGCCCGTGGGGTTGTTTGAGTAGGCGGTGACGTAGGCCACATACGTGTCGTACGTAGGTTCATAGGTGATGCTGGCCACCCCGCGTGGCTCGTCACCTACGAACACGGCGATTTTATCCAAGATATCGCGCGATAGCAATAGGTCGGATTCGTCACGGCTGAACTGGGCCACGATGTTCATCTGGTGGGTAAAATCGGCGGGGTTGACCTGCCAGTTTGGCGACGCCTTGATTACGTTCACCGTGACGATAAGGTACTGGTTTTTATCGTTGATGAGTGCTACCACGGTATCCTGGTAGGTGCCCGGATTTAGCCGGTTGTCGATGGCGAAATCGATGTTTACGCTGCCGAAAGGTACCACGTTGCCCGAGGTGATGGTGGGCGTGAGCCACTGCGGGTATTCCGTGATGGTAAAGGAATGGTTGGCTGCCGTCTTGTTGCTCAGCATCGCCGCGAAAGCGGTGTCGGTGTTGGCTTCGGCAACAATGGCCACGCTGGCAGGATTCCAATATACCGGGCTCCGGTTCACGATGAACGACCATTGGATGGTATCTTGCTGCTCATTGGCATTGTCGGCGATAGCGCCACTGAGAAAGGCGTTAATCTGCTTGGTTTCCAATAGATCGAAGGCTCCGTCGCCCGCAACCGGCGTGATACTGATTTCGTTGCGTTGTGCGTTCATCACATAGGTTACCGGGATGGTTTCACCGGTGCCGTCTTCCTCCAGCCAAACGGAGAGGGTGGGCTGGCTCGCCGCCAGGGTGGTGTTGAACGCTACGCGGATGCCCGACCCAATCCCGTATATGCCGTTGGCGGGTTCAGGTAGCCCATATATATTCACGTTTGTACGGTCTATCGTACCCGCGTAAACATCCGAATAATAATACCCGTCGGTGCAAACGGAGGTGGCCCGCAGTTCAAAGTCGCCGTCGGGCAGCCCCGAGACGTCCATGAGGTAGTCGTAGAATGCATCCATAAGCTGGCTTGGGGCGAGGCTGACAACGTCTACCCAGTCTTCCATCACCGTTCCAGCCTGCTGCCCCGTTTTCCGCCGGTATTGCAGCCTGATTTCACGGAGGTTGGGGTTGTTGGGGTCGTATTCGTTGAAGGTCACCTGCAACCGATCGTGGTTGAGGGAACTGACGAGCCAGTTGTCGCCCGGTTTGAACAGGTCGACCGTTCCGCAGGAAGGCGTGAAATGCACCGATAGGTACGTGGATGCTTTGGATAGGGAATCATCCACATCCCGTGTGCCAATCCAGGAGCACGCCGGTGCGATGACCAGTTCGAGGTCGTCGTATTGGTAGGCGATGGGCCCGCGGTATACTTCAAGCGTGATGCGGGCGGAATCCTGTGGCTGGACGAAGAAAGATGCAGGCGTATTGTTGATGATCGTGCCACCCAGGTAAACACGGGCCCCGTTGGGGTTGCTCCTGGGGTTCACGAAAACGATGTACTCGCGGGCTTCTTCCGTTACACTTTCGTTGCCGATGCTTATCGTAAACGTGGCGGGCTCTTCGGCGGGGACATTTACCAGTTTCGAATTGCCAGATACAGCGATGACGGGTAGGTCGCGTTGCAACGTGCCGATTTCGTAGGGGCATGACGACGACCCACCGTATACGCCGAAGATGGGGGTTTTATAGGTCGGATCGACGTATGTATTCAGGCTGAAACTGTCGCCGATGTCGTCATCGCTGAGGAAAATCTCGATCTCATTGTTTATTTCTCCTTCGCGGGTCAAAATGGTGCCGTCTACAATGGTATGTACGGTGGCGGATGCGCCGACTTCGTTCCGCATCAGGTCACTTTCGCCCACCTGGATACCGCCGGTTGCGGTGAGGTCCCAGTCGATATAAACTTCATATTCAAAATTGTCGATGTAGGTCATGTTGTTTTGCAGCGTAAACCGGTAATCAACGCCATTGGAAAACGTAATGTTTTTCTGCATGGCATACAGGTCGCCCGTGCTATTTTTCAGCTTATCGACGATTTCGCTGCTGGCATCTGCCGAATCGAGCTTGTTTTGCATCGCTTCCTGGACCATTTCCTCATAGAAGGGGGCCAATTCACCGTTATGTCCATTGGCCAAGGCCTGTATGCTGTCCACGTTATGCAACACCTTGTTGTACACCCGGATCTGTTCCCGGTACCGGTTAATCTCGTTGCGTAGTCGATTGGTTTCCGAAGTATCCTGCTGGGCTGTTGGCTTGTTCTTTTCGATGCCGATTTGGGTGTTGTTATGCCCGATGAGGTTTTCCAACCGTGGAATTTCCGAATACTGCACTTGGTTGTAGGTATACATCACGATGCTTTCCATCCCTTGGTCGGCCAGGTCGGCCGCTTGGAAGTGGCTCAGTTTTCCGGGTCCGCCGTTTACTTGGGGTTCGTATACCAGGTGGTTATAGATGCCGTAAGAGAATACGTTGGTATTGAAGAAGAGGATATCGCCGCCCTTGCCGGCATTGAATTCGCCGTCCTGACTGGTGGTGATTTCTTCCTCCACGGTGAATACGTGCTGGAAACCACGATCGCCTTCGTTATTCCGACCGGCAACCAAGCTGGTTTCTACCCGGCCGAATAGGTTTACACCAAAGATGTTGGAATTGAAGCCCAGCGAAGCGTTGATCCCTGCACTGCCGCTGGTGCCGTATTTTTTGGTTTCGCGCCAGGTGAATTGCGAGCCTTTCTTGATGCGCGCGTACGACTGGTCGCCAGGTGGGCGATGCAGAATCAGGTAGGGGATGTTCGGGCTGGATACCACGCCTTTTCCTTCTTCTTCGCGCGATCCCACCACCGTGGCAAACAACGTTTTACTATGCGTCAGCTGCGAGGCGCCCATCCCCACCTTAGCAAATAACTGGAAGGACTTTTCGTGGAACGGCGCCACGCTGAAGTTTGGAGCGCCCGGTACCAGCTGATAAGTGAACGGTTGGTACCGGCCGCTTGCCGGGTCGTGTGGCAGGTAGCGGTACCGTTGCGCCTTATTGATGTCGCCGATGCCATCATAAATCTCAATGATGGCCGAATCTACCGGATGTTGGTAAGCTTCGCCATACAGGTCATAGGCTTCCACCACCCGGAATCGTAACAGTTCCTGCACACCCTGTTCGAGCAGATACAGCTTATCGCTGTATTTGCTCCGCGCCGCGCCCCACTGGTTAATGACCTGTGGTTCTAGTTTGCCGGGCTGGAGGAGGTTATTCCGATCCCAATCGGCTTCGTCGTCCCATACAATATCGAGCTCCTGGTGGTAAACGAAATGCAGGTTGGGGTTGGCGACCTCCCGGTAGGCTATGTGCATGGTATCTAGTCCAAACTCGCCGGCGCGGATGGTGTCCTGTATTTCGTAGGGACCAGTGGTCGGGTCATCCGGATCATGGTCTTGATTGACGATGGTTCGGATTTCATCTTGCGGCGGATCGAGTATGACCGAGTCGCGGAAGGCTTCCACAGTATCGCGCTCAAACAAGGAGATCCGTTGTTTGAGCTTCCGGAAAAATTCCTGTTTGTTGGTGTTCACCAAGGCATTGGCATTGGAATAGGGAAGGTCGGGGTTGTTGCGTTCAATGATATGGGTGGCATATACTTCGTAAGCCAGGGCAGGCAATACCACGATGGCACTACCGTTGGTGTTTCCGGGATTGTCGGTTTTGATGTGCACGGGCTGTCCGTTCCAGACATAGGTGTTGGCATCTGTCCAGCTCTCCGCCGATAGTCCTCCATGGATGTCATTTCCGGGGTCGTTGTCAAATGGCCCCGTGTCGGTAAGCGATGTAGTATTGCCGTTGGCGTACACCGGCAACGGCGGAAATACACGCGTTGGTAGGGGCGTGCCATAGCCATCGATGGGCCTGATGTCCATCAGGATCTCTTCGCCTACCGGGAATTTGCCGTCCGTGGCATACACGTGCAATTCCAGCGTGTCTGTCTGAAGGTTGATGAAGTTGATGCCATCGACATCGCTTTCGACCGACACGTCATAGCCATAGGCCAATTCGTTTCGCTGGCCCGTTATGGTCGATACCCCGGTGGTCAATGTGTCTTGGTCGGTATGCAGGGCGAGGGGCCTGATTTTGTGCTGCCGATAGGCCGCCGCAATGTGGTAGGTGCCCGAAGCCGCGAAATTGAGTGCATAGGTGCCGTCTGGCTTTGTGGTGGCGGTATGTACGCCATCCACGTAAATATCGACCGAATCCATGCCCAGCTTAAAATGTGAATGACTGACCGCATTGTGCAGGTAAAAATACACCTGCCCGGCGAGTGTAAACGAGGCCGTATCTTCAAAACTGACGTTTTTGATGTTGTATTCGTCGATGTCCAGTTTGCGCACCAGGGTGTCCGGATTAAACCGCGGTAAATCATACCCCGGTAGTTTGGGAACCACCTGATAGCTGGTGGCTTCGCCGTAAAAGATTTCCGGAATCTCATAGTACCCGTCGTGCTCGGTGGTGGCGGTGTACATGTACTGCTTCGATTCAATGTTGTTGTCAATCTCGGCCGTCGATGATGCGGTAATATCGATGCCCGCGATCCCCACACCGGAGCTGTTGCGGACGTAACCGCTTATTTTACCATTGGGTTTGCTGCTGCCTACAGCTTTGATACTTTTTGCGGTGGTACCCCGCATATTCAATTGGTAGGTGTATGTCATGCCTGCCACTACATCGTTATCGGTATACGTCGTGGCATGTTTCGTGTAATCTCGTTCAATTTCCTTTCCGTTACGAATAATGATGATGGCTTCCACACCATGGATATTGTCCAATTTGGGCCATTCGAGTTTAATCTGTCCGCGTTCGTCAGTACTCGCGTCAAGGTGTATGTTGAATGCGGGTGCTTGTATTTCAACGGATTGATCTTTGACCCAGTCGGAGGGGGCATCGACACCCACGATTGTTTGTACCGTATAGTGCGTGTCGCTTTGACCTGGGGCAATCGTGGTGTCTACATAATGTAGTACATTTCCATCTACCCGGGCTATTTCGGTGCCATTTCGTTTGATGAGGTATTGGATATAATCCTCGATAAGGATGCCGGTGCCTTTTTCCCAAGTGATTTCCACGTCTTCATCATTGTTGATCAATTGGGCGACCACGTTTTCGGGCGGTTTAATCCGTGGTGTCGTAACATCAAAAAAGACCCATCCCCATTTTAACGAACATCCGCCAGAACCGGAGCCCCATTCATAGCGAACGCTCAGTTCGATAGATCTATTGGGGCCTAGTTCAACCCCTGCAATGCCTGGGGTTGGTCTACTTGCACCATAGCCCTTGTCATGCACTTCTCTCCAACTGCCGCCGCTATATTTGGATATCAGGACCTGATGTCTCCTGCTCTTACAAAATGGACTACTCGAATTATAGAAAGGGAGCTTATCTCCCCAATTGATATTAACCATGGATTCGTTGGTGTCAACCTGGGTCAACGTAAACAGGCCTTTTACCGCATCGTCGTCTTTTTGGGCGGATACGGTGTTCCAAAACGAGGGCAGCAACAGTAGACAGATTATAGGAAACGTCCATCTTGCCCATGCGCGCGGCTTCGAAATACTGCTTATCGAGAAGGAATAGTTTGTCATTTTCCGGTTTTAAATTAGGAGGCAACCGATGCGTATACCCAAGTGAATAAAAGGACCAGTTACAATTGATTAATGGATCGTAGCGCAAAGATGAAGGATCCGTGCAGTAGATCATATCCCCTTTTTGGGGGAGAGGGTGAAAAAATGAAGACTTATCCCCCCAAGGGGGGAGCGGACAAGTGGGTTGGATGTGTTATCTTTGGCCTATGGTAACAATCGGAATCATCGAAGATGACGACAGCATCCGGGAGATGTTGGCCCGGTTCTTTTCGAGCAACCACGGCTACCAGTGCGTGCTGGCAGCGGATTCTGTGGAACAATTTATGCAACTGTGGCCGGTAGACACACGGATCGACGTGGTGCTGACAGATATCGGTTTGCCGGGCCTGTCGGGCATCCGGGGGGTGCCCCTCATCAAGAAACGGTGCCCCAGCTGCCAGGTTATCATGCTTACCATCTACGACAATGCCGAGAAAATCTTCCAGTCCTTGTGTGCAGGTGCGTCGGGTTACCTCCTCAAGCAAACGCCGCTCCCCGAGATTAAGCAAGCGGTGCAAACGCTGCTCGACGGCGGCTCGCCCATGTCGCCGGCCATCGCCCGTAAGGTGGTTGCCTACTTCCACCCCAAGAACACCCCGCAACTGGTGCAAACCCTTACGCCGCGCGAAACCCAAGTGGTGCAGGCCATCGAGGAGGGACTGTCTAACAAGGAAGTTGCCATCCGGCTTTCCGTCGGTTTGGAAACGGTGAAGACCCACATTAAAAATATCTACAGCAAGCTCGAAGTGAATTCGCGCCATGCCCTGATTTCGCGCCGTTCACAACGTTAACGGGTCGCATCGGTACGACCGGCCGTGATTTCCCTAGGAATACCCGTGCAAAACATTACCTTTGGTGTATATTAAACTAACGACCTGATCAGTCGACGCCAATGCGTAATGAACTATCCAATTAAATCGATGTTTCGCAGCATATTATGTGGTTGTCTTTTGCTCATGGCTTTGCCGTGGATTGCCTACGCGCAGTCTTTTCGGCAAGTCGTGCTCGATCTAGCGGAAGTATCGGGCGTCATGGTGCACAACGTAGCCGAGGATAGCAAAGGGTTAATCTGGTTCAGTACCTATAACGGCCTTTTCCGATATGACGGGCAGCAGACCATCCGCCTCACGGAATCCATCCGTGATCTGGGCTTCCGAGGTAATTTCCACAGTGTATTCATCGATGATCGCGACCGCGTGTGGCTCCCTTCCGACGATAATATCGCTCTGCTCAATCCCGTCGACTGGACCCTCCATTTCCTCCCTGATTCGCTCGCCGCCTACCTCACCGATACGCGCGTTACGGCAGTGAACCTGCTGGACCGGTCGGAAATAGCCGTTTGCTATGACAACGGGTATGTGATTATCAGTGAGGAGGGAGGCTTCCGGTTGATTAAAGACCTCGCCGCTGCAACCCAACGCACGGGGTTGCGCCATGCTGCTACCGCGGTAGCCAAATGGCGCGGCCGTTATTGGCTGGCCGGGGCGGGCAAGTTGTTTTACCGGGCGATTGATGCCCGTGTACACGATGCGGGCATCGTTCCCTTGGCAGATTGTTCCATGAGGGTCAATTGCCTGATTCCGTTGGATGATAAGCTGGTATTCGACCAAGAGTCGCAGGGGATGTATGCGTATGACGGCCGTGGCGTTTTCCGGATGGATGGCCCGCTTTCCGAGCTATTGTCGGATATTGGCTTTTATGAAATGACGTTCAATAGTACGTATTTGGCCGTTGCCTCCGTGGGCAATAATTTAAACCGCAGTGCGTATTATTTCCGTTTGGAGGCATTGTCAGATGCGCCATATGATACCATCAACGGGCTATTTCCCGAAAACTACCTCAATTCCATCCAATTCGGGCAGCACGATGTATTAATCGGGGCTGGCAGCATGGGGGTTGGCGTAGTGTATCCCACCCTCGCCCAAATCAACGTTTATAATCCGCTGTCGCACACGGGCAACAGCAGCATGCGGGCCATCCACGTCTTTCCCGATGGCACGCTGTTTTGTTCGGGCTACGGAGGGACGGTGCTTGCCCAACATGATGGCAAGCAGCTGGCCTACAACAGCCAGTATGTGTACGTGGCGTATCCGTTGGACGACCATACCCTGCTGTGCGGCTCGGATCGGCAAGGCTTGTTTCTGTATGATAAACGAACCAACATATTCAGTCCATATACCACCATCAACGCCGACGGTATTCCGGGGTACGTGTCTGACTACCTGTATTCCATCGACCGCTTAGGCAAGCAGATGGCATTGGGTACCCACCAGGGGGTACTCTTACTGGATATGCAGACCCGAGCGCTTGGTCCGCTATGCGACAGCGCGGGGAGACAAGTGGGTAAAAATAACTGGGTAAGAAAGGTCGAGTTTGCTGGAGATACGTTGTGGATGGCAACCAATAACGGATTGTATACATTCCATCGCGGTGTTTATCAGCGGATTTTCCCACGCGAACCGCAGTCCCGGTATGGTGTCTACGATTTCCAGCTTTTCCCCGGAGAAGGTGAAATATGGGTAGCAACAAATGGTAATGGATTGTTTTCCATCGATTACACCGGCCGGGCGACGGCGCATTTCGACAGTCAAACGCAGCTGCATACGGACGTTGTTTTTAGCTTATTGTCCGCCGGAAATCTGTTGTTTGCCGGAACGGACAGGGGGCTGTTCGTCCGGACAGACAGCAATTTCCGTTTCTTGACAGTGGCCGACGGACTCGCGAGCCGGGAATTTAACCATGGGTCGGGCTTTTACGACCGCCAGTCGGGAAACGTTTACGTGGGCGGGATAAATGGTATCACCGTGCTGCAACTGGATGCGGTCAATAACATCCCGAAGCCGTCCCCACGGCTCTGTTTTGGTGCCGCGGTGGTCTATAATGAAGCTTCCCGGCAAACGCGGCACCTCTACCATTTGCCGTACCAGGAAGAAGCCCGCCTCACCTTGCGCGCAAACGAAGAACTGCTTTCTGTCTATCCGGCTAAGCCGTTCGCCTACCGCGAACGGTATATGGTGGGCTATCGTATCGTCGGACTGGCAGACGACTGGCAGCGAATGGCCGATGGGCAGCTTGTTTCATTGATCCGGGCCTCCCCAGGAGACTATACATTGCAGGTCCGTGCCGAAGGTGACAAGAAGGGGGCCGAGGGGATCTCCCTGTATATCGAAAAGGAACCGGCATGGTACCAAACGCTACTCTTTAAGGTAGCCGTGGTATGCCTGGTGTTGGCAGGCTTATGGGTGTTTTTCCGTTATCGCGTTAAAGCCATTAAATCCGAGCAGCGGCTCCGTAACCAGATTGCCCGTGATCTACACGATGAAGTAGGGGGCACCTTGACGGGTATTTCTATCCGTGCCGATTTTATGCGGCTTTCGATGCCCGACAAGATGGCGGCCGATTTGGTGAAGATCGCTGAATCAAGCCGCCATGCCATCAGTGCCATGAACGACATGGTTTGGTCTATCGATGCCCGGTTGGATAATGCAGCCGGACTGGTGAGTCGTATTCGTGAAAGTACCAACCAACTGCTCGAACGGAGCGATATGGTGGTGAAATTTGATGTGGTGGGTGCCGATAAAGCTACAGCGATACCGCAAACGGTGCGGCAGAATATCTATCTCATAGCTAAAGAGGCTGTTAATAATTGCTGTAAACATGCGCATGCAACTCAACTGGAGATTGGACTGCAATTCGCCCACAGGGAAATCCGGTTGAAGATAGGTGACAACGGTTGGGGATTTGATACGGCAAGGCAGGCGGATGGCCGGGGGCTTCGCAATATGGCCAGCCGTGCGGCAAGAATCAACGCGGTGTATACCGTGAGCTCGGACGAGAGAGGGACGTGCTTAGCGTTGCATTGTTGTTTTTAACTGCTTGCATTTGAGAGGTAGGTTAGCTAAGTTTGCCCTATGGTAGATTTGGCTACAGTAGCCGGACAATGTCGATGGAAGGTGTTGGTTATTGGCCTTCTGATGTTGTATATATGGGTTGGAACGCTGCACGGCGGCTCGGTGTACGCCCAGCAGGATGGTTTTCAAAAGATCCGATTGCTCGAAGATAGTCTTGCCAAGCTTGGGTACACCATGTACAATGAGCCCAGTGAACCCGAACGGTTGGATGCCAATTTCGCTTTTGTCAAAACACTGGTATCTGCATTGAAAGAGCCGTATTCCTACCAGTTTCCGTTTGATTCGCTCGATATGGTATCCATTCTCAACGCACCGGATGACCGCTTTCGGATATTTTCGTGGCACCTCCCGTTGAATGATGGTTCTTATCTTTACTATGGAACGATCCAGTTAAATACACCCGATGGTAGTCTTAAGATGTGTCCTTTGCTGGATAAAACCTATGAAATTGCTGAACCGGAGCATGCCATAATAGCGCCGGAAGATTGGTATGGTGCGCAATATTACCGTATCGTGCCGCTCAACGACGCTTACGTGTTGCTGGGTTGGAAAGGACATACCCCCCGCGTCACACAGAAGGTCATCGAGATACTGCGAATAGGAGGAGACAGCGCACAGTTGGGGGACCCGATTTTTGACGCCGGGGATGGTCAAAGGCAAGCCCGTGCCATTTACCGGTATAGCCGGGGCGCTAGCATGCACCTGGACTATGACAGCATCGCAAATCGTATTGTGTTTGACCACCTAGCACCTGCAGATCCGCGGCAAGTAGGGCAATATGAACAGTACGGTCCGGACCTGACGTACGATGCCTGGCAGTTGGAAAACGGTAGGCTGGTGCTCCTTTCCGATGTGCCATTTACGAATCCATCGAGCCCGGAGGATAATCGATTTAACGACCCTACGAAGCCTCAAAACCATCCCAAGAGCGGTCTTCAAATGGAATGAATACCAACTTGGTAGATGAATAAAATTTATCCGATACGGCCGTGAAATCGCAAAAAGTTTGTTTTATTTGCAGGATGGGCGCATGAATAACCCCAATTTTTAAACACCTAATATCAAGATATGCAGCACAATCATGATGAACAATTAACAAAACACCTTGTTAAGAACGGCGTTGAAACGAAGACCGTATTTGACCATCCCGTAGGACTATTTGTTTTATTTTTTACCGAGATGTGGGAACGGTTCAGCTACTACGGTATGCGTGCCCTCCTTACCCTATTTTTGGTGTCTGAACTTGCCACTGGAGGCTGGCAATGGACGCGGGAAGATGCCATGGAATTATATGCATGGTACACAGGGTTGGTGTACCTAACCCCACTGCTTGGCGGGTTTATCGCCGATCGGCTCACAGGGTACCGGAAAGCAGTGGTACTCGGAGCACTGATCATGACATTAGGCCATGCTTCCATGGCTTTGGAGGGTGCAGGGTCGTCGTTTTTCTACATCGGATTGGTGTTGATGATCTTGGGTAATGGGCTTTTTAAGCCGAATATTTCGTCCATTGTCGGGCAGCTTTATCCGAATAATAGCAAGAAAAAAGATTCGGCATACACCATTTTCTATATGGGTATCAATGCGGGTGCTTTCTTGGGTATGCTCCTCTGCGGTTACATCGGTGAAAAGGTAGGTTGGCACTGGGGCTTTGGTTTGGCGGGTATTTTTATGTTTTTCGGCATGCTGCAGTTTTATTATGCCCAGCGTATCTTTGGCATATTGGGAGAGTCGCCCAAAGAGGCCAGCGAGCGGGGTGCAGCATCGGCGAACGCCGTGCAAGCGACCGAAGAAGAAGACGATGGTGTTGAAGCACCATCCAAGCGCGTAGTGCGCGATCGGCTGATCGTTATCATTGTCCTTTCCTTGTCGAGCATCTTTTTCTGGATGGCGTTTGAACAAGCGGGCGGATCGATGAGTATTTTTGCATTGGACTATACCGAGCGGGTGTTGGATGGCAATGCGGCCCTGATCTTTAAATGGGTGGATGCCGTGTTGACCGTGTTCCCCTTACTGATCGTCTCGTGGGTATTGTGGTCGCTAGCTAAGAAAATATTTGCTACCTACCCTGTTTCCATCCTCTTTACGGCGGCAAGTTTCGTGGTCATCTGGTGCTTGGGTATCTGGAAGATTTATCGCGAATTTAATGCCTTGGAAACCGAAGTGGCGGCCTCATGGTTCCAGATATTGAATTCATTCTTTATCATCACATTGGCTACCGTGTTCAGCAAAATGTGGGAAAAAGTATTTAACCCGACGGGCCCCGTGAAGTTTGCGATCGGCCTGATTCTTTTGGGCGTCGGTTTCGCCGTGCTGGGCTTTGGAGCGAGAGACATCCCGCAGGGGGCATTGACGGCGCAGGTGAGTATGGTCTGGTTGATTTTGGCCTACTTTTTCCATACCTCGGGCGAGCTTTGTTTGTCGCCCGTCGGGCTCTCTTATGTGAGTAAGCTTTCACCCAAGAAGTTCGTGGGGTTGATTTTTGGGGTGTGGTTTGCTTGCAGTGCCATTGCCAACTTCTTAGCCGGCATGTCGGGCAGCCTCATCGACCGTATCAGTGAAGCGTACTCGATCTCGACATTTTTCCTCATTTTCGCGGTATTGCCGGGGCTTGCGGGATTACTACTGATCTTGTTTTCGCCATTGTTGAAACGGATGATGCACGGGATCCACTAATTTTTACTTATAATCCTTATCTTTACGTACAAATTTTGAACGGTAGTGTCAGATAGCATCGTCATCATCCCTACGTACAATGAGAAGGAAAACATGGAGAAAATTGTCCGTAAGGTCTTTGCGCTCCCCGAAGGTTTTCATGTGTTGGTTGTTGATGACGGGTCTCCGGATGGTACCGGCGCGATTGTGAAGCGTCTACAAACGGAGTTTGCAGATCGTCTCTTCCTGGAAGAAAGGAAGGGGAAATCGGGGCTTGGCACGGCGTATATCCACGGGTTCAAGTGGTGCATCTCGCGGTCTTACCAATACATCTTCGAGATGGATGCCGATTTTTCGCACAACCCCGAAGACCTTCCACGACTCCGTGAGGCCTGCCGGTCGGGTGCTGATATGGCCATCGGATCGCGCTACATCAAGGGAGTGAATGTGGTCAACTGGCCGATGAGCAGGGTGCTGATGTCATACTTCGCTTCCGGTTACGTGCGGTTAGTTACCGGTATCTCCGTACGCGATGCCACCGCTGGGTTCGTATGTTACAAACGCGAAGTGTTGGAAACCATCCCGCTGAATCGCATCCGGTTTGTGGGGTATGCTTTCCAGATCGAGATGAAATTCACCGCCATCAAATATGGTTTTAAGGTGGTAGAGATACCCATTATATTTACAGACCGCACAGAAGGCGTCTCCAAAATGAGTACGCGGATATTCCGCGAGGCATTTTTCGGCGTCATACAGATGAAGGTGGGTAGCTGGTTCAGGAAGTATAAATAGTACTGTAGTATATAGTACATAGTATTTAGTAGGGACTCGCGGGTGAGTGAATATTGGCAAAAAGCAGAATAGCAAATAACAAACGGCATAGCGCAGTAAAATGAACGAACATTTGGATCCCGATCCCGAGAAACTGTCCAACGCGGAGCGCGAGCTGGAGAAGGTGTTGCGTCCGCAGGCTTTTGAAGATTTCACCGGACAGAAAAAGATCTTGGAAAACCTGAGCATTTTCGTGCAGGCAGCCAAACTGCGGGGGGAGGCGCTAGATCATGTATTGCTACACGGCCCGCCGGGCTTAGGCAAAACCACCTTGTCACATATCATCGCCAACGAGATGGGATCCGGTATTAAAATCACCTCCGGACCGGTATTGGATAAGCCGGGCGACCTAGCCGGCCTACTCACCAACCTCGACGAGGGCGATGTGCTATTTATCGATGAAATTCACCGCTTGAGTCCACTGGTAGAAGAATACCTCTACTCGGCTATGGAAGACTTCCGGATCGACATCATGCTCGAAACCGGTCCCAACGCAAGGTCGGTACAGATTACCTTGAACCCGTTTACCTTGGTGGGGGCCACCACGCGGTCGGGACTGCTCACTGCGCCCCTCCGTGCGCGGTTTGGCATCAATGCCCGATTGGAATATTACGATGCCAAGCTGCTCACCACCATCGTGCTCCGGTCGGCAGGCATCCTCCGCACCCCCATTACCGACGAAGGGGCGTATGAGATTGCCCGCAGGAGCCGCGGCACTCCCCGCATTGCCAATGCCTTGCTGCGGCGTACGCGCGATTTTGCTCAGATCAAAGGCGATGGCAACATTGATACGCCGATTGCCCAATATGCCCTAAATGCACTCAATGTAGACGAACACGGCCTGGATGAAATGGACAATCGTATCCTGCTCACCATTATCGATAAATTCAAGGGGGGGCCGGTGGGCGTCAAGACCATTGCTACAGCCGTTGGGGAAGATGAAGGGACCATCGAAGAAGTTTATGAGCCTTTTCTTATTCAGGAGGGCTATTTAATGCGTACATCACGTGGAAGAGAGTGTACCGAATTGGCTTACAAACATTTGGGGAAGACCAACCACGCCAAAGGCAACACACTTTTTTAATCCCTTTCAAGAAAATGGTACAAGTATTGAGGGGAATGGGAATTATGAGAAGACTTTCCCTGTTCATCCTTTTGTGCGTCGCCTTTCCATATCTTGGTTTTTCCCAATTTGGCAATGAGTCGCCTGTCCCGTATTTCCGGTATTCGGTAACAGCGGGAATGGGTGCGAACCAGTTGTATGGCGATTTGGATAAACGGCAAATTGGTGGCGGTGTGTTCCTTCGGGGAAATTACTTCCTTACCCACGGGGTCAGTATCGGACTGGAATTGCAAGAAGGCCTGCTGCGTGGGAGAGACAGTATAGCAACGGATGAGGTAGTAAGAAAGGCTACGAATTTATACCATGCCGCTATTCTCGGCGTTCGTTTCCAACCCATCAAATTCTTGCAAGATGATCACCAACGGCGTATCGAATATCGAGAGTCTGTAATCAAACGCACATTGAACAGCGTGTATGTTGGCGCGGGTATTGGCGTGTTGCACAGCCTACAATGGGATAAACAGCGGGCTGTGGGGCAGGTAGAGACAACTGATCCGATTACGGGTGACTCTGTTCTGGTTGAGAGCGTGTTGCCGGCTCACAAAGGCCGCAGCCACGGGTTCACCTACATCGTCAGCACAAACGTGGGGTTTGAAATTCCGCTCCATAGTTTGAAACCGAACTTGCTGGATTCTTACGTTTGGAATTTAGTGGTGAATGGCCAGCTCAATTTTGCACTCGATGACGAACTCGATGGCTACAGTGGTGACTACGCCGGCAACAAACATCAGGATATTTACGCGATGCTGACACTGGGTGTTAACCTGCGTTTCTAGTCTGCACAAGCTTTTCCAACACCTTCTTCCCCCGGCTTTGTATGGCCGGTGAGCCATCGCGAAGCAGGAATTCAATTTGCTGCTTCAGCTCTTCCCGTATCCACTCAAACTCTTCACTGAAATCCGATAGCACATCCATGCAATTGGCCAGAACGGCAACCGGTGTATGGGGATCGATAAACCAGTTGAACACGGTTTCGACCACTTGTTCGCGGCTGGTTGCGAAGAGCGCATCTCGATAGATCTGCGGCGCCCGCGGGTGTGTTACCCGTCGAAGTATATTGGTAAAGTGCCGTTGGCAGCTCGGGTTTTTCTGGCTGGGCAAGCGGGTTAGGAAGGGCGCGGCTATGGTAACAAACCGATCCGGATGATGTACTGCGATGTATTCCAGCAACCAAGCCGCGCGAAAAGCCAACATGCGGTTTTTCGCATCATAACACAAGTCGTGTAAGGCCGCCATCGGAACATCCGAATCGTCACCAAGCCTGTGCAACTCAGGTGCCCAGATCTTGTTTCGGTCACTGACGGTTAAACGGTCTTTGAGGGTTTGTATATCCATGGTAATCGTGAACGGCCGGCTGTACTAGCCGGCCGTTCATCACTGCCTACTATTAAATATACCGATTAACGATATTTTCAAACAGTTCCTGTTTGCCGCTGATGGTTTCAGGCTCGCCGGATGCAGCCGCGATATCGCGCAGGTCCGTCAAGGAGAGCTTACCGGCTTCGAAGTCGTTTCCTTTTCCGCTATCAAACGACGCGTAGCGTTCCGTCCGCAACTTCCGGTAGTCGGATTTGTTCAGGATGTTGTCGGCTGCGACGAGCGCACGGGCAAACGTATCCGCACCACCGATGTGTGCATAAAAAAGATCTGCCCGGTCAGTGGAGTTACGTCGTATCTTCGCATCGAAGTTGATGCCACCACCTGCGAAGCCACCGGCTTCGAGGATGATGAGCATACACTCCGCCAATTCGTTGATGTTGTTCGGAAATTGGTCGGTATCCCATCCGTTTTGGTAGTCGCCCCGATTGGCATCCATCGATCCCAGCAAGCCTGCATCGGCAGCCACCTGCAGTTCATGCTGGAATGTGTGCCCCGCCAGCGTAGCGTGGTTCACTTCCAGATTGAGTTTGAAATCGTCCAACAGGTCGTATTGCCGGAGGAAGCTGATTACCGTTGCCGCGTCGTAGTCGTATTGGTGCTTGGTTGGCTCGCAGGGCTTCGGTTCAATGAAAAACGTGCCGTTGAACCCTTGGCCGCGGGCGTAGTCGCGCGCACTGTGCAGCATCCTAGCCAGGTGCTCCTGTTCGCGTTTCATGTCGGTGTTCAACAAGGTCATGTATCCCTCACGGCCGCCCCAGAACACGTAATTTTCGCCATCTAAGGCGATGGTGGCATCCAGCGCTGCCTTGATCTGCGCGCCGGCATGCGCTACCGCGGCAAAATCCGGATTAGTAGCCGCACCATTCATGTATCGTTTGTGGGAAAAGAGATTGGCGGTACCCCACAACAGCTTTACGCCACTGGCCGCCTGCTTTTCCTTGGCATATTCCACCAGGGTTGCTAGCCGGTTTTCATTCTCGGCTACGTTTTCACCATAATCCACCACATCCACATCGTGGAAGCAATAATAGGGCATGCCCATCTTGGTGAAAAACTCAAATGCCGCGTCCATCTTGTCTTTGGCACGTTGGATGACGTCTTTATCTTTATCCCAAGG
The DNA here is from genome assembly GCF_035818675.1 of Parapedobacter flavus. NCBI lineage: Bacteria > Pseudomonadati > Bacteroidota > Sphingobacteriia > Sphingobacteriales > Sphingobacteriaceae > Parapedobacter > Parapedobacter flavus. The sequence continues at coordinate 128,336 of NZ_JAYKZZ010000020.1, forward strand.
GAAGAACAGTGTCGGTCCGCCGAACGGATCGCTGCCGTTGCCATTGAATGAGTGCCAGTAGGCTACAGCAAACCGCAAGTGTTCTGCCATGGTTTTGCCGGCAATGACCCTATTCGCATCATACCAGCGGTAGGCCAATGGGTTGTCTGATTCGGGGCCTTCATAGGCAATTTTACCGATGCCTTTGAAATACTCGTTTTCTCCGATTAGTACGTTTGACATATTTTTTCGTTTCGTTGTTTTAACTGTTTATCGATTCATTTCTTCGGCCAATTGGCTATCGAGAAGTTGCTTCCATTCTTGGTATAGCCCCTCATAACGATCGGCATCTTGTGGCTCCACCGTTGTTAGCAGTTCCTGCTTGCTGAATGCGTCGGCGGGTGAGGCAAAAATGCCCGAGCCGATACCAGCACCCAAGGCGGCGCCCACGCTGCCGTCGCTGTTGTACAATTCAACAGGTACGCCGGTTACTTCCACAAAAATTTCGGTGAAAAGCTCGCTGAGGAACATATTCGCCTGGCCCGCACGGATGACGGATGGATGCATATTGTTTTCGCGGAGGATATCGAGGCCATAACGGAACGCGTAAGCAATACCTTCTTGCGATGCCCGGAACACCTGTGAGCGGCCATGGGCGTTGAAGTCGAGGTCGACAAAACGCGCGCCCAATATTTTATTGTGCAGAAAGCGCTCCGCGCCATTGCCAAACGGAAAAATTTTCAGTCCGTTGCTGCCGGGGGCTACTGCTCTGCCCAGGGTATTCATCTGTGCATAGGTAAGGCCATGCCCGAAATGTTCCTTTGCCCAGCGATTTAATATGCCGGTGCCGTTGATACACAGTAATACACCTGTACGCGGTGCTTTCGGTGTGTAGTTGACGTGGGCAAAGGTGTTTACACGCGAGGCATGATCATAGACCAACTGGTCACTTACGGCATAAATAACGCCGGATGTCCCTGCCGTCGCCGCCACTTCTCCGGGCTCCAGCACGTTCAACGATAGTGCATTGTTGGGTTGGTCGCCCGCCTTGTAAGACACGGGGATACCCGGCGTGAGGCCAAGCTGCACAGCGACATCCTTCCGCAATGTGCCGTGTTCGCCAAACAAGGGCCGGATTTCGGGAAATACCGCCTCATCAAACCCGAAGTGGGCAAGGATATCCTTGGAGATGCGGTTGTTTTTGAAGTCCCAGAATATCCCTTCCGAGAGTGCCGAAATGCTGGTTGTTGCGGATCCCGTCAGCTTCATCGCGATGTAGTCGCCCGGCAGCATAATGTAATGGGCCTTCGCATAGACGTCGGGTTCGTTGGCCTTCACCCAGGCCCACTTCGATGCCGTGAAATTGCCGGGTGAGTTAAGCAAGTGTTCGAGTGCAAACCGTTCGCCGATGCCCGCAAAAGCCGCGTCGCCGATCTCCACGGCCCGGCTATCGCACCAGATGATCGAATGGCGGAGGGCGTTGCCGTCTTTGTCTGTTACAACCAAGCCATGCATTTGGTAGGCGATGCCAATGGCACCGATGTCGCGCACCTTGAATGTGGCGTCTGCGGTAAGCTGCTGGACGGCGGCAACTACCTGCTCCCACCACATGTCGGGCGACTGCTCAGCCCAGCCCGGCACCACCGAAAGGATGTTGTTTTCATGGTCTTCCGGATAACGGATGGAGGCCACGCAAGCCTGCGTGTCGGCATCTACCACCGACACTTTGATGGACGATGTGCCGATATCAATACCTAGTAGTAACATAGCTGAAAGCGAATAAGTTCCATGGATAATGCTAACGTTGGCATAAAGATAGATATTCCTTTTTGAATTCCAAGCTGTATCTTTATTTTTGTCTAGTCCGACAATCGGGCCCATGCATGCAATTTTGCTTTTAATCCATATCCATTTGAAGAAAATCACCATATTAGATATTGCCAAGGAGCTTGATATCACCTTTTCTACCGTAGCGCGCGCGCTCAATGATCACCCGGCTATCAGCGCCGCCACGAAAAAGGCCGTTCGCGAAACGGCCGACCGGCTGGGGTATCGGCCCAATAAATTGGCCTCTTCGCTACGCTCGGGCAAAACAAAGATCATTGGCGTACTGGTTCCCCGTCTCGACGTGAGTTTCTTCAGCTCGGTGGTGCATGGCATCGAAGGGGTGATGAATGAAAATGGGTATACGATCTTACTGTACCAGTCGCAAGAGTCCATTAAGCAGGAAAGCCGTGGAATAGATACGTTCCTCCGCTCCCGTGTAGACGGCATCATTGCCTCCATTTCACTCGAAACGGAAGACAACGGTGGCTTCATGGAAATCAAGGACCGTAACATCCCGCTCGCTTTTTTTGATAGGGTGCCATCCGGCCTCGACGTGCCGTCCGTTACCATCGACGACTACCGCGGTGGTTTTATGGCTACCGAACACCTCATCCGTGCAGGCTATCGGCGCATTGTCCATATCAACCAATACCGCAACATCAATATCTTTAACGAGCGTTTGCGTGGTTATCTCGATGCGTTGGTGCAGTATGGCTTACCGGTTGATGATAACTTGATTATCAAAGGGGAGTTCTCGCTCGAATTCGGACGGCGGTGTGTGCGGGAGTTATTAGATAAAGGTATCGTGTTCGATGCGGTATTTACGTTGGAGGATTTTACCGCAATGGGCGTAGCACAGGAATTGAAAGCCGTAGGCAAGTGCATTCCGGAAGAAGTCGGTGTAGTTGGATTCGCCAATGAGGCATTTACCAGCCTGGTAAGCCCAACGATCTCGACGGTCGACCAGCATACGGTCAAGATGGGGGCGGAGGTGGCTCGCCTTTTCCTCAAATTACTCAAGAAGGGCGACTATTACCAGCACAAGCCCGAGAAAATTGTGCTCGATCCCGAGTTGCTGGTTCGCGAAAGCTCAAATCGGTATCCTATGGGTTGATGTGATGTTTTATCGCTTCGCGAGATGCTTTTTGCCACCCTTTCACTGTGGAAATGTTTTCTTTCTTGTTGCCGCTTGTTTGCCGTGGAAACGAGTTCTTTTTTCCGCTCTCTCGCCGCGGAGGCGACAAACTTTTGCTTGATCAAAAGTTTGATAAAAATCAAGGCTTGCCTGCTCCGTGGCAACCCGTTGCCGCATGCACCGCAGCGAACCGAAGCCACCCCTACACGCCAACCCATCCCTTCGTTCGTCGGTTCGCTTTCGGGCATGCCTGGCTGCCGGTTGCTACCTCCGCAGGCTAGGCCGTCCGCGTTCGATCTGGTATCTACGGATGGCTTCGTCCCAACGCGTCCAACCCCACGCATGCTCGCCATGGGGTATAGCGGCGAGGGTGGGTCTGTGATAGCTCCGTCCGGCCATCTGCACTCACATGCGTTCAGAGGCAGGATCGGCCTTGGCGCAGTTGGACGTGTAGGCCGTGGTGGTGCGTTGCAGAAATGGTGGGGTACCTACCTCACCAAGTGGAACCCCGCCATGGGGTGGGCCATGGGTGCAGGCGGCCTAGGGTTCTCGCCGTTGCACCAGCGCGCAGCCGGAACAACAAATGCGGCATAGCCGGAGCACTTTGGTTACTTGGGTGCGTCCAAGTAACATGCCCGGCCGGCATAGAGGCCGGAAAGCCCTG